>NZ_JBTRAR010000014.1:0-166061 GCF_054611535.1 Pseudomonas sp. VEM90 | reverse complement strand
TCAGGACAGGCAAATCCTTGCCCTGCGCCACGAACTCTATGAGCGCGCTCGAAGCAAGAATCCGGAGCGATGGTCAGGACGCACTCGCAACTGGGAGCCGATTGGTACCGTGCTGCTGAACCCTGATCGAGAACAACAGCACGTGAAGCAAGCCGCATAGTTGGATGGTTGACGCGACAACTACCTTGAAAAACGCCGGTGTCTTCATCTCTATGGTGGGATGCCAGCTTTGGGTACCACTGCATCATGAGAAGCGAGGCGGCAACCAAGCACCCAAAAATGGCCACTGCGATCCAGAGAGAATTCATGCATCAAGGCCTCGATCAATCTGACTCAAGTCTTAAAAGATAGACCGTGACCGACCGCTTTGGCTCGACATCGGACTGTGGGAGGTGGGTGTAGCTGACGATCCAGGACAGATCTAGGTTGGCAGAACGCCTGGATGGGGGAATAGAGCTGTCTAAAACCGCCCGAAAGCGTCTCGGTTTTATTGGGCCAAAGTCGCTGAAACTGGCTGAACCCTATTAGATAGGCCAGATGCTCAGGCCGCTTGCGGTGCGGTCTGAGGATAGATTCCCACGCTACTGCTGCATTGCCGGGATGTGCTGGATGGACGTACAGCCGGCGCGTACCAATTTTTGTACCAATGGCTATGTTTTTGAGTGGGATGCAGTGTAGCGAAAGGTCCCGGTATTGATGTTCTCGCCCGTGTCCGGTGATCTGATATAAAACCTTTCTGGACAGGGTAAGCGCACACTTGATGTAGCTCAGAGCTTCTGAGCATTGAGAGGTGCGTATGACCATAGATAGGGATGGAATGGATTGTGATCAGCAGGCTATCAGGCCGGCTGAAAACAATGGTCCGCCAGGCAGTCAAGACTCGGAAGGTAAAAGGGAGCAGCCCGAGGATCGCGACGATTCCGCACATAATCGGCCCTTTCGAGGCAGGCAGAGACCAGGCCCGCCGGACCCATCGCGGGCATCCAATGCCGAGCGTTATAGTTATCACAAGCGCCCACTGGAGTAACTGCCAGTACAGTGTGTAAAGGCTGGCGGAAGTACTGTTCAGCCCAGCTGATAGAAGCCCAGCCCCGCGCTGGGCTTTTTGCATTCATGCGACGCCATGAGGGCTTGTGCTAGCAGGGCTGGGCATCGACGTTCAGCGGTGGATGAGCAAGAGCTCGCTGATGATGCAGATCGAGCCGTCCTCGGCGGGTGTTGCGTCGGTGTAATCGACCTGGTTGTAGACCCCGCCGTGGAACTCGAACAGGTGTGAAGCCCAGGTGCTGTCGAGCTGTAAATCGCCCGACGAGGCGGATACCCCGTTGTATTCGGCCGTCACGTTTACCACGCCTTCAGACGTGGTGTGAATGCTGATGTGGAACGTCGCACCCAGTGGCACCCCCTTCAAAACTGTGGAGTTCACCGGATCGGTCTGGTTAAAGGTGCGCCGAAACCCGAAGGTGATGTTGCCCTTGTTCCAGAACACCTTTACCGGCGGGCCGTCATCCCCGCGTACGTGCATCTGGGCAATGACCACCTTCTGCGCCGAGTTGACCTTGGTCAGCGTCATGGTCTGGCGATTCCAGTGATTCTGGGCGCTGGCCAGCGTCCAGTCTTGCGTTTCTGTCCATTCGCAGCGTGTCCTGTGGGTGCTTTTGCTCGAAGCACCTTTGGTGGGTGCTGAAAACTGGATCGAGCCATCGCTGAGCACCGTCACGATGCTGGGGAGGCGGGCAATCGCTTCAGCACCGTTTAGCTCCAGAGCAACGGGGTTGGTTGAGGAGACGGCTATCGGCGTGGCGATGGTGAGGTGGCTGATATCTACGGCCATGGGGAGCTCCTGGCGAAAGGGTTTGAGTGGTTGAGCAGCCGTGCAAATGGCGGTCGAACACAAAATTAGCCTGTGGCTAAAATCAAATCAATAGCTTTTGGCTAAATTAATTTCGCTTTGGGGGATGTTACCTACTGGCGAAATTTTTTCGCGGTGGGGCTTTACGCTGGCTTTGGCGGTGAGATAAGCTTTAGCTGAATACTGTACGAATATACAGCTATCAGGATAAGAATATGTCTAGGCACATGCAGTCGGGACCCCAACAGCGCCAGGAAATGACTGGAATAGAGCGGCTTAGCCTGCGGGTATCGTCAATGATCAACCACCCACTCGCGCAGACGCAGCGTTGGGTAGTGGTGCACCGCCTGGATACCGACGGTGAAGCGGAATGGGAGGAGGTGATGGGCCAGCTGCGGGAGACGCCCGAGTTGCAGTTGACGTTCAACGATGATGCTAGCGTGACGGTGCGATGGGCGCGCTCTAGCGTGGAAGAGCGTGATGATTTTGTCGTCGAGCGCGACTGCGAGATGCAGGTCGAGGAGGCGGCACCTTTCTGAGCTTCAGCAAAAGCCCGCCGGTCAGGGCGGGCTTCGGTTTATACCAGGTGGGCATTCCACACCAGAAGGACCCTGGCCTGAATGTAGGTCTCTTCCCGACGAATCATGCGGTCTTTGTGCCGCGAGTTGTCGGAGATCATCTCGAAGTGGTCCTCGTCCGCGATCTGTAGCCGCTTGATGTAGATGTGGTCGCCCCAGGAAAAGAAGTAGATGCCATCGCCGACGAATTCGCGGATGCTGACGTCGACGATCAGCGGGTCGCGGTGCCTGATGGTAGGTTCCATCGACTGACCCCAGCCGGTCACCATCTTCAGGTGATGGTGCTCGCTGAACTCCACGCCCAGCTCGCGCAGGTGGCTGGGGCTGACGCGAACGTCCTTGAACATCTCGGGGTAGTCGTGGGGGATCTGGCCACCGCCCATGGCGGCCCGTACGTCATAGTGGGCAATCCACACTTCGTCACCGACCAGGCCGGGGCGAAGCGGCTCGGCTTTCAGCAGCGTGGTATCTGCAGGCTCTTGCGCAGCTGCCAGCAGCCTTTGCCGGGTTTCTTCAGAGATCCCTTTGCCGCTTCGGGCCAGCATCTGCTTGACCAGGTCGGCTGCTGAGAGTTTGTTGTCACCTGCCTCGACAGCAGCTTGCGCATGTTCGCCTGGCGACAGTGCGTCGAACCAGCCCCGTGGCAGGCCTTCGATGCCCTCGATGCGACGGGCCACATCATCGCCCAGGTTTTTCACGGTCTTGTCCGAAAGGATCTGGCTCAGGTGTGCAGGCGCCATCCCCCAGCGCTCTGCGCAGGTCCCCTTTCTCTGGCTACCGATCAGTTTCACCAGGTTGTGCTTGCGAATTTGGTAGATGTCCATGGGGTGAAGCATGCCAGTGTTTAGCTTGCTGCTAAATGTGCGCATGGCTAAATCTGCTCTTGTGGTACTGTTAGCTGTAGGCTAAATTAAGCGCGCGAACAAGGAAAGCTAACGAGACATTTTTCTCCAGGGCTGATCACATCATCATCTGTAATGAGGTTCACATGGATCCGACCGACCTCGGCCCGGGCACCGTCACTTGGTTGGGCGGTACGGGGACTGTACTGCTAGGTGCGTTTCTGTGGCTGCGCAAGTGGTTGTCCAGAGATGCAGTCGACCGCGCGATGGACAACGCGGAGCTTGCAGTCATCCGCCACCTGACAGAACTGCTGGACATCGAACGGGATGCCCGACGGGAGGCCCAGGCAAAAGCTGATCTGCTCGCCAAGGAACGAAACGAGCTGGTGATGACCGTAGGCCGGCTGCAAGGCAAGGTCATGGTGCTGACCAGTCAGTTGGGCAGTAGCGGCCAAACACGAGGTGGCAACCCCGGCAATCCGTGAAGAACAAAAAAAAGCCCGCCAGTTTGGCGGGCAACAGGGGCATAGGGAGCAACGCACAACAAATTCGGATCAGGCAGCCAAGGTGCCTGGCTGCAACTGTTCGGCCAGTGCCCGGGCTGATGCTAGCGTCGGCATCGGGCCGCTGACGGCTTCGCCGTTGCGAACCAGGTACCAGCACGCCAGCAGGCCCTGCTCACGCAGTGAGGCGGGAACGGCGCTACCGACAACGGACATGATCTGGATAGTGGCCATGGGGACCTCCTGTGAAACATGGCTCCACCATACGCAGCAGCCGGGGCAGTTTGAAATCAACTTCCTCGATAGTGATCATTGGTCCTATCAACCGTTACCACGTTCGGGCCTTGTTACTTTGACTCCGTTCTCTGTCAACCGAGCACAGGGAAACGGTAAAGGTTGTGTAAGGGACGACCAGTGACTGACTCTGTTACGCTGAATAAACGTTTCAGTCATGACCAAGGAGCCTGTTATGCCGACAACTCCAAGCCGGGACACCGTGCTTTGCATCTCTCTGGCCGGTCGCCCGGGGACCTTCGGCGTGCGCTTTCACAATCACCTGTACCAGCAGCTGGGCCTGGATTTCTATTACAAGGCCATGCGCACCGATGACCTGCCGGCGGCGGTGGCAGGGATCCGCGCTCTGGGTATTCGCGGCTGTGGGGTGTCGATGCCCTACAAGGAAGCCTGCATGGCTTTGGTCGATGAAATCGATCCCTCGGCGGCGGCCATCGAGTCGGTCAATACCCTTGTCAACGGCGATGGCCACCTGAAGGCTTACAACACCGATTACCTGGCCGTGCGCCAATTGCTGGTGCAGCACCAGGTCGATCCGGGCACCGCGTTTGCCCTGCGAGGCAGCGGGGGCATGGCCAAGGCCGTGGCCAGCGCCTTGCGCGATGCCGGCTTTGCCGAAGGCATCATCGTTGCGCGCAACGAACAGGCCGGGCGCCAGTTGGCGGATGTCTGTGGTTATCGCTGGGTGCCTGAGCCAGGCGACCTCTGCCCGCCGATGCTGGTGAATGTGACGCCGATCGGTATGGCAGGCGGGCAGGAGGCAGATGAGCTGGCGTTTCCCGAGCACGCCATCGCGGCGGCGGAGCGGGTGTTCGACGTGGTGGCGATGCCGGCGCAGACGCCGTTGATTCGCCGGGCTCAGGTGTTGGGCAAGCCGGTGATCACTGGGCTGGAGGTCATAGCGTTGCAGGCGCTGGAACAGTTCGTGTTGTACACCGGGGTAAGGCCATCGCAGGAGCAGGTGGATGCGGCTGTGGCGTACGCGCGGGCTATCTAGTTCCCCCAGCCCCCTTCACGGCTTTAGCTGCGAAGGGGGCTGGCGAAACCAGGGTCAGAACACCTTGTTCCCGCCATCGAGCTGCTTGTCGACCAGTGCCCGGCCATGGGCCAGCGACACATGCTGCGCATTCTCAAGGTCGGAGAAGAACTGCATCGGCATCGACATGCGCTTGCTGGTGTGCCCGTCAGGGGCCGTGATCAGGCAGCCGGCGGCATAGGGCAGGGGTGAGTCGGGGTGGGGCATCACGCTGGCGGTGATGGTGTGCTCGCGGTATTCACAGTGAAGAGATTGCATCGTTCTTACCTCGCTGTGGCATGTGAAGCAGTTACCTTCATATACCACAGCAAGAGGCCGGGAGTTCCCGGCCCGACGAGCGCGCCGCGACGAACGCTCAGTCCTTGAGGTCGGTTGGCTGGATCACTTCGACCCAGTAACCGTCCGGGTCCTTGACGAAGGCCAGGTGGTTCATGCGCCCGTCCTGCAGGCGTTTCTGGAACGGTACGTCCAGTTCCTCGAAGCGCGCGCAAGCGGCGCGTACGTCGGGTACCGAAATGCAGATATGGCCAAAGCCGCGCGGGTCGGTGTTGCCATTGTGGTAGGCGAACTCGGCATCGTTTTCGGTGCCATGGTTGTGGGTCAGCTCCAGCACGCCAGGGATCGACTTCATCCACTGGTGGCGGGCGGTGTCATCAGCGGGGATCTGTGCCGGGTCGACCAGGGCCAGGAAGTACAGGCTGAAAGCGGCTTCAGGGAAGTCACGCTTGTCCACCAGGCGGAAGCCCAGCACGCGGGTGTAGAAGTCCAGCGACTTCTCGATGTCCTTGACCCGCAGCATGGTGTGGTTGAAGACGAACTGGGCGGTGGCGGCGTCAGGTTGCGCGGTGACGCCAGGCAGGGTTTGCAGATCGTGCAGGCTCATGGGAACTCCTGAGACGGGGCCGGGCGCAGGGCGCCGGCAAAACAGACAGGCTGGCCATGATACGGCAGTGCACCGATTGCGCAAATGAAAGCGCCCTGCAAAGGCAGGGCGCTGAAATTAGAGGCCCGCATGTGCGGGCGCGTGATGGGGTCGCTAATCCTTTAGCTGTTTCGATACTGAGCCAGTCCTTGTGAAAAAAGTGTGAAGCCTGTGTGCACATTTCATCAGCGTACCCAGCTTTCTACCGTGGCGGCCCCATACTGTTCTTTCCAGGCCTTGAGACCGCGGTGGTTGCCGCCTTTGGTCTCGATTCGCTCGCCGGTGTGCGGGTTCTGATAGACCTTGACCACCCGTGGGCGGCGTTGTTGCTTGGCGGGTGTGCTGGAAGCGCGGGCCACAGCCTTCGGGTCGAGGATGGCGATGATATCGCGCAGGCTCTTGTCATAGCTTTTCATCAGGCCGACTAGTTTCTGCTCGAATTCGATTTCGCGTTTGAGGCCGGCATCCTTTTTCAACGCTTCCAGTTGCGCCATCTGTTCCTGGAGCGCTTTTTCGGCAGCACGAAACTCTGCAAGTCTGGACACTGTAATCACTCCTGTACGTCAGTCGTGGCAGGGCGTGACGAACATTGAAGAAGAGTAAAAACGCCGGCCACGCAGGTGGGTTCCACTGTTCGCTGATATCGAGTGTAGTCATTCATGGCTACTGGGTAAACTGCTAACTTTTTGTAAGTAAGCCGGGAACTTTCCCAGTTTTGCGGGCGATATTTGGCAGGTTTTCTGCGGTTGCGCGACCAGATGCCTAGACCATGGTCCAATGGCCCGCACCAGAGCCTTTGCGCGATCATTTCAGATGATGGCCGACTCATGTTCGGACCTCCCGCAGTGCCGTGGCCAGCCCGTGCCACAGGTTGTTAACTCGTCTTCATTCTGGATGTTTCCTCGCATGTTTTCCCCTTTCCCCCTCGCTCCCGGGCGCCGTGTTACCGGCCTGTTTCTATTGTGTGCCGGTGTCAACGCCCAGGCTGCCGGGTTTCTTGAAGACAGCAGTGCCAGGGTCGAAGCACGCAATGTCTATTTCAACCGGGACTTCCGGGACGGTTACAGCAGTTCCAGTCAGGGCGCATCCAGGCGCGAAGAGTGGGCACAAGGCTTCATCCTCAATGTGCAATCGGGTTATACGCAAGGCCCGGTAGGTTTCGGTGTGGATGCGCTGGGCATGTTCGGCTTCAAACTGGATTCCAGCCCGGCCGACAGTAACAGTGGGTTGCTGCCCTCGTCCGGTCACGATCCCCGGCACTCGGCCGACCAGTATGCGAAGATGGGCCTGGCGGCCAAGGTCAAGGTCTCCAGTACTGTGCTGAAGTACGGCTCAATGATGCCGGATGTGCCGTTGCTCAAGTACAACGATGGCCGTCTGCTCCCGACCCTGTTCCAGGGTGCCATGCTCACCTCCGAAGAACTGCACGACCTGAAGTTCACCCTGGCTCGCCTGGACAAATACACGGCTCGGGATTCCACCGACCGCCAGGACATCCGCGTGCATTGCAAGAACAAGCGTTATGCTTGCGGTACCGAAGCCGACCACTTCGACTTGGCCGGTGTCGACTATCGCTTCAACGAGCGTTTCGGCGCCCAGTACCAAGTGGCCAAACTGGAGAATATCTACCGTCAGCACTTCTTCGGTCTGGTGGCCAGTCAACCGCTGGCGGTGGGCAGCCTGTCGGCTGACTTACGGCTGATCAAAAGTGATGACATCGGCAATGCCCGTGCGGGCGAAATCGACCATCGCGCCTTCAGCGGCATGCTTGGCTACAGCCTCGGTGGCCACAAGCTCAGCGGCGGCTGGCAGCGCATGTATGGCAACAGCGCCATGCCGTACCTGGATGGCAGCAACCCGTACCTGGTCAACTACGCCCAGGTCAATGATTTCGCCGCTGCCCGGGAGCGCTCCTGGCAAGTACGCTATGACTACGACTTCAAGGCGCTGGGTGTGCCCGGCCTGACCTTCTTCACCCGTTACATCAACGGTGACAATATCAAGGTGCCGGGCAGCCGTGCCGAAGGCAAGGAGTGGGAGCGCGACACCGAGTTCAAGTACCAGGTACAAAGTGGCACTTTCAAGGATGTCAGCGTACGCCTGCGTAATTCCACTTACCGCAGCAACTATGAAAGGTGGGCGCGTGACATGGATGAGACGCGGGTCATTGTCAGCTACAACTTCTCGATCTTCTAAGCGGCCGCTTTGCCAAATACCGGTAGCCGCCTGACAATAGAGGTGGGTTTGCGCAAAGGGCAGGGCAATGAAAGACCTGTTGTTGATCGGCATCGGCGCGGGTGACCCGCGCCAGGTCACCTATGAAGCGGTCGATGCGCTGCGCAGTGCCAGCGTGTTCTTCGTGCTCGACAAGGGCGACGACAAAGATGAACTGGTGCACCTGCGCAAAGCCATTCTGCAGCGCTATCGCCCCGAAGGTGGTTATCGCCTGGTGCCGGTGGTCGACCCGTTGCGCGATGTGCAGGCGGAGGACTACCTGGGTGCGGTGCAGAGCTGGCACCGGCGGCGTGCTGCGCTGTATGCGCGCCTGATCGAGGAGGAAATTGGCGACGGGGAAACGGGTGCCTTCCTGCTGTGGGGCGAGCCCACCCTGTACGACAGCACCCTGCGTATCCTCGACCTGGTCCGCGAGCGCGGCGTGACGCTGCGTTTGCAGGTCATTCCTGGCATCAGCAGTGTGCAGGCGCTGGCGGCGCGGCACCAGGTGCCGCTCAACCGCATCGGCGAGCCCCTGACTGTGCTGCCGGGGCGACGCCTGGCCGGGCAGGGGCCTATCGACAATGTGGTGGTGATGCTCGACGGGCAGTGCGCCTTTGCCGGGCTCGATGACCCGGCGTTGACCATCTATTGGGGGGCGTACCTGGGGACCGAGGATGAAGTGCTGATTGCCGGGCCGTTGCAGGCAGTCAAGGCACAGATACTGGAAGTGCGTGAGCGGGAGCGGGCGCGCAAGGGGTGGATCATGGATACCTATCTGCTGCGCAGAGCGCTGTGAGGTGGGTTGCCTGTGTCGGCCTCTTCGCGGGCAAGCCCGCTCCTATGAGCGAAACAGGCGACACCGTGCTCAAGGGTTACCCAGAATACCCACCACCGTGTCCCGCAACTTGTCGATGCTGAACGGCTTGCCGATCAGGTGCATGCCCTCCGGTACATTGAAACTGTCGGCATAGCCGCTGGCGAACAGCACCGGTAATAGTGGCCGCAGTTCGCGCGCTTTGCCCGCCAGCACTTCACCTCGCATGTCCGGCAGCCCTACATCGGTCATCATCAGTGCCAGCGCTTGGTCCGGATCCTCGAGTACCCGCAGGGCGGCTGCGGCGTCTTCTGCCTCGATGACCTTGTAGCCCAACTCGTCGAGCACTTCGACCATCAGCATGCGTACGATGTCGTCGTCTTCGACTACCAGAAGGTGCATGGTTCAAATCCTGTACAAATGAGTGTCTTTAATCTGTGCACCGCGCGGCATCAGAAGTTCCCGAGGATACCGCTCCATGCAAACAGATGGAACGATTGCCGAACGCAACCTTCAAATACTGGCTTAATGCCCTGCCAGACCTGTCAAAGCTGGTTAGACTCGCTTATCAGGACAGCGCAGTGGCAGATAACAATAACGACTGACCGGCCACTCTTTTCAATGGACTTTTCTAGCTCGGGCGTTTTCTCATGATTCAAGCAGCCTCGATGGACCAGCGAAGCTTTCGCAAGCTGTTGAGCCGCAACATCGGCCTTCCCTTGGGGGTTGGCCTGCTGGGGGCCGTGGCCTTCGTCGCGGTGATCAACTATCTGCTTTCGGCCATGCAGTGGGTCGAGCACACCGACCGGGTGATCGGCAATGCCAACGATACGGTCAAGCTGTCGATCGATATGGAAACGGGCATGCGCGGCTTCCTGATCACGGGCGACGAGCGCTTCCTTGACCCCTACGAGGTGGCCAAGCCACGCATTTTCGGCAGCCTGCAGAGCCTGCGCGGCATGGTCGAGGACAACCCCCAACAGGTCGACCGCATCGATCGGCTGATCGCCTTGCAGCAGGCCTGGAACGACTTCGGCAACCAGATGATTAACCTGCGCCGCAGCCAAGGCGATTACCAGACCTTGATCGGCAACGGCCGGGGCAAGCGCATCACCGATGAAATCCGCAAGGAATTCGATGACCTGATCAGTACCGAACAACAACTGCGCATGGCCCGCAACGAAAAAGTCAGTTCCGTCACTGTGATGGCGATCTCGTCTTTCGTGCTGTTCATTGTCGGCCTCAGTGCATTGCTGGCTTACCTGGGCCGTCGCGACCTGTTGGCACTTTCGGCCAGCTATGATGAAAACCTGCAGGCCCAGCAACGCTCGGCGCAGCGCCTGGAGCACCAGGCCTGGTTGCGCACCGGCCAGACCCAGCTGGCGCAGCAGGTGCTCGGGCAGCTGACCTTGCCCATGCTTGGCGAGAACATCCTGCGCTTTTTTGCCTCTTATCTGGGCAGCGTGGTGGGCGCCGTGTACGTGCGCGACGAGCATGGCCGGCTGGTGCGCGTGGCCTGTTATGGCCTGGGTGCTGAAGAGCAGGCCCGCGAGCAGGTCGAACCGGACCACCATGGCCTGTTGGCCCAGGCGGTCCGCGAAGGCCGCTTGCTGCGCCTGGACGACCTGCCCGAAGACTTCTATCGCCTCAGTTCCGGCCTGGGCAGCGGCTTGCCGCGCAGTGCGCTGCTGATGCCGGCGACCGAAGACGGGCAGATCAACGGGGTGATCGAGCTGGGTTTCCTGCGCCCCTTGCAAGAGCGGGATGAAGAGCTGCTGGAGCGGGTCGGCGGCAACCTGGGCATGTCGATCGAGAGTGCGCGATATCGTCAGCGCCTGCAGGAAGTGCTGGCCGAAACCCAGCAACTCAATGAAGAGCTGCAGGTGCAGCAGGAAGAACTCAAGACTGCCAACGAAGAGCTCGAAGAACAGTCACGGGTGCTCAAGGAGTCTCAGGCCCATCTGGAGACCCAGCAGGCCGAACTCGAGCAGACCAACGAGCAGTTGTCCGAGCGCACTGAAGCACTGGACCGCAAGAACGATGAACTGAGCCAGGCGCAGCTGGAGCTGCAAGCCAGGGCCGACGACCTGCAGCGATCGAGCAAGTACAAGTCCGAATTCCTCGCCAACATGTCCCATGAGCTGCGCACGCCGCTCAACAGCTCGCTGATCCTGGCCAAGCTGCTGGCAGAAAACGGTGAAGGCAACCTCAGCGAAGAGCAGGTCAAGTTCGCCGAATCCATCTACTCGGCCGGCAACGATCTGCTCAATCTTATCAACGACATCCTCGATATCGCCAAGGTCGAGGCTGGCAAGCTCGAAGTACGGCCCGAGACCACCCAGGTAGAGCGACTGGTCGACGGCTTGCGCGGCATGTTCCAGCCACTTGCCGGTCACAAGGGGCTGGCCTTCGAGGTCAAGGTCGAGCCGCAGGTACCGACCACGCTGTTCACCGACCGTCAGCGCCTGGAGCAGATCCTCAAGAACCTGCTGTCCAACGCCATCAAGTTCACCGAGCGTGGCCAGGTCAGCATGAACGTCAGCTTCCAGGCTGGCAGCGGTATCGTGTTCGCGGTCCGTGACACCGGCATCGGCATTGCGGCCGATCAGCAGCAGGCGATCTTCGGCGCCTTCCACCAGGTCGATGGCACCAGCAATCGCCGCTATGGCGGCACTGGCCTGGGCCTGTCGATCTCCCGTGACCTGGCGCATTTGCTCGGTGGCCAGATCAATGTCGACAGCAGCCCCGGGCAAGGCAGCGTGTTCAGCCTGATTCTGCCGGAGCGCTATGCCGCCGAGGACGAAGGCGTCGAGCCGCAAAGCCTGCGCCCGGCCGTCGATGCGTTGCCGCCTGTACCGCAAGCGCCGTTGGCCGCCGCGGTCATGCGCCCGGCACCGGCTTTTGCCGACGACCGCGAGCGCGCCCCTTTCGATACCCGTTGCATTCTGGTGATCGAAGACGAGCCCAACTTTGCCCGCATCCTCTTCGACCTGGCCCATGAGCTGGGCTACAGCTGCCTGGTGGCCCATGGCGCCGACGAAGGCTTCGAGCTGGCCGCCCAGTACATTCCGGATGCGATCCTGCTGGATATGCGCCTGCCCGACCACTCGGGCCTGACCGTCCTGCAGCGCCTCAAGGAGCAGGCCGGCACCCGCCATATCCCGGTGCACATCATTTCGGTGGAAGACCGCGTCGAGGCGGCTATGCACATGGGGGCGGTGGGGTATGCGGTCAAACCCACCAGCCGCGAGGAGCTCAAGGAGGTGTTCGCTCGCCTGGAAGCCAAGCTTACGCAAAAGCTCAAGCACATCCTGCTGGTGGAAGACGACGACCTGCAGCGCGAGAGCATCGCCCGGCTGATCGGCGACGACGATATCGAGATCACGGCCGTGGCCATGGCCCAGGATGCCCTGGCGCTGTTGCGCCAGAACATCTACGACTGCATGATTATCGACCTCAAACTGCCAGACATGCTCGGCAACGAGCTGCTCAAACGCATGACAGCCGAGGATATCCGCGCCTTCCCGCCGGTGATCGTGTATACCGGCCGCAACCTCACCCGTGAGGAAGAAGCCGACCTGCTCAAGTATTCACGCTCGATCATCATCAAGGGCGCACGTTCGCCGGAGCGCCTGCTGGACGAAGTGACGCTGTTCCTGCACAAGGTCGAATCGCAGTTGTCCAACGAACGTCAGCGCATGCTCAAGACCGCGCGCAGCCGCGACAAGGTGTTCGAGGGCCGCAAGGTGCTGCTGGTGGACGACGATGTGCGTAATATCTTCGCCCTGACCAGTGCCCTGGAGCACAAGGGCGCCATTGTCGAAATCGGCCGCAACGGGCGCGAAGCCATCGAGCGCCTGGAGCAGCATGACGACATCGACCTGGTGCTGATGGACGTGATGATGCCGGAGATGGACGGCTTCGAGGCCACCCGCCTGATCCGTCAGCAACCGCGCTGGCGCAAACTGCCGATCATCGCCGTGACCGCCAAGGCCATGAAGGATGACCAGCAGCGTTGCCTGCAAGCCGGTGCCAATGATTACCTGGCCAAGCCGATCGACCTGGACCGCCTGTTCTCGTTGATCCGTGTCTGGCTGCCGCAACTGGAGCGAATTTGACTAGCGAACGCAACACCGACATCGAGATCCGGCTGCTGATCGAGGCGATCTACCTCAAGTACAGCTACGATTTCCGCAATTATTCCGGTGCTTCGATCAAGCGCCGGATTCTCCACGCGCTGCGTCAGTTCGATTGCCTGACGGTGTCTGCGTTGCAGGAGCGCGTGCTGCACGACCCGGGCATGTTCATGCAGTTGCTGCAGTACCTGACGATCCCGGTCAGCGAGATGTTCCGTGATCCTGACCACTTCCTTGCCGTGCGCAACGAAGTGGTGCCGCTGCTGCGTACCTGGCCCTCGATCAAGGTCTGGATCGCGGGCTGCAGCACGGGGGAAGAGGTGTATTCCATGGCCATCCTGTTGCGTGAGGAAGGGCTGCTTGAACGCACCATCATCTACGCCACCGACATCAACCCGCATTCGCTGGACAAGGCCAAGCAGGGTATCTACTCGATGCAGAGCATGCGCGAATACGAGGAAAACTACCGCCTGGCCGGTGGCCGTCGTGACTTTGCCGAGTACTACACCGCCGCCTATGGCAACGCCATCATGGACAGCAGCCTGCGCGACAACGTGACCTTCGCCGACCACAGCCTGGCCACCGACAGCGTGTTCTCCGAGACCCAACTGGTGTCGTGCCGCAATGTGCTGATCTACTTCAACAAGGACCTGCAGGATCGGGCGCTGGGCCTGTTCCATGAATCGCTCTGCCACCGGGGTTTCCTGGTGTTGGGTAGCAAGGAGTCGGTGGACTTTTCGGCCTACAGCGAACGTTTCGAGCCGCTGGTCAAGCCCCAACGGATCTTCCGTAAATCATGAGCGGCGTACGTGCAGTGGTGATCGGCGCCTCGGCGGGTGGCGTGGCGGCATTGTTCCAGGTGCTCGGCGCGCTGCCATCGGCGTTCGCCATACCGGTGCTCTGCGTGCTGCACCTGCCGGACGATCGCCACAGCCAGCTGGCTGGCGTGATGCAGCGGCGGCTGCATCGACCGGTGTGCGAGGCACGTGACAAGGAGAGGATCCGCTGCGGGCAGATCTATGTGGCGGGGCCGGGTTACCACTTGTCGGTGGAGCGCGACCTGACGCTGTCGCTGAGCCAGGAGGAACCGGTGCATTTCTCGCGCCCCGCGATTGATTTCCTGTTCATCTCGGCGGCCGATGCCTACGGCGACGGCCTGCTGGGTGTGCTGCTCACCGGGGCCAACGAAGACGGCGCCAGGGGTCTTGCATACATCAAGAACAATGGGGGGCGCACGATCGTCCAGGACCCTCGTGACGCACAGGTTGCCCTGATGCCGGAGGCCGCTCTGGCCCTGCACCAGCCCGACCATATCCTTACTCTGAGCGGTATCGGGCAGTTGCTCGCGACCTTGGAATACAGCGCATGCTAAGCCACACCATCGCCAAACTGCTGATTGTCGACGACTTGCCGGAAAACCTGCTGGCGCTCGAGGCCCTGATCCAGGGCGAGGACCGTGAGGTGCACCAGGCCCAGTCTGCCGAGGCTGCGTTGTCGTTGCTGCTCGAGCACGAGTTTGCACTGGCCATTCTCGATGTGCAGATGCCGGGCATGAACGGTTTCGAACTGGCCGAGCTGATGCGCGGCACCGACAAGACCAAGCACATCCCGATCGTCTTCGTCAGCGCGGCGGGCCGCGAGATGAATTATGCCTTCAAGGGCTACGAGAGCGGGGCCGTGGATTTTCTGCACAAGCCGCTCGACACCCTGGCGGTGAAAAGCAAGGTCTCGGTGTTCGTCGACCTGTTCCGCCAGCGCAAGGTGCTTGGCCGGCAACTGGAAGCCCTGGAGCAGAGCCGCCAGGAGCAGGAGTTGCTGCTCAGCCAGTTGCAGGTGGCACGGAGTGAACTGGAGCATGCCGTGCGCATGCGTGACGACTTCATGTCGATCGTCTCCCATGAGGTGCGTACGCCGCTCAATGGCTTGATCCTGGAAACCCAGTTGCGCAAGATGCACCTGGCACGGGGCAACCTGGACGCCTTCAGTGTCGACAAGCTGCAAGCCATGGTCGAGCGTGACGAGCGGCAGATCAACAGCCTGATCCGGTTGGTCGAGGACATGCTTGATGTTTCGCGCATCCGTACTGGTAAATTGTCGCTGCGGCCCAAGCTGTTTGACTTGGGCCAACTGGTGCGTGGGCTGGTGGAAAACTTCACGGCACAGGCCCTGGCCCTGGAAACACACATCGAATTGCAGCGTTGCGAAGCGCTGAAGGGGGAGTGGGACGAATTCCGGATTGAACAAGTAGTGGCCAACCTGTTGTCCAATGCAATGCGTTACGGCGAGCGCAATCCGGTGCAGGTACGGGTGTTCGAGCAGGGCGGCATGGCCTGGGTGCAGGTGCAGGATCACGGTATCGGTATCAGCGCCGTCAATCAGCAGCGGATCTTCCAGCAGTTCGAGCGGGTCGCTGCCCAGCAGGCCAGCGGAGGTCTGGGCCTGGGGTTGTACATCTCCGAGCAGATCGTCCAGGCGCACGGTGGCCGGATACAGGTTGAAAGCGAGGAGGGCAAGGGGGCCACATTCACCCTGCAATTGCCGCTGGCAACATTCAAAGAACAAAACGACCAGGCGCGAGCAACCTCTGTGTAAGCCTGGGGTCTGATGGCCAACTGTAAGTATTTCAAGGCGTTAACATGAGTGAAGATGCACAAGATGTGGTTCTGGTCGTCGAGGATGAACCGGCGATTCGCATGATTTTGCGCGATTACCTGGCGGGTGAGGGGTACCACGTCCTGGTGGCTGAAGATGGCGAGCAGGCGTTTGCCATCCTGGCCAGCAAACCGCACCTGGACCTGATGGTGACGGACTTCCGTTTGCCGGGCGGGATCTCGGGCGTGGATATTGCCGAGCCCGCGGTGAAGTTGCGGCCAGACCTGAAGGTGATTTTCATCAGCGGCTACCCGGCGGAGATTCTCGAGTCTGGTAGCCCGATCACTCGCAAGGCACCTATCCTGGCCAAGCCGTTTGACCTGGATACCTTGCACGAGCAGATCCAGTCGCTGTTGCGCTGAGGCATCCGGCCTCTTCGCGGGGCAAGCCCGCGCAGAGGCCCTGGCAGGCTATCGCAGCGTCCGCTCAATCCCGCCGACCAGCAAGTTTTCCATCAGCTCCAACCCCTGTTCTTCAGGCAATGCTTTGAGTAACCCCGGCAGCTGATTGAGAAGCGTCGCCAGTACATGCGCTGTGGCGTCCAACGCTTGCCCCGGCAGTTTTGCTTGCGGTGCGATCAGGCGCAGCAAGCCTGCCTCATAACGCTTGCGCAACGCTGCAAGGTGCGCCTGTTGCGCCTCACTCAAACAACACAAATCCCGCTCGGCCAGCCGAAACTGCAGCGGCCGCTCGGCATGCAGCTGCCAGTGCGCAGCAATCAGGCAGCTCAACGCCGATGCCCCACGGGCCATGGCCCGGCGGGCCTGGTCCAGCGTGGCTTGCAGCTCTTCGTACAACTCTTCGATCAAGTCGTACAGCAGGTCCTGCTTGCTGGGGAAGTGATGGTACAGCGAGCCGGCGGTCAGCCCCACATGGGCCGCCAGCTCGCGCATGCTGACCTGGCCAAAGCCCTTTTCGGCAAACAATGCCATGGCCCGGTCACGTCGCTCCTCAAAGTTGGCACAGCGCATTGCGGCATTGACCGGGGGCATGGTGCTTGGTCCTCAGTAGGTGAAGAAACCGCGACCGCTCTTGCGCCCCAGCCAGCCGGCCGCGACCATTTCCTTGAGCAGTGGAGCAGGGCGGTACTTGCTGTCGTTGAAGCCGTCATGGAAGGCCTCCATGATCGCCAGCAGGGTGTCCAGCCCGATCAGGTCGGCCAGGGCCAGCGGGCCGATCGGCTGGTTGCAGCCCAGGCGCATGCCGGTGTCGATATCCTCGGCACTGGCCAGGCCTTCCTGGCGCACGAAGATCGCCTCGTTGATCATCGGCACCAGGATGCGGTTGACCACGAAGCCCGGGCGGTTACCGGCGGTGATCGGGGTCTTGCCGACTTTTTCCGTCACCAGCAGTGCCTGGGCGTAGGTGCTGTCGCTGGTCTGCAGGCCACGAATGATCTCCACCAGCGCCATCATCGGTACCGGGTTGAAGAAGTGCACACCAATGAAGCGCTCGGGGTGCTCGATGCAGGCGGCCAGTTGAGTCACTGACAGCGACGAGGTGTTGGTGGCGATCAGGCAGTCGGCGGCGACGTTGGCTGCCACCTGCTGCAGGATGCGCTGCTTGAGCTGCAGGTTCTCGGTAGCCGCCTCGATCACCAGCTGTGCAGCGCTGAGCTGGGTGTAGTCGGTGCTGGTGCGGATGCGGGCTTTGGCGGCTGCGGATTTGTCGGCGTCGAGGGTGCCTTTGCTGACCTGGCGCTCGAGGTTCTTGCTCAAGGTGGCCACACCGCGCTCAAGCGCTGCGTCGGAAACATCCACCAGCAGCACCTGGTAGCCGGCAATGGCGCACACCTGGGCTATGCCGTTACCCATGGTGCCCGCGCCGATCACGGCGATCTGTTCAATGCTCATGTGTCAGCCTCCCTCAGACGCGCTCGAACACGACAGCGATGCCTTGGCCACCGCCGATACACATCGTGGCCAGCGCGTAGCGGCCCTGGATGCGCTGCAGCTCATGGATGGCCTTGGTGGCGATGATCGCACCGGTGGCACCCACTGGGTGGCCCAGGGAAATGCCCGAACCGTTGGGGTTGACCTTTTCCGGGTCGAAGCCCAGCTCGCGGGCAACCGCGCAGGCCTGGGCGGCGAAGGCTTCGTTGGACTCGATCACATCCAGGTCTTGCAGGTTCAGGCCGGTTTTTTCCAGCACTTTGCGGGTGGCCGGGATCGGCCCCAGGCCCATCAGCTCAGGTTCCACCCCGGCGTGGGCATAGCCCACCAGGCGTGCCAGAGGCTTCAGGCCCAGGCGGCGCACCGCGTCACCTGTGGCCAACACCAGGCCGGCGGCGCCATCGTTGATACCGCTGGCGTTGCCGGCGGTGACGGTACCGTCTTTCTTGAATACCGGCTTCATACCGGCCAGTTGCTCGGCAGTTACATCAGCACGCACATGCTCGTCGACACTGAACTGCACGCTGCCCTTGCGGGTTTTCAGCTCCAGCGCAACGATCTGGCTGGCGAAGCGGCCCTCGGCAATGGCACGAGCGGCGCGGCGCTGGCTGGTCAGGGCCAGTTCGTCCTGCATTTCGCGGGTAATGCCATGCTTGGCCGAGACGTTCTCGGCGGTAATGCCCATGTGGAAGTGCTGGAAGGGGTCCTGCAGTACGCCGACGGTATAGTCGATGCCTTGCAGATCACCCATGCGTGCACCCCAGCGCGCCTGTGGCAGCAGGTAAGGGCCACGGCTCATGGATTCGGCGCCGGCCGCGACGGCCACGTCGGTGTCGCCCAGCAACAGGCCCTGGGCCGCAGAGACAATGGCCTGCAGGCCAGAGCCGCACAGGCGATTGACGTTGAATGCCGGCGTTTCCTTGGGGATGCCAGCGTTCATCGCCGCTACCCGTGCCAGGTAGGCGTCACGCGGTTCGGTGGGGATTACCGTGCCCATCACCAGGTGGCCGACTTGCTCGGCGGCCAGGCCCGAACGCTCGATGGCGGCGCGGGTCACGGCGCTGGCCAGGTCGGCCAGTGGCAGGTCCTTGAGAGAACCGCCGAAGCCACCAATGGCTGAACGGACGGCACTGACGACGTAGATTTCTGCGCTGCTCATAAGGGCTCCGATTGCGAAGGCGTGGCGGGACCGGGCCAGGCTCTGCGAGAATGGTTGGCGGCCCCGAAGTGGGATCGAGTCTAGGCAAAGGCTCTGTTGCAGCCTATGCCGGATCTGTTCAAACAACCTGGCACTTTTTGCCACTCAGCATAGACAGCGAAAACCGCCATGCGCGAAAGCGATTCAGTCGCCGTGTACTTCCTCAACGCCATGCTCCACGCTCTGCGCGACACCCCCGCCGAGCGTGACGCCCAGCTGCTTGCAGTGGGCATCGCCCCGCAGCTGCTCGATCAGCCTCAGGCGCGGGTGCCGGCCAAGGCGTTCGCCCAGCTGTGGCTGGCGTTGATCCAGCGCCTGGACGATGAGTTCTTTGGCCTCGACAGCCATGGTATGCCGCTGGGCAGTTTCGCCCTGATCTGCCGGGGCTTGATCCTCGAACCGAACCTGGAAAAGGCCTTGCGCCAGTGCATGGGGGGCTTCGGCCTGTTCCTGCGTGACCTGCGTGGCAGCCTGACAGTACGTGGCGGTCGGGCGTTGATCAGCGTGCAGTCGAACATTGCCGACCCCTTGACTCGGGTGTATGCCGAGGAAACTTACCTGGTGCTGATGATCGGCATGCTGTGCTGGCTGGCCGGGCGGCGAATTGCCATCGACCGCACGGAGCTCGCGGTGTCGCGCCCGGCCCAAGAGGACGACTTGCTGCTGTGGGGGCCGGACCTGCGCCTGGGCAGCGGACGCACCGAGGTGGAGTTCGACAGCGCTTACCTGCGCCTGCCGGTGGTGCAGGACCGGGCGGCTTTGAAGACCTTCCTGCGCAGTGCGCCGCAGGGCCTGGTGATCCGCTTTCGCAATCAGAACGGGCTGGTGGCTGAGGTGTATCGGCACCTGCGGGCATTGCGCTATGGGCAGTGGCCGACATTGGCCGCGCTGGCGCAGCAGCAGGGGATCAGTGCCAGTACCTTTCGCCGGCAGTTGGAGCGGGAGGGGCGTTCGTACCAGCAGATCAAGGATGAAGTGCGCCGGGCCATGGCCTTCGAGCGGTTGCGCGAAGGGGCGTTGAGCATCGCCGAAATTGCCGAGCAGGCGGGGTTTCAGGAACCGAGTGCGTTCCACCGGGCGTTCAAGAAGTGGACCGGGCAGAGCCCAGGAAGCTACCGGGCGCGGCTGGCCGGCCTGCGTTCTACCTGTGGGAGCGGGCTTGCCCGCGAAGAAACCAATGTGGTGGATGGCACCGGCTCTGCCGGTGTTCGCGGGTAAACCCGCTCCTACAGGGCACGCACAGAATTGTAGGAGCGGGCACGCCCGCGAAGAAACCAATGCGGTGGATGGCACCGGCTCTGCCGGTGTTCGCGGGTAAACCCGCTCCTACAGGGCACGCACAGAATTGTAGGAGCAGGCATGCCCGCGAAGAAACCAATGCGGTGGATGGCACCGGCTCTGCCGGTGTTCGCGGGTAAACCCGCTCCTACAGGGCACGCACAGAATTGTAGGAGCAGGCATGCCCGCGAAGAAACCAACGCGGTGGATGGCACCGGCTCTGCCGGTGTTCGCGGGTAAACCCGCTCCTACAGGGCACGCACAGAATTGTAGGAGCAGGCATGCCCGCGAAGAAACCAATGCGGTGGATGGCACCGGCTCTGCCGGTGTTCGCGGGTAAACCCGCTCCTACAGGGCACGCACAGAATTGTAGGAGCGGGCTTGCCCGCGAATAGGCCAGCACAGGCCGCCCGAAAGAATCAGGCCGGCACCATGGCAAAGCCGACGCCGAACCGGTTCCAGGCATTGATGGTGGCAATTGCCAAGGTCAGGTTGGCCACTTCGGCTGGCTCGAAGTGTTCCTGCAGGGCTTCATATTGCCCCTGCGGCGCACCCTGTTCAGGCAAGCGGGTCAGGCTCTCGACCCAGGCTAGCGCAGCACGTTCACGCGGCGTGAAGTAGCTGGTTTCCTGCCACACGCACAGGGTCTGCAGGCGTGCTTCGGTCTCACCGGCCTTGCGCGCATCGTTGGCGTGCAGGTTGACGCAGTAGGCGCAGCCGTTGATCTGCGAAGCGCGCAGGCGTATCAGTTCCAGCAGCGAGTTTTCAAGGCCGCTGTTGGCCAGGGCCTGCTCCAGGCCGACCATGGCTTTGTAGGCTTGCGGGGCGTGTTTGGCCCATTCGATACGGTTGTGCATGGCAGTCTCCAAAGTGCGGGGTGGGTATGGCGCTACTGTAGCGCTGCTCATTGGCCACCCCGATAGCCAATTTTGCGCATAAGTGAGAGGCCAATCGCCCATTCAGGTGGCCACTGACCTGCATCCAATCTCTTCATTTCTGCCAAATCAGCCGAGCCGGGATAATGGCCAGATCCTGCTTCAAGAGAACCGATTCACAATGAGAGCTGCACTGAACCTGTTGCTGGTGATCCTGCTGGCGTTGAACCTGCGGCCGATCCTGACCAGTATCGGCCCGTTACTCGAACCCATGCGCGCCAGCACCGGCCTGGGTTACCAGCAGGCTGCCCTGCTGACGGCGCTACCGGTGCTGTGCATGGGCCTGGTGCCCTTGTTGCAACCGTGGCTGCGACGCTGGGTCAGCGAGCACGGCGGCATGCTTGCGGGCCTGGCCGCGATTGCCCTGGCCTGCCTGTGGCGCCTGCAACTGGGTAGCGCCTGGGCGCTGATCGCCAGTGCGCTGGTGGCTGGCCTGGGCGTGGCGGTGGTGCAGGGCATGATGCCGGGGCTGGTCAACCGCTGGTTCCCCGGGCGTCTGGCCGGGGCGATGGGGCTGTACTCGGCGGCACTGATGAGCGGCGGCGGCCTGGCTGCAGTACTCGGGCCACACATCAGCGGCCATTTCGGCTACTGGCAGGCGGGCTTGGGCGTATGGGCGGTCCCGGCCGTGCTGGCGTTGCTGGCGTGGGCCGTGCTGCGGCCAAGGCAGGAGGCGCCGAAGCTGGGAACGGCCACTGGCGGGCACTGGTTCGGCAGTCGCCGGGCGTGGTTGCTGGCCCTGTACTTCGGCCTGATCAACGGCGGCTACACCAGCATGGTGGCCTGGTTGCCGGCTTACCACATCGAGCACGGCGGCAGTGCTCAGGGCGGTGCCGACCTGGTGGGCCTGATGACCGTCTTCCAGGTGCTCGGTGCGCTTGGCCTACCGTTGCTGCTGCGACGTTGGGCAGACAGGCGCCCCGGTCTGTCCCTGGCATTGGCGATCCAGTTGGCGGGCTTCCTGGGTCTTTTGCTGGTACCTGCGGGGGCTTCCGGGCTTTGGGTCGCCATGATCGGCTTTGGCTTGGGTGCCTGCTTCAGCCAGTGCCTGACGTTGACCCTGGAACACCTGAAAACGCCTGCCGAGGCCGGCAGCCTGGCGGCGTTCGTACAGGGCATCGGCTTTATCATCACCGGCATCGTGCCGTATATCACCGGTTGGCTGCGGGATGTCAGTGGCGACTTCCAGGCTTCGTGGACGCTGTTGACCGTGACCGTGCTGGCAATGCTGCTGGTGACCGCGTGCTTCAACCCGCGCGGCTATGCGGCGGCCATCGCCCGGCCGGCTGCAACCGGCAACGCCGCACCGGTCAACTGAGGCGTTGCAGGGTATCGCGTACCCGGTCCAGCGCCGGGTCGATATCCAGCAGTTCGATGGCGCCGAAGCCCATCAACAGCCCCGGGCGTACCGGCGCCTCGCTGAAGAAGGGTGCCAGCGAATACAGGCCGACCTCTACCTTGCGCGCGAGGTTGGCCAGCAGTTCCACATCCACCCCGTGTGTAGCCAAGGCACTGAGGTGGAAGCCGGCGCTGGCGGGGATGGCGCGGAACCACGGTGCCAGATCGCCGCCCAGGCGCGCCAGGATGCGCTCGCGGCGTGCGCTGTAGACCTCGTGGCAGCGGCGGATGTGCTTGTTCAGGTGGCCTTCGCCAAGGAAGCGCGCCAGCGCCCACTGCAGCAGGGTAGGGCTGTGCCAGTCACTGAGGTGCTTGGCCACGCAAGCGGCCTGCAGTACGGCAGGCGGTAATACGGCATAGCCCAGGCGCAGCTCGGGCAGCAAGGTCTTGGAGAAGGTCCCGACGTAGGCTACCAGCCCATGCCGGTCCAGGCGCTGCAGCGCGTCCGAGGCTGGCCCGTGGTAGCGGAATTCACAGTCGTAGTCGTCTTCGATGATCAGCGCACCCAGCTCGGCGGCCCGCGCAAGCAGGGCATGCCGGCGTGGCTCGCTCATCGGCATGCCCAGCGGGAACTGGTGCGAGGGTGTTACGTAGATAAGCTGGGTACCATCGGCGATCTGTTCCACGCACAGGCCTTCATCATCCACTGGCACCGATTGCAGGCGTGCACCCAGGGCCAGGAACAATTGCCGTGCTGGCGGGTAGCCGGGATCCTCCATGGCCACTTGGCAGCCCGGTTCGACCAGCACCCGGGCGATCAGGTCCAGCGCCTGCTGGGCGCCGTTGCACACCAGCAGGTCGGCTGCGCTGCAGTGCACCCCGCGCGAGTAGGCGATGTGGTGGGCAATGGCTTCGCGCAGTTCCGGCAAGCCCTGGGCCGGGAATTGTCGCTCGGGGTGGCGCTGGCTACGGCGCAGGGCGTAGTTCAGGCAACTGCGCCACTGGTCGAAGGGGAACTGGGCCTTGCTCGAAGCACCACCGACGAAGTCATAGCGCGATGGCGCCTGCAACTGGCGTTGGCTGAGCACGGTGGCGCGCTGCTGCCAGCGCTCGAGGGAGGCGGCGCCGGCCAGGGGGATGGTGGCTGATTCGGTGCTGCGCAGCGGATGGCGTGGGGTGACGAATGTGCCACGGCCGACCACGCCGTTGAGCAGGTTGTCGTAGGTCAGCCGCGAATAGGCCTCGGCCACGGTCTTGCGCGATACGCCCAGTTGTTCAGCCAGCAGGCGGGTGGGCGGCAGTTGGGTGCCGGCGGCCAGGTGGCCGCTGTCGATACCGTCGCGCAGTTGCTGGTAAAGCTGATCGGCCAGGCCTTTGCGGCCCTCCAGGCGAATGTGCAGTTCCATGGGCGGGTCCGGAGCGGAGGATTGCTCAGGATAGCGGATTGGCTGCGACTCAGGTGCTTGTCACCGGCTACGATGATGCCAAGCCAACCGCTCAGAGCCGGGCGGTGCTGACAGTGATGTAGCCTTTTTCTGCCAGGGCAATGCGTATCACGGTTTCATCTTCCGGCGCGTTGCGGTTGCGCTTGATGCGCACGCCTTCTACCGTCGAAGCCTTCATATGCTCTGAAATGGCCCGTCCGTTCGCGTCGAAGAACACCTCGCTGGCCAGCAACTCGATGCGTTCGATCAATTGCCGGGAATGTTCATCGGTGACGCAGAAGAACATGACCCCCGACAAGTGCGGGTCGTTGTCGGGGTTGGTCATGTCATGGGCCAACATTTCGCGCAGGCTGCTGCGCAGTTCGGCGATGGGGCGGGCGTACGGGTGCATGCGGAGCCTCCTCTGGATCGCGACCTTGCGTCCTCCAGCGCCGATCATGTTTTCTCTGGGTAGGGACATCAAGTAAGGCGCTTCTGAGGCTCGTGTAGGAAATGCCTTTAAGGTGCGGAGGCGGGGTCGAATCGCAGGATCTACAAGGCGGCAGCCCCAGCCTTGGCCACTTGGGCATCCTGTTCGGATTTGACGCCTGATACACCGATGGCGCCCACCAGCTGGCCTTCCACCCGCAGCGGCACGCCACCTTCCAGGCTGGTCAGCAGGGGGGCGGTCACGAATGCAGTACGGCCACCATTGACCATCTCTTCATAATCCCGCGTCTCTTTGCGCCCCAGTGCGGCGCTGCGGGCTTTTTCCAGCGCGATATAGGCACTGGCCGGCGCGCAGCCGTCCAGGCGTTCCAGGGCCAGTGGGTGGCCGCCGTCGTCGACCACGGCGATGGTCACGCTCCATGCTCGGGCCTGGGCTTCCTGGCGGGCGGCGGTCAGTACGCGGGCGATTTCGGTCTGGCCGATAACGAACTTGCTATGCATGGGCGGGCTCCGGGTTCAAGGCTGCTTCGACGATTTCGATCCAGTGGCGCACGGGCGTGCGTCCAGCCCCGTCGAGGTGGGCCTGGCAGCCTATGTTGGCTGTGGCAATGAGGTGCGGTTTACCGCTTTCCAGCGCATTCAGACGATTGTCGCGAAGTTGCAGTGACAGTTCAGGCTGGGTCAGCGAATAGGTCCCCGCTGAGCCGCAGCACAGGTGACCATCGGGCACCGAGGTCAGGGTAAAGCCGAGCCGCGTCAGCAACGCTTCTACCTCACCGCCCAGCTTCAGGGCGTGCTGCAGGGTGCATGGGCAGTGGAAGGCCAGGCGCTGTTCGGCGCACAGGGCCAATTGTTCGATCGGCTCATCGCGCAAGATTTCCACCAGATCGCGGGAAAGGGCGCTGACCCGGGCGGCCTTGGCAGCGTAATGGGGGTCTTTTTCCAGCAGGTGCCCATAGTCGCGGACAAACGCACCACAGCCGCTGGCGGTCTGCACGATAGCCTCGGCACCCGCTTCGATGGCGGACCACCAGGCGTCGATATTGCGCCGTGCCCGCTGCAGACCTTGCGCCTGAGCATTCAGGTGATAGTCCACCGCGCCACAGCATCCGGCTTGCCGGATCGGTTGCACGCTGATGCCCAGGCGGTCGAGCAGCCGCGCAGCAGCGGCATTGGTATTGGGTGACAGGGCCGGCTGCACGCAGCCTTCCAGCATCAGTACCCGGCGCGCGTGGCGCACTGCCGGACGCTGGCCGGGTGTGGTGACCTGCGCCGGCAACTTGCGTTTGACTGAGGCCGGTAGCAGCGGACGCAGCGCCTGGCCGCTGCGGGTCAGGGCATTGAACAGTGCCGGGTGCGGCACCACCGCACGCAGGCCCAGGCGCAACAGGCGCTGGCCGAGCGGGCGTGGCACCTGCTGCTCGACCACCGCGCGGCCGATGTCCAGCAGATCGTGGTACTTCACCCCGGATGGGCAGGTGGTTTCGCAGTTGCGGCAGGTCAGGCAGCGGTCCAGGTGCAATTGGGTACTGGCGGTGACCGGCTCGCCTTCGAGCATCTGCTTGATCAGGTAGATTCGCCCGCGCGGGCCGTCCAGTTCGTCGCCCAGCAACTGGTAAGTAGGGCAGGTGGCGGTGCAGAAACCGCAATGTACGCAGGTGCGCAGGATGCGCTCGGCTTCGTCGGCGCGGGCCAGGCGGCGCGATGTTTCGCTAAGGTTGGTTTGCATGGTCTGGCCTCACAGGTCCGGGTACAGGCGACCAGGGTTGAACACCCCCTGGGGATCGAGCTGCTGCTTGAGGGCGCGGTGGTAGCGCATCAGTGCAACCGGCAGCGGCGGGTTGCTGGCTGCACCGGGGGCGTAGCAGGTGGCGTGACCGCCCACCCTGGCCACCTGATCGCGAATGGCCTGCGCCGGCGCGCAGGTCTTGAGCCAGCGCTGGGCACCCCCCCAGTCGATCAGTTGCTGGCCGGGCAGGTCCAGCTCGCCGGTAACGGTGGGTACGGACAGGCGCCACAGGGGGGCGGCGTCGGTAAAGAACGCCAGGCGCTGCTCGCGCAGGTCGCTCCAGAAGCGGTTATCGAGTGTTTCGCCCCCCAGCCGTTGGCGTGCCGACTGCACCGACCCTTCGCCGCCTTCCAAGCGCAGGTACAGCGTTTCGCCGTCATGGCAGGCGGCGCTGATCGGCAGCGGTTGCTGGCCCCATTCGGCCAGCTCGGCCAGCGCTTCATTGCGCCCCATCGGCAGGCGCAGGCTCAGGCACAGGCGCGGCCGTGGCAGCACTTTCAGCGAAACTTCGGTCAGCAGCCCCAGGCATCCGAAGCTGCCCGCCATCAGGCGTGACACATCGTAGCCGGCGACGTTCTTCATCACCTCGCCACCAAAGCGCAGCAGTTTGCCGTGGCCGGTGATCACCCGTGTACCCAGTACAAAGTCGCGCACCGACCCGGCCCACGGCCGTCGAGGGCCAGACAACCCCGTCGCGACCATGCCGCCCAAGGTGGCCTCGGGGCCCAGGTGGGGTGGCTCGCAGGGCAGCATCTGGCCAGCCTCGTGCAGGGCTGCCTCGATCTCGCGCAGAGGGGTACCGGCGCGGGCCGTGAGTACCAGCTCGGTGGGGTCGTAGCTGACAATGCCGCGGTGGTTGCGGGTGTCGAGTACTTCGCCGGCCACCGGGTTGCCGAGCATCGCTTTGCTGTTGCTGCCCTGGATACGCAGCGGCATACCTTCGTTCAGCGCCTGGTTGACCTGCTCCAACAGCGTCTGGCTCATGTCGCGGTCCATGCTCATCAGAAGCGCTCCAGCTCGGGGAAGGGCAGTTGCCCATGGTGCACATGCAGGGCGCCGAATTCGGCGCAGCGGTGCAGGGTGGGAATGTTCTTGCCGGGGTTGAGCAGGCCCTGGGGGTCGAAGGCGGCCTTCACCGCGTGGAACAGGGTAATTTCGTCGCTGTTGAACTGCGCGCACATCTGGTTGATCTTCTCGCGCCCCACGCCGTGTTCACCGGTGATGCTGCCGCCCACCTTCACACACAGTTCCAGAATCTTGCCGCCGATCGCTTCGGCACGCTCCAGCTCGCCGGGCAGGTTGGCATCGAAGAGGATCAAAGGGTGCATGTTGCCGTCGCCGGCATGGAATACGTTGGCCACCCGCAGGCCGTACTCCGCGGACAGGTCGCTGATGCCCTTGAGCACCCGTGGCAATGCTCGGCGCGGGATGGTGCCGTCCATGCAGTAGTAGTCCGGGGAGATGCGCCCCACGGCCGGAAAGGCGTTCTTGCGTCCGGCCCAGAAGCGAACGCGCTCGGCTTCGTCGCAGGCCAGGCGCACCTCGCGGGCCCCGGCTTGCGTCAGCACCGCGGCGACGCGCTGGCAGTCGTCGTGAACATCGGCTTCCACGCCATCCAGTTCGCACAGCAGGATCGCCGCCGCGTCCACCGGGTAGCCGGCATGGATGAAGTCTTCTGCGGCGCGGATCGCCAGGTTGTCCATCATCTCCAGGCCGCCGGGAATGATGCCGGCAGCGATGATGTCGGCGACTGCCCGGCCGGCGTCCTCGACGCTTTCGAAACTGGCCAGTATCACCCGCGCCACCTGGGGCTTGGGCAGCAGCTTGACGGTGACTTCGGTGACGATACCGAGCATGCCTTCGGAGCCGGTGAACAATGCCAGCAGGTCGAAGCCGGGGCTGTCCAAGGCATCGCTGCCCAGGCTCAGGCGTTCGCCCTCGACTGTGAGAATCTCCACCTTGAGCACATTGTGTACGGTCAGGCCGTACTTGAGGCAGTGCACGCCACCGGCGTTTTCGGCGACGTTGCCCCCGATCGAGCAGGCAATTTGCGAGGAAGGGTCTGGTGCGTAGTACATGCCATGGGGTGCGGCGGCCTGGGAGATGGCCAGGTTGCGTACGCCCGGCTGCACGCGGGCGTAGCGCCCCTGAGGGTTTACCTCGAGGATACGGTTGAAGCGCGCCATCACCAGCAGGATGCCCTTGGCCAGTGGCAGGGCACCACCCGACAGGCCGGTACCGGCACCACGCGCAACCACCGGGACGCCGCGCTGGTGGCAAAGCTTCAGCAGCGTCTGCACCTGCTCCAGGCGCTCGGGGAGCACCACCAGCAGTGGCACTGTGCGGTAGGCCGACAGGCCGTCGCATTCGTACGGTTTGAGGTCTTCATCGCGGTGCAGGATTTCAAGATCCGGCAGGGCGTCGCGCAGCGCCTGCAACAGGGCGGCCCGGTCCACGTTGGGCAGCGCGCCATCGACGCGTTCGTCGTACAGGATATTCATCGGCTCACTCGGCAACGGTTTTTATTGTTGTTGGCAAAGCGGTCACCGTTGCAGCGTGCGCGTGCTAGCGGCCGGGGTCGAGTGAGATGTTGACTGGTCCTACCAGTTTCTTCGGACAATGCTGTTTACTCACGGCTCTGTCCGGCTAGATTGGCGCTATAAGTCAAAGTGGTCCTACCAGCAGGAGTGTGTGCAGTGGGTACTGAAGGCAAGGTCAAGGTCGCCGACCAGGTGGCCGAACGGGTCGAGCGGCTTATCGTCGAAGGTGTGCTCAAGGTGGGCCAGGCGCTGCCGTCGGAGCGGCGGCTGGTGGAGAAGCTTGGCTGTTCACGTTCGGCGTTGCGGGAGGGCCTGCGCATTTTGCGTGGGCGCGGCATCATCGACACCGAACAGGGGCGGGGTTCGTTCGTCGCCGATCTCACCGGGCCGGCGGGTGCTACGCCTTTGATGCACCTGTTCAGTTCGCAACCGCGTACGCTGTTCGACCTGCTGGAGGTCCGGGCGTTGCTGGAGGCTGAGTCGGCGCGGTTGGCTGCGTTGCGCGCTACCGACGTCGACCGCCTGCTGATCCGTCGGCGCTATGAAGAAATGCTGGCTGCGCACGAGGCTGCGCAGGCGCTCGATGCCCGTGAGCATGCCCGTCGTGACCATGCCTTTCACCGGGCAATCAGTGAGGCGTCGCATAACCCGGTGCTGGTGCATACCCTGCAATCGCTCAGTGACCTGACGCTGAGCACCGTGTTTGCTTCGGTCAACAATTTGTATTGCCGGCCGGCGCAGAAACGCCAGATTGATCGGCAGCATGCGCGGTTGTATCGCGCGGTGATGGAGCAACTGCCCGAGCAGGCGCAGCGGGCGGCGCGTGAGCATATCAACGGTATACGCGACAGTTTGCGGGAGATCGAGCAGGAAGAGCAGCGCCTGGTCAGGGCGACCATGCGCATGGATGGCTGGGGGTGAGGTGGCCCTGTACCGCCCTTTTGCGTCGAACCGCTGCGAAAGGCGGTACAGGTTTACGCAATGGTCAGTGGTCAGCCACAGGGTCATCCTGCGACAGGATGGCCCGGGCCAGTTCTTCATCATTGGCCTGCAGCCCTGGATGGTCCTTGCGGGCCTGTTCAAGCGCCGACTCCACATAGGCGCCGCGGATGGCACCGCCGCTGGCGACGAACGCTGAAAGTTCGTCACGGGCCGGGATGATCCGTTTGTCATCCTTGAAGGTCGAATACAGCGAAGCGGAAATACCGGCCGAGGTAGCGACGTCGCCCGCATCGACGCGGGCCAGGGCAGCGCCGGCAGGCACCAGGAGCAGCAGCGCAGGGGCGAGCAGTAGGTGGCGCATGTCGTGTTCTCCAGTAGCGTGAAGCACAGGGAAATAAACCACTCAGTTTCTAAGACGGCCGGGGCGTTCAGGTAGTTCCCTACTCCTGGCAGGCGCCGCTGACGAGGTGGCTGAACTCACGTTTTTCAAGGTACCGACGGAGCGCGTCATGGATTGACCGCGTCGGGATGCGCGTGATTTGCTTGGGTGGATGGCGCTTCGCGGGCAAACCCGCAGAGGGCCCTGCCGATCATTCAAAGGAAACTGAAGGTTCGCCCATGTCCGACTACAAGCTGCATTGCTTCGCCGAATCCGGCAACGCCTACAAGGTTGCGCTCATGCTTGAACTCACCGGCCAGAACTGGCAGCCGGTGTTCGTCGACTTCTTCCATGGCCAGACCCGTGAGCAAGCCTGGCGCGATGAGGTGAACGAGCAGGGCGAGGTGCCGGTGATGGAACACGCTGGCAAGCGTTTCACCCAATCTGCGCTGATCCTGGAATACCTTGCTGAACAGACCGGCCAGTTCGGGCCCCGCGATGAAGACGAAAAACGCGAGATCTGGCGCTGGATGCTGTTCGACAACCATAAGTTCACCAGCTACTACGCTGTGCTGCGCTTTCTGTTCTGCCTGAAGAACACCGGTGAAACCGATGTCACGAGGTTCCTGCGCGAGCGTGCCAAGGCGGCTTACCGTATTGTCGACGCGCACCTGGCGAAGACGCCATTCATGGTCGGTGGCCGGTTGACCATTGCCGACCTGTCGTTAGCGGGGTATGTGTTCATGCCAGAAGACACCGGTATTCCGCTGGCAGAGTTCACCCACATCGAGGCCTGGAAAGCCCGCATCCAGGCGCTGCCGGGGTGGAAGCACCCGTATGAGCTGATGCCGCGCACGGCATCCTGACGCATTCGCGGCTAAGGCCGCCTCCACTGCGGCCCTGCAAAATCAAGTGTGTGGCACACCCCGAGTGGGTGCGCCGCCCGCATACTCCGGCTTCAGGTGCCCTTGCTCATCCAGTAGATAGGCGTCCATCACCTCCCGTACCACCGGCCCTGCGACCCGGCCCCCAGCCTCGCCGTTCTCGATCATCACCGCCACCACCACGCTGGGATGCTCGGCCGGAGCAAAGCCGACAAACAGGGCGTTGTCGCGGTGGCGCTCCAGGGTCTTGTTGCGGTTGTAACGCTCACCCTGCTTGATCGCCACCACCTGCGCGGTACCGCTCTTGCCGGCAATCCGGTACTGCGCACCGGCTGCCGCGGCGCGGGCAATACCGCGCGGGTCGTGCATGACCATCTGCATGCCCTGGTTGACCTGGTCCCAGGCATGCTTGTCGTGCAGAACGATGTTGGGCATGGGGTGGGTGTCGACTGGTGTGTCGCCGCCCACGGTCATGGCCAGGTGCGGGCGGTGCCACACGCCCTTGCTTGCCAGCAGGCTGGTGGCCTGGGCCAACTGCAGCGGGGTGACCTGCATGTAACCCTGGCCAATGCCCAGGATCAGCGTCTCGCCCGGGAACCAGGCCTGGCGCCGTGTAGCGCGCTTCCACTCGGCCGAGGGCATCAGCCCGGAGGCCTCCTCGAACATGTCCAGCGACACCTTCTGGCCCAGGCCGAACTCGGCCATGTAGTCGTGCAGGCGGTCGATGCCCAGTTTGTGCGCCAGGTCGTAGAAGTAGGTGTCGTTGGAACGCATGATGGCGGTGTACATGTCCACCCAGCCGTCACCGCTGCGGTTCCAGTTGCGGTACTTGTGGTGATAGTTGGGCAGTTCGTAGTAGCCCGGGTCGAACACCCGGCTGCCCGGAGTGATCACCCCGCTGTCGAGGCCAGCGATCGCCACTTCAGGCTTCACGGTCGAGCCGGGCGCGTACAGGCCGCGCAGGACGCGGTTGAACAGTGGGCGGTCGATGGAGTCGCGCAGCGCGGCATACTGTTTGAAGCTGATGCCCTTGACGAACAGGTTGGGGTCGAAGCTGGGGTTGCTGACCATCGCCAGGACATCACCATTGGCCGGGTCCAGCACCACTACCGAGCCACGGCGGTCACCCAGCGCTTTTTCTGCGGCTACCTGCAAATGGGCGTCCAGGGTGAGCACTATGTCCTGCCCTGGGGTCGGGTCCTTGTGGTTGAGCACGCGCATCACCCGCCCTTGAGCGTTGGTCTCGACCTCTTCGTAGCCCACGTGGCCATGCAGTTGGCTTTCGTAGAAGCGCTCGATGCCAGTCTTGCCAATCGACTGGGTGCCGCGGTACTCCGTGCTGTCGAGCGTCCTGACCTCTTTCTCGTTGATGCGCCCCACATAGCCCACTGAATGAGCGAAATGCTCGGCCAGTGGGTACTCGCGGATGAATTGCGGCTCTACATCCAGGCCTGGCAGGCGGAACTGGTTCACGGCGACCAGGGCGATCTGTTTCTCGCTCAAACCCACCATGAGGGTCACGGGCTCGAACGGTTTGCGGCCACGGCGCAGGTCCTTGTCGAACTGCTTACGGTCGTCTTCGGTCAGGCCCAGCACCTGCGTCAGGGTGTCGAGCACTTTGGCCGAGTCGCCGCCGGCCCGCTCGCGGGTCATGGTCAGGTCGAAGCTGGGCTTGTTGTCCGCCAGTACCACGCCGTTGCGGTCGTAGATCAGCCCGCGTTCGGGGGCGATGGGCAACACGTGCACGCGGTTGTTTTCCGACACGGCCGTTTGCTGGTCGTGCTGTAGCACTTGCAGCACATAGAGCCGGCCAACCAGGACGGCACACAGGCTGAACACCATGGCGGCGCAGGCCAGAAGCCGACGGTTGACCAGATGTTTTTCCTTTTCGTGGTCCTTTAGAGGGATAGGTTGCGGCATCAGTGAGTCGATCCTGGGGGGGGAGCAGTACGCGCGCGATCGGGCCGCGGATGCTACGCAACCCGTACTGCCCCCTCAAGACGAGCCCCGGCTGCCGGCTGGCTGGCATCGGCTGTGTGCCCCATGATCCGGGCGCTGAGGGGGAACATGAAGATTTGTTCATTGCGCAGTGAAGAGGGGGACTCAAGGATGGTTTGCGATGATTCTGTGGATCCATAATAAGTTTATGTGCGATAACCGAACATCAAGTTTTTCAGGTTTTAAGTGACTAAGTAGTTGATTTAATAAGTAAAAAATCATTGCGTCTTAGCAATTCATTGAAATTGGCCGCGCATAATTGAGACTCAGCGCTTTCGTCATGTTGTCTATGGATCCATTATCTGATTGATTAGCGCCTGACAACGGCCGGAGCCCTCCTGCCGTATGCGATAACAATTACAAAAAGGGTCCAGTCATGAATGGCTATCCAACGGCACTGAACCGTCAGGGTTCCGCCTGCGCGTGCGCATCTTCCCTCTCGCCTGTGGCCAAGCCTGGCCGGCAGGTGACCCCATGAGTACCGATCTCAAGCAACGTCTGGACAACGACCCGATGGGTCGCTTTCAGTGCCTGGCCATTGGTATTTGCATCATCCTCAACATGATCGATGGCTTTGACGTGCTGGTCATGGCCTTTACCGCTGCCTCGGTGTCTGCCGAGTGGAACCTGAACGGGGCGCAGGTAGGGCTTCTGCTCAGTGCCGGCTTGTTCGGTATGGCGGCCGGGTCATTGTTCATCGCGCCGTGGGCTGACCGCTTTGGCCGACGCCCGCTGATCCTGCTGTGTCTGGCGCTGTCCGGTATCGGCATGCTGCTCTCGGCACTGAGTCAGAGCCCGCTGCAACTGGCGCTGCTGCGTGGTCTGACCGGGCTGGGCATTGGTGGCATCCTGGCCAGCAGCAATGTGATTGCCAGTGAATATGCCAGCAAACGCTGGCGCGGCTTGGCGGTTAGCCTGCAGTCCACTGGTTATGCGCTGGGCGCGACCCTGGGCGGTTTGCTGGCGGTATGGTTGCTGGGGCATTGGGGCTGGCGCTCGGTATTTCTGTTTGGCGGCATCGTTACCGTACTGGTGATTCCGCTGGTACTGCTGTGGTTGCCAGAGTCGCTGGACTTTCTGCTGGCACGCCGGCCGGCCAATGCTCTGGCCCGGGTCAACCGTCTTGCCGTGCGCCTCGGCCAACCGGCATTGGCGCAATTGCCGGCTGTTGCCGCAAGGGCAGCGGGTGCCAACAGCGGTTTCAGGCAACTGCTGGCGCCGGCCATGCGCCGCACCACGCTGGTGATCTGGTTGCTGTTCTTCCTGGTCATGTTCGGCTTCTACTTCGTCATGAGCTGGACGCCGAAACTGCTGGTGGCCTCCGGCTTGTCGGCCCAGCAAGGCATCACCGGCGGCGTACTGTTGAGCGTGGGCGGCATCCTTGGCGCGGCGCTGATCGGCGGCCTGGCTTCGCGCTGGCCACTGACTCGCGTGCTGGCGTTGTTCATGCTCATTACCGCAGCGCTGCTGGTGCTGTTCGTGGCCAATGGTGCCTCGGTCACTGCGGCGCTGGCGTTGGGACTGCTGATCGGGCTGTTTTCCAACGGCTGCGTGGCTGGGCTGTATGCCTTGTCGCCGGTGGTCTACGACGCCTCGGTACGCGCCACCGGCGTGGGCTGGGGTATCGGCATCGGCCGCATGGGCGCGATCCTGTCGCCGACCGTGGCTGGCGTGTTGCTCGATGGTGGCTGGCAACCCCTGCATCTGTATGGCGTGTTCGCCATCGTATTCGTGCTTGCCGCGGGTTGCCTGCTGTTGCTGCGCCCGATGAACAAGCCGGCGTCCACCCTGCCTGCTGATGCACTGAGTCACTGAGTGCAACCCGGCCTGGCCGGGGTATCTGAATGCAACTTCCTGCTCCGGGTCAGGCTGGCCTGGGGCGGCCTGCTGCGCCTATTGAAAGCGGAGAACAATAATAATGAAGGATACAACTCGTACGCTGGCCCGTTCGGCCCTGGCAGTTTCGCTGGCGTTTGGTCTCGGTTTGCCGGCCTGGGCCGATGAAGGGGGCTTCTTTGAAGGTGCCAAGGGCGGGCTGACACTGCGCAATTACTATTTCAATCGTGATTTCCGCGACCCGGGGGCAGCCAAGGGCAAGGTTGAAGAATGGGCCCAGGGTTTCATCTTCAAGTTCAGCTCGGGCTACACCCCGGGGCTGATCGGTTTTGGCCTGGACGGTATCGCCTTGTTCGGCCTGAAGCTGGACAGCGGCCGCGGTACCAGCGGCTCAGAACTGCTGCCGGTGCACGATGACGGGCGTGCGGCCGACGACTACGGTCGGGCAGGGCTGGCGGCGAAGCTGCGTATTTCCGCGACCGAGCTGAAGGTGGGGGAGTTGTTGCCGGATATCCCACTGTTGCGCTACGACGATGGTCGCCTGCTGCCGCAGACCTTTCGTGGCGCCATGCTCGACTCGCGGGAAATCGCAGGCCTTAGCCTGCAGGCCGGCCAGTACCGCGAGGTGAGCCTGCGCCACTCTTCGGACATGCAGGACCTATCTGCCTGGGCCGCGCCCGGGGTCACCTCGGACGGCTTCAACTACGCAGGTGCCGAGTACCGCTTCAACCAGCAGCGAACACTGATCGGCGCCTGGCACGCGCAGTTGGAGGACATCTACCAGCAAAGCTACTTCAACCTGCTGCACAGCCAGCAGGTAGGGGAGTGGAGGTTGGGGGCCAACCTGGGCTACTTCATTGACCGGGATGACGGGCAGGCGCGCATCGGCGACATCCAGAGCCGCACCGGCTACGCCTTGCTGTCAGCTTCGCACAGTGGCCACACGCTGTACCTGGGGTTGCAGAAGGTCAGTGGCGACAGCCAGTGGATGTCAGTGTACGGCAGCAGTGGGCGAACCCTGGGCAATGACATGTTCAACGGCAACTTCAGCAATGCTGACGAGCGCTCGTGGCAAGTGCGTTACGACTACAACTTTGCCGCGCTGGGTGTGCCAGGGCTGTTGGCCATGGTGCGCTACGGCCACGGCGAGAATGCCACCACGGCGGCGGGCAGCAATGGCAAGGAGTGGGAGCGCGATATCGAGGTGAACTACACCTTCCAGAGTGGGGCTTTGAAGAACCTCAACATCCGGCTGAACAACGCGGCCAACCGGCGCAGCTTCAACAGTGATCTCGACCAGACGCGTCTGATCGTCAGCTACCCGCTGACCTTGTAGGGCGGGTTCAGCGCGAACACCGGCGTAGCCGGTGCCATGCCTCGCGTCGCCTGCTTCGCGGGTAAACCCGCTCCTACATCTACAGCGCATGTCTTGAGCCAGGTTGGTTTCCAGGCGTTCGCTCGTCCCCCCGTAGGAGCGGGTTCACCCGCGAACACCGGCGCAGCCGGTGCCATGCCTCGCGTCGTCTGCTTCGCGGGTAAACCCGCTCCTACATCAACAGCGCATGTCTTGAGCCAGGTTGGTTTCCAGGCGTTAGCGCGCCCCCCCCGTAGGAGCGGGTTCACCCGCGAACACCGGCGCAGCCGGTGCCATGCCCCGCGTCGCCTGCTTCGCGGGTAAACCCGCTCCTACATCCACAGCGCATGTCTTGAGCCAGGTTGGTTTCCAGGCGTTAGCTCGTCCCCCCGTAGGAGCGGGTTCACCCGCGAACACCGGCGCAGCCGGTGCCATGCCCCGCGTCGCCTGCTTCGCGGGTAAACCCGCTCCTACATCTACAGCGCATGTCTTGAGCCAGGTTGGTTTCCAGCCGTAAGCGCATCCCCCCCGTAGGAGCGGGGTCACCCGCGAACACCGGCGCAGCCGGTGCCATGCCCCGCGTCGCCTGCTTCGCGGGTAAACCCGCTCCTACATCTACAGCGCATGTCTTGAGCCAGGTTGGTTTCCAGGCGTTAGCTCGTCCCCCCGTAGGAGCGGGTTCACCCGCGAACACCGGCGCAGCCGGTGCCATGCCTCGCGTCGCCTGCTTCGCGGGTAAACCCGCTCCTACATCCACAGCGCATGTCTTGAGCCAGGTTGGTTTCCAGCCGTAAGCGCATCCCCCCCGTAGGAGCGGGTTCACCCGCGAACACCGGCGCAGCCGGTGCCATGCCCCGCGTCGCCTGCTTCGCGGGTAAACCCGCTCCTACACAGGCCTGCAGCAACCCCTCGGCTTGCGCTAAGATGCCCGCTCATGTCTGTGGAAGTAGCCTGGATGAGCAAACCCGGTCAAATGGTGCTGGTTGCGCTGCGCAAGATGATCGCTTCGGGCGAGCTGGCGGCCGGCGAACGCTTGATGGAAGTCCCAACCGCTGAACTGTTCGGCGTTTCACGCATGCCGGTGCGCATGGCATTTCGTACCCTGGAACAGGAAGGCCTGCTGGTGCGCTTTGGCGGCCGGGGGTTTCAGGTGCGCTCGGTCAGCGCCGATGACATCGCAGGTGCGGTCGAGGTGCGCGGTGTGCTGGAGGGGTTGGCTGCTCGTCAGGCCGCTGAGCGTGGCTTGTCGGTGCAAGCACGCGCTGCGCTGCAACAGTGCCTGGTCGACGGCGATCAGCTGTTCGACAAGGGCTTTGTGAGCGAAGACGACTTGCAGGCTTATCACGACCTGAACATGCGTTTTCATCAGGTGATCATCGACGCCAGCCACAACCCGGCCATTGCCGTTGCCCTGGCGCGCAACGACCACCTGCCGTTCGCCTCGGTCACCGCACTGGCGGTGGATCGCCATGATCTGGCCCGTGAGTACCGGCGCTTCAACTTCGCCCACATGCAGCACCACGCTGTGTTCGATGCCCTGGTCAACCGCCAGGGTGCCCGCGCTGAAGCGATCATGCGCGAGCACGCCAATGCCACCTTGCGCTATGCCGAAACCTTTGGTGGGGCAGCGGCAGACGCGGGCATGAAAGTCATCCTGCCCTCGTCGTAAGCCGGGTCAGATATCCAGCACCAGCAGCGGCGTCTTCGAGCGCGAGCAGCAGGGCGTGAACTGATCGTTCAAGGCCTGCTCCTGTTCGGTGAGAAACAGATCGCGATGGTCCGGTGTGCCCTGCAGCACGCGTGTCAGGCAGGTGCCGCAAATACCCTGCTCGCACGACATGGCGATCTCGATACCGTTTTCTTCCAGCACCTGCACCACGCTCCGATCGGCTGGCACCTCGAACACCTGGCCCGTGCTTCCCACCTGCACCGAGAAACTGCCATCGTTGCTGGCATCCACCGGTGCTGCGGCGAAGTACTCGCGGTGCAGGTTGGCCTCCTGCCAGCCCAGCCCCTTCGCGCTGTCCAGCACATGCTGCATGAACCCGCCGGGCCCGCATACATACAGGTGCACATCAGCTTGCGGGTTGCCCAGCACCTGGGCGATGTCCAGCGCCGTTTCCGGCTGCTCGTCAAAATGCACGAACAGCCGATCAGCGAACGGCGCGCTGCGGATCCGCTCGACAAACGCCGCCCGCTCGCTGGAGCGGGCACAGTAGTGCAGCTCGAAGGCCTGGCCGCAGTGGGACAGCTGCTCGGCCATGCACAGGATTGGGGTAATGCCGATGCCGCCGGCAAACAGCACACTGCGCTGCGCCCCCTCGGCCAGCGGGAACAGGTTGCGCGGCGCACTGATACGCAGCCGGGCGCCGGCCTGCACCTGCTCGTGCAGGCTACGTGAGCCGCCCCGCGAAGCCGGGTCGTTGAGCACGCCTATCAGATAGCGATGGCGTTCTTCGGGGTGGTTGCACAGCGAATACTGGCGCACCAGCCCGTCGGGCAGGTGCACGTCGATATGGGCGCCGGCGCTGAACGCCGGCAGCAGGCTACCATCTGCCGCTGCCAGCTCGAAGCTGCAGATACCCTGGGCTTCATCGTTACGGGATACCACTACGGCATCGATCATGTCGGCTGTTCCTCAGGCAGGGGTGGCGCTGGTGGCGATCAGTTGCGGCTGCGGCGCACGCTCTTTGGCGATGATCCGCTCCAGCACTTTGCGTGACTGCACGCCGCCGGCATCGATGTTCAGCTTCAGCAAGTTGCGCTCGGGGTAGGCCAGCAGGTTCTGCTGCTGGCGTTCGAGCATTTCCAGGTCTTCGCTGAAAATCTTGCCCTGGCCCTCCCGGATGTCGTCGGTCAGGGTCTGGTCGTGCGCAGCGAAGTTGCGCGCCATGCCCCAGAAGTACCAGATCGAGGTATCGCTTTCCGGGGTGATGAAGTCGACCACGATGCTCGATGCCTTGTGCTGTGCCTCGGCGTGGTAGCCGCCCTTGCCGGCATGCGCTACACCCACTTCGATCAGCACATGGCTAGGTGGGGTGAAACGGCAGATCTGCCAGCGGTCCACCGGTACATCGTCGGCCAGGCCGTTGCCACGCAAGGCCATGCGCCAGAACGGCGGCGCCATGATGTTTTCCATGTGCCGGGCGGTGACCACTTCGTCGCCGGTGACGGTGGTCACCGGCGGTGCCTCGTCGATCTCCTTCTGGCCGATGCTGGAGGCGTGCACATAGGTTTCATGGGTGAGGTCCATGAGGTTGTCGATCATCAGGCGGTAGTCGCAACCGATGTGGAACAGCCCGCCGCCGTAGGCCCAGTCATCATTCACCGCCCATTCCAGATGCGGAATCAGCGCCGGGTCGGCCTGCGCCTGGTCGCCGGGCCAGACCCAGATGAAGCCATAGCGCTCGACGGCCGCAAAGGTCTTGTTGCAGGGGAAGCCACGCACCCGTTGGCCCGGCATCGACACGGTCTTGCCGTCGCAACCCATCACCAGGCCGTGGTAGCCGCACACCAGGTTGCCGTCCTCGACATAGCCCAACGACAACGGTGCGCCGCGGTGCGGGCAGAAGTCCTCGACGGCGGCTACTTGGTTCTCGCGGGCGCGGTAGAACACGATTTTTTCCCCGCAGATCTGCCGGCCCAGAGGTTTGGTGGCGATCTCATCGGGGGTGCAGGCGACGTACCAGGTATTTTTGGGGTACATGGAAGGCTCTCCGGGGTTTTGTTTTTATTTAATGGATCCATTAAAGCTGCGCACGTAGTGAATGGTCAATGAATCTTGCTCGTATTAAGTGAATTCTGTGCGATTATCGGTTTTTAGTGGATCCATTGATGAGTGTCTCCAGCGATTCGCGGGGGCGGCTACAGCAGCACATCGTCTGACCAGAAGAGCGCTGGCGAGCGCCGGTGCAGAAGCAGGCCTGGCCGAACCTGCTATGCCTAAAGGGACACCCAACCCATCAAGGCCACTCGATGCTAGCCATCGAACAACTTTACAAATCATTCCCCACCCCCCAAGGCCCGCTCCCCATATTGCAGGGGGTCGATGTGCGCCTGGCGCGGGGCAGCAGCCTGGCGCTGATGGGCGAGTCGGGCAGCGGCAAGAGCACTTTGCTGCACCTGGTGGCTGGCCTGGACCGAGCGGACAGTGGCCGTATTCTGATCGACGACGTTCCGCTCGATGGCCGTTCGGAAGCGTCGCTGGCGCAGTGGCGGCGGGAGGGGATCGGCCTGGTGTTTCAGCAGTACAACCTGATCAGCAGCCTGGACGTGGGCCTGAACCTTACCTTCCAGGCCCGTCTCGCCGGGCGGCATGACCCGCATTGGGCGGCTTACCTGGCGCAGCGCCTGGGCCTGGTGGACCTGCTTGAGCGTTACCCGGAACAACTGTCTGGCGGCCAGCAGCAGCGCGTCGCCATCGGCCGTGCGCTTGCCGGGCGCCCGGCCTGGCTGTTGGCTGACGAACCGACCGGCAGCCTCGATGAAGCCAGCAGTGACGAGGTGCTGAGTTTGTTGCTGCAGTTGGTCGCCGAAGCCGGCAGCGGGGTACTGATGGTGACCCACAGCCCGCGGCTGGCGGCGCGTTTGCAGCACCGTTGCTACCTGCAGGCCGGCCGTGTGCGGCCCGAGCAGGGCTGATGAAGCTTTTGTCGCTGGCCCTGTTGGCGCTGCTCAGCCACTGGCGGCGCCATCGTGTGCAGTGCTTCAGCATCTTCACTGGCCTGTGGCTGGCCACGGCCTTGTGGACCGGTGTGCAGGCGTTGAACAGCCAGGCACGCAGCGACTATGCCCGGGCCAGCGCGGTATTGACCGGGCCGCTGCAGGCGCAACTGATAGCGCGCAATGGCGAGCGCTTCGATCAGGCGTTGTACGTGAAACTGCGCAGGCTGGGCTGGGCTGTTTCGCCGGTGCTGGAAGGGCGCTTGCGCTTGCCGGGCGAGCCCGCACGCAGTGTGCGACTGATCGGCATCGAGCCGTTGAGCCTGCCGCCTGCCAGCAGCATTGCCGGGGTGCAGGTGCAGGCATTCGACCTGCAAGCGTTCATCGGCTCGCCCGGGCAAGCCTGGGTTGGGCCAGACACCTTGCGTCAACTGAACACAAGCCCCGGGCAGCTGACCCGCGACAGTGAAGGGCAGTTGCTGCCGCCTATGGTTTTGCAGCCTGCGTTGGCACCCGGGGTCATCGTGGTGGACATCGGCCACGCGCAGACGTTGCTGAACGCACCGGGGCAGTTGTCTCGTCTGCTGCTGGCCGATACGCCCGGGCCGTTGCCTGCGGATATCGCCCGCTACCTTGAACTGCAGCCGCGGCAGGACGATGGCGGCTTGCAGCGCCTGACCGACAGTTTCCACCTCAACCTGACCGCCCTCGGCCTGCTGGCGTTCGTTGTCGGCTTGTTCATCGCCCACGCCGCGATCGGTCTGGCGCTGGAGCAGCGCCGTGGGCTGATCCGCAACCTGCGCGCGTGCGGCGTCAGCCTGAAGACCCTGCTGGGTGCCCTGGTGCTGGAGCTGGGCCTGTTCGCGGCACTGGGTGGGCTAGCCGGGGTGGCCAGTGGTTACGCATTGGCCGCGTGGCTGTTGCCCGATGTGGCCGCCAGCCTGCGTGGCCTGTATGGCGCCCAGGTCGCCGGCACGTTGAGCCTGCCGGCGGGCTGGTGGCTGCTGGGTGTGCTGGTGAGTGTACTCGGGGCATTGCTGGCCGGCCTGCAGAGTGTAATGCGCGCTGCCCGATTGCCTTTGCTGGCGCTGGCGCAACCCCAGGCCTGGCGACTGGCGCAGGGGCCATGGTTGCAACGGCAGGCTTTGCTAGCGGGCCTGCTGCTGTTGCTGGCCTTGGGCTGTGGTGTATTCGGGGCTGGCCTGCTTAGCGCGTTCGGCATGCTGGCAGGGTTGCTGCTGGCGTCGGCGCTGCTGTTGCCGGCCTTGCTCGATCGGGTACTGGCGTGGCTGGCGCGTCGTTGCCACCGGCCATTGGCGCAATGGTTCGTGGCTGACAGCCGCCAGCAGTTGCCAGCGCTGAGCCTGGCGTTGGTCGCCCTTTTGCTGGCGCTGGCTGCCAGTGTTGGCGTGGGCAGCATGACCGAGGGTTTTCGCAAGACGTTTGTCGGTTGGCTTGACCTGCGCCTCTCCGCCGACCTGTATGTCACCCCGCGGGACACGGCCCAAGGCTTGCAGATAGTCGAGTGGCTCAAGCAGCAGCCCGGGGCCAGCGTGGTCCTGCCCGGCTGGCGTGCAGACATGCAGCTGCAAGGTTGGCCGGTGCAAGTGCAGGGCATTGTCGATCACCCCGCCTATCGAACGCGCTGGCCATTGCTGGAACAGCATTCGCGCGCCTGGCAGCAACTGGCCAGCGGACAAGGCGTGATGCTCAGTGAGCAGTTGGCCAGGCGATTGAACCTGCAACTGGGCGACAGCCTGAAGCTGCCCGCAGGCACGTCAGCCATGCCCGTGGTGGGGATCTATGCCGATTACGGCAACCCCAAGGGGCATGTACTGGTCAATGCCGACTGGTTGCGCGCCCACTGGCCACAGGCAACCCTGGCCGGCTTGAGTGTCGACCTGAGCGCTGAAGGGGTGGCATCGCTCAAGGCCGCGCTGCAACGGCACTTTGCCCTGGATGACAGCCGGGTGGTCGAGCAGGCGCGCCTGAAACGCTGGTCGACCGACGTGTTCAACCGCACCTTTGCCGCCACCGCAGCCCTCAACAGCCTTACCCTTGGCGTGGCCGGTGTGGCGTTGTTCATCAACTTGCTGACCCTGGGCCAGGCCCGGCTGGGCCAGTTGGCACCGCTGTGGGCGTTGGGGGTGCGGCGCATGCAACTGGTCTGGCTGAGCCTCGGGCAGACACTCATGCTAAGCAGCTTCACCGTGCTGCTGGCAATCCCGCTTGGGCTGTTGCTGGCCTGGTGCCTGGTCGCGGTGGTGAACGTGCAGGCCTTCGGCTGGCGCTTACCGCTGTATGTGTTCCCCATGCAACTGCTGCAGTTGACCGTGCTGGGCATGCTCACCAGCCTGCTGGCCTGCGCCTGGCCGCTGTGGCAACTGGCGCGCCGCCAGCCGCGCGAACTGTTGAGGCCGTTGGCCGATGAAGCTTAATGCGTGGCTGTTGCTGACCGGGTTGTTGTTGTGCGGCTGTGATCAGCCAGCACCGCAAAGCTATGCCGGGCTCGGGCAGCAGGCTGGCGAATTCAGCCAGGTGACCCGCGATCATCGTCTGGTATTCCCGCATGACCACGGCCCCCACGACGGCTTTCGTATCGAGTGGTGGTATGTCACCGCCAACCTCAAGGACGCCCAGGGCCGAGATTGGGGCGCCCAGTGGACACTGTTCCGCTCGGCCCTGCGCCCCGGCCCGGAGACCACCGGCTGGAACAGCCCGAACCTGTGGATGGGGCATGCAGCACTGACCGGGCCGGGTGGCCATCAGGCTGCTGAAACCCTGGCGCGGGGTGGTGTCGGCCAGGCCGGCGTGCAGGCCCAGCCGTTTCGGGCATGGATCAACGATTGGGTGTTACAGGGCCGGGGCGGGATTGAACAGCTGCAGATGGCCGCAAGTGGCGACGGATTTCGCTATGACTTGCAGTTGCACAGCGATCTTCCCTTGGTGCTGCATGGTGAGCAGGGCTACAGCGAAAAATCTGGCAAGGGCCAGGCTTCGTACTATTACAGCCAGCCGTTCTACCACGTCCAGGGGCACGTCCAGCGTGGCAGCCTGTGCATCGCGGTTACCGGGCAGGCCTGGCTGGACCGGGAATGGAGCAGTCAGCCGCTGGCGCCCGGGCAGACCGGCTGGGACTGGTTTTCCCTGCACCTGGACAGTGGCGCCAAGCTGATGCTGTTCCAGGTACGGGAGGCCCACGGGGAACCGTATCGCGCCGGGACCTGGGTAGGGCCACAAGGGGACGTGATGGCACTGGACGCCGCACAGATCCAGCTGCAGGCCCTGGCCTGGTCTGCGCAGAAAAACGGCAAGCAGGTGCCGACGCGCTGGCGGGTACAAGTGCCGGAGCATGGGGTGGATGTGCAGGTCGATGCCGTGGAGCCGCAGGCGTGGATGCAGACACGGTTCCCGTATTGGGAAGGGCCGGTACGCTTGAACGGGAGTGCGGGCGGGCGCGGGTATCTGGAGATGACGGGTTACTAGGCTCTGTGTGTAAAGTCTTGAGACGAAGAGCTGGTTCCGGCGAGTTAGCATGCAAGCCTCAGCCAGCCATACCCATATCACACGATGCGCTGAGCCCACTTTCCGGCATAGGCACTGTCGACAAACAGAGTATTCACTGACGGGTACCTGCTCATCAATGAAGCTCAGGAAGAATTGGCTGTTTTAATTGGGGGTGTATCATTTTCTGGACTTGCCTTTGGTGGGTTTAGATTAATTGATATTTGTACGGCGGTGGTCCGCGTGGTCTGTTGGTTTAATTCGTTGATATGGATCAATGCATTGCTGGTGCATTGAGTGCATCTGTTTGGCGCTACTCGATTGGGGGGCAAGCAGAATCCTGGTCGAAGGTTTTCCTGTCGCTTGTAGGAAGTTTCCTATTTTTGTGCGGGGGGTGGCGAAATGTGAAAAATTGGTGCATGTTTGATCTGGAAACATTTCAAGTGTTGCCTTGGGGGGGCGGTAGTTGCTGGCAATGAATTGAATTCCATTGCAGTTGCCAATGGGCTTGAAATGGATCGTTGTCAGTGATGTCACTTTCGTCGAGGCCGTTTCCAGTGGCTTCAGGAGGAGTTATGGCTTCAGGCAGTTTTCAAAGTGAGGTGCCGAGGGCGCGCGTCAATATTAAACTTGATCTTCATACGGGTGGGGCCCAGCGTAAGGTTGAGCTGCCGCTTAAGCTCATGCTGATGGGGGATTACAGTAACGGAAAAGAGCAGCGTCCGTTGTCCGAACGGAGCAAGGTTGATGTCAATAAAAATAATTTTGACAGTGTGCTCTTGGAGTTTTCACCGAGCCTCAAACTGGTCGTTGAAGATACGCTGGCCAGCGAAGGTGGAGAAACGCCTGTTGAACTGAGTTTTCAGCGGATGAAGGACTTCGAGCCCGAACAGGTCGCTCGACAGATACCCCAATTACGTGCGCTGCTGGCGATGCGCAACCTGCTGCGTGAGTTGAAAGCCAATCTCTTGGATAACGCCACGTTCCGTGCCGAGTTGGAACGCATACTGAAAGATGAAGCGCTGAGTAATGAACTGCGTAAGGAACTGGCTGCCCTTGCCCCTCAAGGCGGATGCTAGAAAACCATCATCTCTACAGGCGGGAAGCTAACAAATGTCCGAAGAGCAATCCTCTGCGCAATCGCGTGGCGCCACTGTGCGGGTGGAAGACAGCCAGAATGTCTATCACGCATTGTTTGAAAAAATAAATCTCGAACCCCTTGAGCAGATGGGTGGTATCGACGCCTACCAGAGTGTGGATGTTCTGTCTGAGGCAACACCCAATCAGCGTGTTACTGCGTCTGTAAGTGTTTTTCTTGAGCGGCTCAAGCAAGTCTCCCCGAAAGTGGAGCGTCTGGACAGGGCCCTGCTGGACGAACACATTGCCTCGATTGATGCCCAGATCAGCAGTCAGCTGGACGAAGTGATGCATCATCCTGACTTTCAGCGTGTAGAGTCGATCTGGCGTGGGGCGAAGTCGTTGATCGATCAGACGGACTTCCGCCAGAACGTCCGCATCGAGTTGTTGGATATCAGTAAAGAGCATCTGGCCCAGGACTTCGAAGATGCGCCCGAAATCGCTCAAAGCGGCATGTACCTGCATACGTATACTCAGGAATACGATACGCCGGGTGGTGAGCCTATTGCGGCGGCGGTCTCAAACTACGAGTTTGGCCGTGGGGCGCAAGACATTGCACTGTTGCGGAATATCTCGAAAGTTGCGGCCTCCGCTCATATGCCATTCTTGTGCTCGATGGGGCCTGCGTTCTTTGGCAAGCAAACAATGGAGGAGGTCGCCGCGATCAAAGATATCGGCAACTACATGGACCGTGCTGAGTACATCAAATGGCACGCTTTCGCTGAAAGCGATGATGCCCGCTATGTCGGCGCCACATTGCCCTGTACGTTGGGGCGACTGCCTTACGGGCCTGATACGAATCCGGTTCGGCTGTTTAACTATGAAGAGCGAGTCAAGGGGCCGGATCACAGCAAGTACCTCTGGGTAAGCTCGACGTTCGCGTTTGCAGCCAATATGGTCAAAAGCTTTATAGCCAATGGTTGGTGCGTACAAATTCGAGGGCCGCAATCAGGGGGTGCTGTAACGAATCTGCCGATCCATCTCTATGACATGGGTACGGGCAGTCAGGTCAAGATTCCTTCGGAAGTGATGATTCCGGAAACCCGCGAGTTTGAGTTTGCCAATCTTGGGTTGATTCCGTTGTCGTACTACAAGAATCGCGATTATGCGTGCTTTTTCTCCGCGAACTCAGCGCATAAGCCGGCGATCTATGACACACCTGAGGCCACGGCCAACAGTCGTATCAACGCTCGGCTGCCTTATGTCTTCCTGCTTTCGCGCATCGCTCACTATCTGAAACTCATCCAGCGGGAGAACATTGGCACAACCAAGGATCGCCGCCTGTTGGAACTGGAATTGAATAGGTGGATCAGCGGCTTGGTTACCGAAATGACGGACCCCGGCGATGACTTGCAGGCGTCTCATCCGCTGAGGGAGGCGAAGGTGGTTGTCGAAGATATTGATGACAACCCAGGCTTCTTCAGAGTCAAGCTGTTTGCGGTGCCGCATTTCCAGGTTGAGGGTATGGACATCAACCTGTCGTTGGTTTCGCAGATGCCCAAAGCTAAATCCTGACGGCGAACCCGGGAGTTACTAATCGTGAAGATCGATCGGCCTATGTGGGCGTCCGGTGTGGTGTTGTCTGCGCAGCAGTTTCAGCAGCAGGCCCGCTTTGAATCGTGGACCAACCAGGCAGTTGCTTCCTTGGCATGGGTTCATCCGTGGGGTATTCGCGCAGTCGCATTTGATGCGGACGCACTGCAGCTAGGCAAACTCCTGGCCACTCGGCTGCAGGTGTGCATGCCCGATGGAACGCTGATTGACACGGATCGATTGGATCGGCTTCCCAGTGCCCTGGAACTGTCCCGGGCGCTGCCTGACGACAGTCAAGCGGCAACGGTGGTGCTCGCTTTGCCGCTGGAACGGGCCAATGGCAACAACTGTCTGTTCGAGGGTGGCCGAGTTGAGCGCCCGGTGAGATACCGCCAAGTGTGGCGGGATGTACAGGATCACTATACCGATGAGGTGCAGTCGATCAGCGTACTCGAACATGCACTGAGCTTGCGCCTGAATGAAGATGACAACGCAGACTATCTCACCTGCCCAGTGGCACGCCTTGTCCGGGATGGGCGGGGGCGGTGGGAAATTGATCAGGATTACATCCCCCCGTTGCTGAGGTTTGATGCGCACGCTGGATTGTTACTTCAGCTGGATAACTTGCTGACCCAGCTGTCCTCCAAACGTGAGCGGCTGATGGGGATGCGTCGCGAGAGCAACCAGCGCATGGCAGATTTTGCTGTCGCTGATGTGACATTGTTCTGGTTGCTCAACGCGTTGAATACCTATCAGCCGGTGCTGGCAGACCTTAAAGCACACCCTGCTCGGCATCCGGAGTTGGTGTACCAGCAGTTGGTGAAATGCGCGGGGGCGCTGTTGACGTTTTCGTTGGACCAGAGTGTCGAGGACATTCCTGCCTATCAGCATACGCACCTTGAGTCTGTTTTCCCGCCGTTGATGCGTACGCTCTCCACATTGCTGGAAGCGAGCCTGCCGTCACGTGTGCTGGCTTTGGTACTCGAAGCGCGCAGTGCCAACCGATGGCAGGTGGCCCTGAACGATCCTCGTTTGCTTGAGCCAGACGGGGCTGACTTTTACCTGTCGGTGCGCTGCCGGCTGCCAGCCGTGCAAGTGCAAAGCCAGTTCCCACGGCTGTGCAAGATCGGCTCGCCTGATGATGTGGACTATCTCGTCAATGCAGCTCTCGATGGCGTTCCCTTGAACCCCCTCAGTCATGTGCCTGCGGCAATACCGCTGCGTTTGGAGAACCAGTATTTCGCACTGGGCCTGAGTCATGAAAAAGGGCGTGCCATGTTGGCCGATGGCGTCTGCGCGCTCTACGTACCAAGCGTGTTTCAGGACGCCAAACTTGAACTGTTTGCGGTGCTGCGCTCATGACGCTCGCCCAGCATGAACCCGTTGCAGCCAAGGTGGACATCGATGCCTTGTTGCAAGATACCTACTTGCTGGTGGTCGAGTTGCGACACGGCACAGGCGTGCACAGTAGCCCGGAACTCTGGCCTCGTTGTGCGGCGGATGTCGAGCATGTTCGGGCCTCGCTTCAGGAAGATGGCCTGGATAGCCGTAGCATCGAGCTAATCAGTCACGCGCAGTGTGCCTTACTGGATGAGACGGTGCTCGCTTGTGCCGAAGGTAAGGCCCATGAGGACTGGGCGATGGAAACCTTGCAGGCCAGGTTTTTCAGTAGCCACCAGGCGGGTGAATCGCTTTATGAAGACATTCGCACCGTGCTGCGTGAAGCCTCTGCACATCCTTATGTCTTCACGGTCTTTCAGCGGGTGCTGATGCTGGGTTTTCTGGGGCGCTACCGTGATGTCAATCACCCAGAACGGCAGCAGTTGCTAGCGGCAATCGATGCGCATGTACCCCCTCTTGATACAAGTCAGTCCCTTGTCACCCACGTAGGCGGCACTTCACACCTTCCGATGTGGGGTTGGCTGCAGTCCCCTCTAGTTCATGTGGTAGCCGCATCGGGCTTGCTGATAGGTCTCTGGTGGGGGCTTGACCATACGCTGGGTGAGGCAGTGGCCTCGCTCCTGCCGGTGCAGAGGTGAGCGGAATGCAGTTGAGACAAGTGCAAGGGCTCTGGCTATGGGCCGGAACGCTGTTCTTGGTGCTCATTGCCATGCTCCCGCTAGCTATCGAATTGCAGCTTACAAGTGCCGTGGTCGTCACAGTCGCAGTATGGGCAGCCTGGCGCCGAAGCAAACGAGTTGCCGACGAGGGGCGTGAACTGCGGTGGGCCAAGGGTGCCAGCTTACCTGCTGGGTCCTACCGCCATCCGGTAGTCCTGGTGGTAGGTGATTGTCTGGCTGAGTTGTTTGGTCCAGTGCCTGCTGAGCAGTGGGAGTTGCGGGTAACAGGGGAGGGTTGCTATGTCCGGGTGCCTGATGTGCAGAAGCTGCCCACGACGGTTACCAGTCTGCTTTTGCAAAGGCCTGAGTGGAACGACCAACTGAGTGTCATGTGGGTGGTGGATCCCACCATTCATACAGATGCTGCAGTGTTGGCGAATTAGCAGCGCAGCGTGAGCCGCCAAGTTGTGAAGCTGCGCGAGCGTGGCAACCCGCTGTCGCTGCTGGTGGTGGGCTATTTCCAGAGCACTTCGCAGACTCCGACCTGGTTCATCTGGGCGGCCGCCAAGTCGCGCGTGCAAGTACATGAGTCAGGTGAGTGCATGAGTCTGGCTCAATGGCAGAGATGGGGCACGGCTCCTGATTCCCGTGCTGCCCGACTGCGAGACGCGGTGCAATTGAATGCTGCTGCTGGCTGGTTGAACGATGTCTGTATGTCGGAAATACGCGTGCGGGCTTCTCGCCAGGAGAGCGCAGCCGCCACCGTCGTTGCCGTTGCATGGGCCCCCATCTCTGGCAGGCACCCTGAAAACAACCTATGGCACCGCTGGCTGCATGAGCGGACCGGTCTCTGCTTTGACCAGGGTGTCACCGATGAAGCCAATAGGTCATTGCCGTTCCCTGACGCTTTGCTCCATTTGCTGCCTCGCGGTGCTCGAAACAGGAGGCCGCATAGGGCTGTGCTGATGGGGGCTGGCTATTTGTGTTGGCAGGCTCCATCGCTTTGGCAAGCTCGGCATGGCAGAACACATTGCTGGTTAGGCAGGTCACTGACGACCTGAGGCGCTACGACGCTGCTTCGGCGAGCGCTGAGCCTGACAGGCAAACTGTACGAGAGACCGCGCTGGACGTGCTTCATCAGGATGCCGAGCGCTTGGATCACTATTACCGCCAAGGTGCGCCGTGGTCACTAGGCCTCGGCTTATACCAGGGTGAAAAGCTGCGCCCGTCATTGATGGCGGCCATCAACGGGCATCGAATCCCGACGACGCCGCAGGCTTCGCCCGACAGGCCTCAAATGGTGCGCTTGGACAGCCTTTCACTTTTCAGTAGTGGCAGTGCGCAGTTGAAACCGCAGTCAACCAAGGTTCTGGTCACAGCATTGGCGGGCATCAAGGCACAGCCTGGCTGGCTAATCGTGATCACAGGGCACACGGATGCCACGGGCAACGACGAAAATAACCTGCGCTTGTCGCGTGCACGTGCATCTGCGGTTCACGACTGGATACAGCTCATGGGTGACATCCCCAGCAACTGCTTCGCGGTGCAAGGCTTGGGGGCCAGCCAGCCTATTGCAAGCAATGAAACGGAACAAGGACGGTCGGCCAATCGCCGAGTTGAGATTCGCCTGGTGCCGGAGGCGGGGGCTTGCCTGTCCTCGACTGCGGCTTCTGGCCTGCAACCCCAGTCGCATTCCGCGACCTCCAACACTTGAAAGAGGATTTTCTAAATGGCTATTCCTGTTTACCTGTGGCTGAAAGACGATGGCGGTGCCGATATCAAAGGCTCGGTGGATGTTCAAGATCGAGGTGGGAGTATCGAGGTCGTCGCTCAGGATCATAACTTGTACATTCCGACTGATAACAACACTGGCAGATTGACCGGTACGCGCATCCATACCCCATTCCTTTTCACCAAAGAGATTGATGCGTCTTCCCCGTATCTCTATAAGGCCGTCACAACCGGTCAAACGCTCAAGTCGGCGGAGTTCAAGTGGTACAAGATTAATGATGCCGGCCAGGAAGTTGAGTATTTCAATACCAAGCTGGAGAACGTGAAGGTCGTTCAGGTTGCACCAAAAATGCACGACATCAAAGATCCTGAGAAAGAAAAGCACAACCATTTGGAATCGGTTGAATTGCGTTACGAAAAAATCACTTGGACATTCAAGGATGGAAACATCATCCATTCGGATTCCTGGAATGAACGTACTACCGCCTGATGGAACTTGGCCGTCGGTCTGTAATTGCTGACGGTCCCCAGTGTATTGGGTTGAGCGTCCGCGTGCGGGCGCTCAGCCAAGTACACCAAGGTTTCAGATACGTCCACTCATGACGTTACGTTGACCATTGACGACAAGGATGCCCTGTATGGCACATGATCCTACCCGCTTGCTCCGCCGTCTCAACGCTTATTGCACCCAGGCACTGACGGCGGCAGCGTCGTTGTGTCAGGCACGTGGGCACAGTCATATCAGCATTGAACACTGGTTGTTGAAGTTGTTTGAGCAAGGAGAAGGTGATCTTGTGGTCATCGCCCGCCGTTATGGGTTGGATGTGGATGCCCTGTGGCAAGGACTGCTTGAGTACTTCAATACCTTGCCGCGCAGCGTGCTCAGCAAGCCCCAACTAAGTCTCGAAGTGCAGCAACTGATCAGCAGCGCCTGGCTACTGGCATCGATGGATCGCGACTGTGAGCAATTGCGCTCCGTGCATGTGTTGGCGGCCCTGATTGAGACACCGGACTTACTCAAGTGCTCAGCCGCTTGGCCTCTATTGGGTATCGGTTCAACACAACTGCAACAGGTGGTAGCCCTGCTTGAATCGGATTCGGAAGAAAGGCAGCTGGTGCAGACTGTGTCGTTCAACCCCGCGACGGGACGGACGGCCAAGCCTACAAGCGCTGCGGATAGCGATGTGGCGCAGCCAGCGATCCTCGATCAGTTCAGCCATGATGTAACCGCCAAGGCCGCAGCGGGGCAGATCGATCCAGTCTTCGGACGTGACGATGAAATTCGTCAGGTGATTGACGTACTGAGCCGTCGCCGCAAGAACAACCCCATCCTGGTAGGAGATCCCGGTGTCGGGAAAACCGCCCTGGTCGAAGGACTTGCTTTGCGCATTGCCAGCGGCAAAGTCCCGGACAGCCTGAAACCGGTGAGTATCCGTACGCTGGACCTGGGGCTGCTTCAGGCTGGAGCCGGGGTCAAAGGTGAGTTCGAGCAGCGGCTCAAGAACGTGATCGATGCCGTCCAGCAATCGGAAACACCCATCCTGTTATTTATCGATGAAGCGCACACCCTGATCGGTGCTGGCAACCAGCCGGGGGGCGCTGATGCCGCAAACCTGCTGAAACCTGCCTTGGCGCGTGGCGAGTTGCGAACCATCGCTGCCACGACCTGGAGCGAATATAAGCAGTACTTTGAGCGCGATGCTGCGCTGGAGCGGCGCTTTCAGATGATCAAGGTGGATGAGCCGGATGATGCCAATGCTTGCTTGATGCTGCGCGGGCTCAAAGCGCGTTACGCCACCTATCACGGCGTGCACGTTCAAGACGCTGCAGTGCAGGCGGCGGTTAGTTTGTCCCGGCGTTTTCTGACGGGGCGCCGCCTGCCGGACAAAGCGGTTGATCTGATAGATACGGCTTGTGCGCGTGTTCGCATGAGCCTCGATTGTGAGCCGCAGGCGCTGGTCCACCTCAAGTCTCAAAAGACAGCCCTGACTGCAGAGCGAACTGCGCTTGAAGAGGATGCACAGCTTACTGGCAGGTTGATGGAGCCTCGTTTGGCGCAGATTAACGCTCAGCTGGTTCAACTCGAGAGCCAGCAGGCTGCGCTGGAGCTGCAGTATCAACAAGAGCTTGAGCTTACCCGTCAGTTGCTCAATGTTCGTCAGGCCGAGCAGGTCGATACAGCGGCCTGCGCGAAGCTGCAACAGGAACTGAGCTACGTACAGGGGAGTCGGCCGCTCCTATCGCTGGACGTGTGTGCCCGCAGTGTGGCTGAAGTGATCGCCGACTGGACGGGGGTGCCCCTTGGTAGCTTGCTCAAGGACGAACATGCCAGCTTGTTGAACCTGGAAGATCAGTTGGCCGAACGCATTGTTGGGCAGGACTCGGCCCTGCTTGCACTCGCTCAACGGCTACGTGCCGCGCGAACAGGGTTGACGAACGACAACGCGCCGATGGGCGTTTTCCTGCTGGTCGGCACCAGTGGCATCGGCAAGACGGAAACAGCGCATGCCCTGGCCAGTAGCCTGTTCGGCGGTGAGAAGTCGCTCATCACGCTCAACATGTCCGAGTACCAAGAGGCGCACACCGTCAGCCAATTGAAAGGGTCTCCGCCTGGCTATGTTGGCTACGGCCAGGGCGGCGTACTCACAGAGGCCGTTCGCCAGCGCCCCTACAGCGTCGTTTTGCTGGACGAGGTCGAGAAAGCCCATCGAGATGTACTCAACATGTTCTACCAGGTGTTCGATCGTGGCTTCATGCGCGATGGTGAAGGCCGAGAGATCGATTTCCGCAATACCGTCATCCTGATGACCTCCAACCTCGGCAGTGATCTGCTTCAAGGTTGTGTGGAGCGACAGCCAGATATCGAGGACGCCGCGTTGCACGAACTGTTGCGGCCCGTGCTGCGCGCGCACTTCCAGCCTGCACTGCTGGCACGTTTCCAGACATTGATTTTCCGCCCGCTGGACTCCGGTGCGCTCAGGCGCATTGTCGCGATCAAGCTCGACCAGGTTGCCAGACGTTTGCAGCGCCATTACGGGTTGCAGTGCGAAGTGGACGACTCACTTTACGAAGCCTTGGTCGCCGCCTGCCTGCTGCCCGATACCGGCGCCCGCAACATCGACAGCCTGCTGAACCAGCAGATTTTGCCGGTACTCAGCCAACAGCTACTGCAGCGCCAAGCCCATGGCCAGCCAGCTCAAACGGTAACGCTTGGGTTCTGCGAAGACACCGGCATCAGTTTGAGCTTTTCGGATGAACACGACGCGGCGTTGTTGGCTGCCGAGAGGGCTTGATCATGGCGAAGCCTTTACTAGGTCCCACCCACAACCATTACACGCTTGAAATCGATGAACTGGATGACGTCGAACTCGATGTACTGTCGTTCAAAGGTGAGGAATGGCTGAGCCAACCGTTCAAGTACACGGTGGCGTTTACCTCTTCCACGCAGGACATTGATGTCGCCAAAGTCCTCGGGAAGGACGCCAGTTTTCAGATGGGGTCGTCAGAGCAGACACCGGCCAATGCGATCTCTGGGGCGGCGTCACGCACGTTGCATGGCGTGATTACGGGTTTCAAGCGCCTCTCCAGCTCCAAAGATGAAGCCCGTTATGAGGTGACCCTGCAGGCTCGCTTGGCGCTGCTCAGCCGTGGCAAACAGTACCGGATTTACCAACATCAGTCGGTTCCGGAGATCGTCGAAAGCATCTTGCGCAGCCGCCACCAGTTTGAGGGGCAGCACTTTCTGTTCGACCTGCTATGCGAATACCCCAAGCGTGAACAGGTCATGCAGTACGGTGAAAGTGACCTTGCCTTCATCAGTCGCCTGTTGGCAGAGGTGGGCATTTGGTACCGCTTCACGCACAACGACAAGCTGTTTATCGACGTTGTCGAGTTTCACGATCACCAGCAACATTATCAGTTCGATGTCAGTCTGCCGCTCCGCCCCCTGTCTGGCCTGACCAGCAACGGCCAGGATGGCGTCTGGGCGCTGCAGGTCAGCCATGCGGTGGTGGAGCAGCACATCAACGTTCGCGCCTATCACCACCGCGATGCTACGGCTTTCCTGGAGGGGGACGTAGATCACAGCCGGCATGCGACGACAACCTATGGTGAGGGTTACCACTACGGCGAACCCTACACCGCGCTGGGTGACGCAATCGCCCAGGATGAGGACCTGGAAAGCGAGAGTGGCTACTTCTATGCGCGCCTGAACCATGAACGCTTCCTTAATGGGCAAACCCGCTGCAGTGGCATCAGCAGCAGCGTCGCACTCGCTCCGGGGCAAGTGGTTACGATCACTGATGGGGCACCCCAAGTCTTCGACCCTGGGGTCGTCATGACGCATTTGACCGTCGAGGCTGCTCGGGACCGTAGTCTGGAAGTCACCTTCGAGGCGGTTCCCTACTCAGAGTCGATATGCTTTCGACCTCCATTGCCGAACAAGCCGCAGATCGCCGGGACGGTACCAGCGCGGGTCACCAGTACTCAGCAGAACGACCCCTATGGCCATATCGACCTGGAGGGCCGATACCGGGTGAACTTCCTGTTCGATCGGGACAATTGGAAAGCGGGAGAGGAGAGTGTCTGGCTACGGCTGGCACGACCTTACGCCGGTGACACGCACGGCCTGCACCTGCCGTTGATCTGCGGTACGGAAGTGGCGGTGGCGTTCGAGCAAGGCGACCCGGACCGGCCCTACATCGCGCATGCCCTGCACGATAGCCAGCACCCCGACCATGTCACGCTGCGCAACTACAAACGCAATGTGCTGCGCACACCTGCGAACAACAAGTTGCGCATGGACGATACGCGGGGGCAGGAGCACGTCAAGCTCAGTACTGAACACAGTGGTAAGAGCCAGCTCAATCTGGGGCATCTGGTCGATGCCGATCGCCGGCCTCGCGGGGAGGGCGCGGAACTGCGCACCGATGGGCATGCCGCGATCCGTGGCGGCAGTGGCATCTTCATCAGTGCTGATGCTCAGCCTCAAGCCCAAGGGACAATGCTGGAGATGGGAGCAGCGTTGGCTCAGCTCAATAACGCTCTGGCATTGGTGAACGCACTGGCGCAAAGCGCAGCTGTGTCGGGAGCATTACCAGCTGATAATCAGGCCCAACAGAGCCTGCGGGAGGCATTGGCGCGGCTCAGAGATTCGGGACTCCTTGCCTCGGCACCTGCCGGGATAGCTATGGTTACACCTGCAAACATCCAACTATCGGCAGAAAACTCAATTACAGCTACGGCTGGTGATAGTGCTGACTTCAGCCTATTCAAACGTTTTAGCGTGGCCGCAGGTGAGGCAATCAGTCTGTTCGCCCAAAAGTTAGGGCTCAGATTAATTGCGGCTCGTGGCCCTGTGGACATTCAGGCACAAAGCGATGCGATGACGTTACAAGCAGACAAGGAACTTGCTTTAAATAGCAGTAATGGCGAGATCGTTCTCAATGCCCAACACGGCATCACCCTGGTTAGCAGAGGTGCCTATATCAAGATAAAAGACGGATCCGTTGAGATCGGTGCCCCGGGTGAACTGCATATCAAGAATGACAATATCGCTTGGGGAGGCACTGCCTCATTGGAGAAGGCCCTGGCACCGATGATTCTGGAAGATCCTGTTTACAGCAATCCCATGCAAGGTGGCTTTCAAGTTAGAGATAAAGTCAGTGATAAGCCAAAACCTTACGTACGGTACCGAATTGAAGCTGCCGACGGCAGCGTGCTGAGAGGCATGACAGATGGGAATGGTTATACACAATCCCACTATGGAATTGATCTTCAAAGCATAAAGTTATTCTTTGAGTAACTTCGGAGTGATAGGAAATGAGCGGTGCGGATATCTCAGTAGCAGAGAGCAGGGTTTGCAAAAGTAAACCCGTTGTAGTGGCTCATCATCAATCGGTACAGTGTTATTTTTGTCCGGAAACCGAAGAGTTGGTTTTTATTGCTGACAGTGAGGCTGCAGAGTTTGAGGCGCATTGGAAGGAAATGCAACAGTGCGTAAATGATTTTCATCAGGAAAAAATTAATTACTCCGTTGCAATTGAAAAATATGGAATTGCTGCAGAAACCACAGCAGCGCCTGAGGCGTCATTTCATGACGCTGTAGTGCGAGCTGAGGAAAATTTGGAGTTGAAGCGAAAAGAATTAAAAGAAAAAATTGGTGAGTTTTCTACCCAGGACATGAAATATAATGATGTTGTGGAGCTTGTTCCTGTTAGTGGCCAGTCTGCTAAAAGAAAAGCTGGTGAGAAACGAGCGCCTGTAGTTTATGTAAAAAAAGGTTACTACAGTAAAGGCAAGGATGGCAGAAAACTCCATACTGTGTCGTTGAAAAGTAGTGACAAAAAAGGCGGCGCTGAAAGTATCTTTGAGCGACGCAGTGATGGAAAAATTCGACGCATAGACGACAAGAAGCTTAAGCGGCAGCTTGCCGGATTGAATTGGCCAAAAATAAAAATTGATCTGAAGGATGTTGTTAAATGGGCAGGCCTTGGTTTTGATCCTGAGGCGCTGAGTATGGATTGTTCACTTTTTGACTGGGCAGATAGCTGGAATGCTGCCGCACAAGGTGAGGCAAAGTGGGGGGATCATATTGATTTTGAGGGCGGAGCACAGTTTATGCGCTTTGTTTCCAATTTCGGCGCAAATGTTGAAATTGATCCACGTAAGCAACAATTCTCCTTCAAAGGAGAGGGTGGCGGCAGCTTAACTGCGGCTGCCGGCATAGCCTCCTTTTCAATTTACGCCCCGGATCGCATCGGATGGGCGCTTACAGTTAATCCCTCTGATGAGAACGAGGTCCCGTTTGATTTAGGGATGATGCGCTTAAGTTTGAACGTTCGCTTGGCCGCATTTATTGGAGCGACGCTTCAGGTGGAGGCTCAATTCCAGGTGGTCAGTAGTGGTGACCAGCAAACCGTCATGGGCCAACCTGGTCGTTTGAGACGTTTCAGTGAAAGAAGAAGCCGAGCTTACGATTTTCATCAGCAGATGAACAGTGAAGATGAAGGGATAAAATTTTCGGCAGAAGCTTTTGCGGGTGCGAGGGCGGAAGGAACACTGACGGGATCACTGCAATGGTTAAAGCCGACAGCGGCAGGGGAAATAAATGGCGGTATATTGGAGACTACTGGAGAGTACGTCGATTTTTGTAAAATAGGACCCAGTATTGCAGGGTTGGCGGGGGTGGGCGCCGGCTTAAGTTTTCACTGTACTTTTATTAATGGGAAGTTTTGTTTTCATTTTGCAGCCTCTCTATGCAAAGGGGCGGGTGCCAAAGGTGGCTTTATTTGTGAGGTGGATGGCAATACCTTTCTGGAGTTTGGTGCTTGGTTGATTTATCAACTGAATCAAAGGGATTATGGTTTTTTTAGAGTCATGGATGTTGATGCATTTAGTGTGTATACGAAGTATTGTGTTATGCAAATGGAGCTCCTTGAAGTCGATGTGTATGAGCATTACTCATTCGCAAAAAAATCGATTGAAAAAATTGTAAATGATTTCACAAAACAGGTTGGTGAATTGGCTGATGAGACGAAGAGGAGTGTTGATGCTTCGAGACGACGGAATCAGTTAGCTAAAAATGTTATCACCCGACAGTTGGATCTGTTGCGCTACACACCTGAGGCTAAGGGTATATTGCTTTACCTTCTGACGCGTCATGGTAAGTGGGATAATATAGACCCAGGAAACATAGGTTTTCTCGATCGCTACGGCGAACGAAAAGAGGCGGTGCTTTGTGTCCTCAGAAGTATTCAGAGCAAGCGGGAGTGGCATAAAGTATTGTCTCGTGTCAATGCCCAGGGAAATGCCCCATCAGAGGGCTACGATGAGTTGGACGCCGTCGAGCGGCATGAGCGAAGCCTGGTAGACTTTCTTGAGTTAGGAAAGGATCGAGATAGAGAATTCTATGAAATAAAATATGAGCGAAGCGAATTGGCCGTAATTTATGATCGGTTGAAGGAGTTTGGTTCTTATGGTTATGCGCTCGCTATGAATGACACGGTCTATTATAAGCTAAACGTTGGTCGTAATCCGAATTACCCGCGACGCTGCAAGTTTGGTCCTTGTGGTGCGGATATTGTCTGAGTAAATCTCATTGGAGTGGCTGTGAAGATTTTTAAGGTGTCTATATTTTGTTTGGTTTCTTTGAGTTTGTCAGGCTGTGACCAGTTGGCGAGCGGAGTTGATTATAAGGAACCCGGAATAACGCCAATAGAGATGAAGCATTTTATCGAAGAGGTAAAAAGGGACTTGGTGTTTGTTGAGGGTGGTGAGTATCTGATGGGGGATTATGGCTTAGAGTACGGGCCGGAGCAAATGTCTTATGATAGTGATGGAGACAGTCGGCCAGTACATAAGGTCAAGTTGAGCACCTTTTCTATTGCAAGATTCAAGATCTCAAATAAAGAGTTTGAGATGTATCTAAAAAGCAATGGTCTTACGTTGCGTTCTTTTGAGCAGAGGGAGATACAGGAGGAGTGGGAGAACATTAATTCTTTACCTAATTTGCCAGCGCATATGGACTGGTATGAAGCCGACCGCTATTGCAACTGGCTGGCTAAAGTGTCCAATCTTCCTTTCTCATTACCCACGGAGGCCCAGTGGGAGTATGCGGCACGCAGCCGCGGGCAGTTTTTGATGGTGGCCACTGATGACGGTACTTATAAGCAGACCAATGATGGTTTTACTAAATATGGGGGAGGACCAAAAGGAATTAACATTTCTACTTCTCGAGATCGTCAGGATTTTGCTAGACAAATGGGGTGGAGCACGGAGGGGCTTACGCCCTTGCCGGTAGACAGGTTTCCTCCCAATCCGTTGGGCCTTTATGCCATGTCGGATAATGGGCTGGAGTGGGTTAAGGATTGGTATGACGAAAATTATTATCAGTACTCCCCTGAAATTGACCCCCAGGGGCCGGAGACACCAGTGACCAAGGACTACTATGGCCGGGATACAAAAGTTACACGTGGTCAGGCATATGCCAATCCCAGCTGGGGAGGAGGAGTGAATGTGCACAGAACCCCTGAGAATCCGCATGGTTATGCATCCGAAGATAAAATGATTGTGTTGGGCGACAAAACGGCGAGGTGTGTTGTTAACAGTGACAATCGGATTGAGTAATGGTGGGCTCTAAATTTCAGGGGGTATTTAAACATAGGCTGCCTGAAAGGCGGGTGATGATCTTATTTTTGAGTGCTTAATGATATGCGCGGAGTTATTCGTGTTGGCGACAAACTGTCTTCGGGAGGCAAGGTACTCGCCGGCACCCGTGGATTGAAATTCATGCGGCTTGATGTCGCTTGCGTAGGTGATGCTGTTTTTTGTCCAATACCTGGGCACGGCGTGAATGAAATAGCAGAGGGGGATACGGGTTCGAAAGTTAAAGGTCGGCCCATTGCTTTAGACGGTCATTGCTGTTCCTGTGGTTGTGAGTTAATCACGTCGCTTCCTCAAGCAGGTAGGCTGTGAGATGGCAGTTGACCTGAACTCATTACCCGAGAGGCGATTGCTACCCCGGCAACCTCGGCACTGGCGGTGGGGTGTGGTCATCTTGCTTTGTTCGCTCGTAATTGGCGGGTTGATGGTCCTGCTTTGGCGGGTGGACAATTGGCATACATCATTTTGGTTGTGGATCTGCGCATTATTAGGAGTTTTGATTGCCGGGTTATTGTTCTACGCACTGCGTTTGTTGGCGTACGAGAAACATCGAGATTATACAGAGAGTTGGAATGAGAGTCGCGATGAGTTGGAGCGGTCACTCATTCGGCGCGGCCAGCGTACGGTTGCCGTATTGGCCGTATCCTATTGTTCTGGGGCGGGTAATAATAAACTTGCTCAGGCCCTGCGTTTGGGTAGTAAGCCTCTCCAACCTATTTATCTGGAAGGACAAGCCTTGACAATGCGGTTGAGCCAATTAACACCGTCGGTACAAAATCACTCAAAGTCCGAATACGCGAAGCGGTTACGTGGATTTTTACAAAAAGTTGTACGTGGGTTGGAGTCTGATTTAGAGATCGGGGCGCGCAGTCTTGCTGTGGATGTTCGTATTAGGCATAACCAAGTGCTTTGCAATGAAGAGCTTCTGTCTATTTGGTCTGCAGTTACCACCAACCACCGTTTAACTGATAGCGTGGTCTTTGCAATGGACGATGATGGCGTAATGTGGCTGGACACTTGGTTGGATGCGCCGGAACGACATCAACTGTTAATGTCCGTTGAAATTAATCTTTTTCTAAACCCCGTTGCTGAACAGGCCGAGACCGTGACAGCTGTGTTGTTGGGCTCTTCGCAGTGGTGTAACACGCAAAAAATTGATTCGATCGCCCTGGTTCATCGCCCTGTCCAACTTGAGTGCGCTGGTCGCTCTATCAAGGATGCAGTTACGGATGCATTTCTTTGGGGGCAACTGCGTGTCGGAGAAGAAACGTACTTCAGTTGGCAGGCTCAGGTGCCTGGTGACGTTTTACGTGAGACAAGTATCGCTGTGAATGCAGCACGTTTCCCTTTTAACGTGGCCAGGTGTCATCGATTGGATGATTCGTTTGGTTTACCTGGATGTGCAGTAGGTAATGTCGCATTAATCGTTGCTAGTGAGTGTGCCAAGGCGGAGGGCGGTCCGCAGGTAGTCCTGCTACACGATGCCTCTGCTCAAATTTTTATTGTCCGGCCTGCATGAGATCTTGAAATAGGGATTGATCGTGAAAAAGAAGAGAATCAGCGTCTGGATAGTGATCCTGTGTTTGCTCGTTGCAGGTGGGGTATTGATCTGGGTCGATAATCCCGTAGTGCAGGTGAGGAGTGAGACTGCACGCTTGCAATGGACAGCAGTGTTGTTGATCGGCTGTTTGATATTTCTCTTTCTCGATGGCGTCGGCGAATTGGCTATCCGAATGTTGGGCGCGAGAGATTTTATTGCTCTGATGGGACAAAAGCTCGGAGTCAACCGGACTCGTTCGACTGGCAATAACGTGGTTTCTAATGCTGAGGATCCTTTCGGCGTACCCGAGTTGAGGGCGCATTTGAAGGGACGCTACGGCTTCTTCTGGCGGCGCAAAATTCGACTGTTGTTGGTGGTCGGTGAGTCTGAGCAGATCGAGGCGATTGCCCCTGGGTTGAGCGAGCAGCGTTGGCTGGAAGGGCAAAACACCGTGCTGCTGTGGGCCGGCAGCATCCAAGGTGAACTGCAAGACGCGTTGCTTTTGCAGTGGCGCGGCCTATGCCGCAACCGTGCGCTCAATGGGGTGGTCTGGGTGTTGAACAAAGACCAAAGCAATAACGTGAGCGCGATGAACGATAGCGTTCGTCGTTTGCAGAGTCTGGCCAAAACCCTACGCTGCCAATTGCTGCTGCATGTGTGGCAGGTCTGCGACAGTATGTGGCCGCAGCACGCGCGCGAAATCGGAGCGGTAGGCTGCATGCTCCCGGTACCATTATCGCCAGTGCGGCTCGCCGACCACTTAGGCATGCTCGCACAACCCTTACGTGAGCAGGGTCTATCGCAGCTTCAAAAAGACTCTGATCATGATTTCTTGCTTCGATTGTCACGCGATGTTGCGACCGAGGGTGTCTCCGGATGGTGCGCTGCATTGTCCGCGCTGTTCCGGCGACGCGACGTTTGGTTGCGTGGAGTGTGGTTCAGCTTACCGCTGCGACTCCAGAACAACCTTCGCGTGGATCATCACTGGCCTGAAGACCCAGCATGGTCAGGGATCCTCAACGATCGCTCCGCCCGAGCCCGGCGACTGGGTTGGCACCCAGCCAGAGTCGCCTACGTTTCTGCGCTCGGCCTCGCTTTCATTTGGGGCATCGGCTTGCTGTTGTCGTTTGCGAGCAACCGTGCCGAGGTCGGTCAGATAGCGGCGGCGTACAGCGCTTTGCAGCAGCCTGTAGCAGGTACAGACACTAAACAGGCACTGGGTGAGCTGGTACGCGAACTCTCCCGCCTGGGCTACCGATCAGAACACGGCGCACCGTGGTATCAGCGCTTTGGCCTGAGCCGGTCGCACGAGCTGCGTGAAGCGGTGTGGCCCCTCTATACGCAGGCCAATAACCAGCTGCTCCGTGACCCAGCCGTCGCTGAGCTGGAAAAACGGCTCAAGGCGTTGGTCAACTTGCCTCCGGCGAGCTCTCAGCGGACACAGCAGGCTTACATCTACCTCAAAGCCTATCTGATGCTGGCGCGCCCAGAAAAAGCCGATGCTGCTTTCCTGGCCGAGACCTTGGGCGCTGCCGAACCGACATTATGGACATTCTACGGCCAGCATCTGCCCGAGCACCCTGACTGGGCGATCAAGGCCAATCTCAGGTTGATCGCCCAATCACGCCAGGTGCTGCTGCGTGAACTGGGTCAGCGAAACGCTGAAAGCAGCCTGTACCAGCAGGTCCTCGACACCGCGGCGAACCACTACCCGGCGTTGGGTTTGCAACAGCTGGTCGGCGACACCGATGCAAGCGCTCTGTTCGCCAGTGCTGAACAGGTCCCCGGTGTATTCACCCGCCAAGCCTGGGAAGGGCAGGTTCGTGCAGCCATTGAAGACTCGGCGCAAGCCCGGCGCGAAGAGATCGACTGGGTACTCAGCGACCACCCCAACGACATCGCCAAGGCGCTGAGCCCCGACCAGCTTAGGGAGCGGTTGACCACCCGCTACTTCCAGGATTACAGCAGTGCCTGGCTAACCTTCCTCAACAGCCTGCGCTGGCAGCAGGGCCATGGCCTGCGCGATGTGATTGCACAGTTGACTCTGGTGAGTGACGTGCGCCAGTCACCATTGATCGCCTTGATGAACACGTTGAGCTACCAGGGCCAGGCCGGCGTTCGTGGCCAGGCCCTGGCCGATTCCCTGATTGAATCCGCGCAGAAGCTGGTAGGGCAAAAAGCAGCACCGATCGTCGATCAACTTCCCCAAACACCCAGCGGCCCGCTCGATAGTACCTTTGGCCCTTTGATGGCGTTGCTGGGCAAGGACACTGAAGGGCGATCAGTCGATGGCCGCCTGAGCCTGCAAGCCTTCCTCACGCGGGTCACCGGTGTGCGCTTGAAGCTGCAGCAGGTGGTCAATGCGCCCGATCCCGAGGCGATGATGCAGGCCGTGGCACAGACGGTATTCCAAGGCAAAGGCGCGGACCTGACCGACACCCAGGCCTATGGCAACCTGATCGCCGCCAGCCTCGGCGCCGACTGGGGGCCAGCGGCCAATACGCTGTTCGTGCAGCCGCTGGATCAGGCGTGGCAACAGATTCTGCAGCCGTTGTCGGCCGGCCTCAACCGGACCTGGCAGCGCGCGATCGTCGATGAGTGGCAGGGCGCTTTCAGCGGCCGCTATCCCTTCGCCGTCACCAGCAGTGACGCCTCATTGCCCATGCTGGGGCAGATGATCCGCGCCGACTCCGGGCGGATCGAACAGTTTCTGGCACAGCAACTCACGGGGCTTCTGCGCAAGGAAGGCAGCCGCTGGGTGGCCGACGCGGGGCAGAGCCAGGGGCTGCGTTTCAACCCGGACTTTCTCACCGCGATCAACCAGCTGAGCCAGTTGGCCGATGTGCTGTACACCGATGGCGGTATGGGCTTGAGCTTCGAGCTGCAAGGCAAGCCTGTGCGTGATGTGGTGCAGACCACCTTCGTACTCAACGGTGAAAAGCACCACTACTTCAACCAGCGAGAAAGCTGGCGACGCTTTCGCTGGCCCGGGCAGGGTGATCATCCGGGTATCAGCCTGACGTGGAGCAGTGTTCATACCGGCGAACGTCTGTTTGCGGACTACCAGGGCACCTGGGGGCTGATTCGTTTGTTGGAGCAGGCCAACGTCACGGCGTTGGATGACGGCGACAGTCGCTTTCGGGTCGTGCTGGATGCGCCAGATGGCCTGGGCCTGACTTGGCATTTGCGCACGGAGCTGGGCGAAGGGCCGCTGGCGCTGCTCAAGTTACGCGGGTTCAGCCTGCCGCGAGAGATCTTTCTGGTAGAGGGCCGTGATACCCCGCAGTACACGCACAATGGGGGCTTCGAATGAGCCTGAAAAGCCTGATCGAAAGCTGTTTGTCCACCAGCGAGCCACTGGTCATTGCCCGCAAACACAGCGAATCCTGGGAGCCTTGGCTAACGCCCATCAGCGGTGATGCACCGGTGGGAGAGGACCCGGGCTACGACGACGATTTCCAGCGCATGCGCGAAGAGGTCAACAAACTCTCCGGGGCGGATGTCGACCTTGTGGCCCAACTGGCGCAGAAGCTGCTCCAGCAGTCCTGCAAAGACCTTCGTGTTGCCACCTACTACCTGTGGGCACGCTTGCATAGGGACGGTGAGTCCGGCTTGGCAGATGGCCTGAGTTTGCTGGCGGCGCTGATGGAGCGCTATGCCTGCGACATCCTGCCGGCGCGTCCCAATAGCCGCAAAATGGCCCTGGAGTGGCTTGCCGGCAGCAGGGTCTTGGCAAGCCTGTCGCTGTACCCTCAGGTGGTCAAGGCTGAAACTGAGCGAACGGTGGCTGCGCTGGTGTGGTTGGAGCACGGCTGCAGCAACTGGCCCGCAGACCAGCGACCGCGGCTGGACGCCTTGTACGGCGCCCTCAGCAATAGACTCGCTATGTCGGGAGGTGTTGATGCAATCGTCCCGCAGACCAGCAGTGAATCACCGCCGAGAAGTAGCGCCCCTGGCCCGAGCGCATCACCCATCAAGTCCGGTCGCGATTTGCTGGACAGTGGCCGGGGCTTGGCCAGCTACCTGCGTGAACAACCAGAAGGTTGGCTGGCAGCGCATAGGCTGATGAAGAGCCTGCGCTGGGACACCGTGCATCAGGTGCCACCGCAAGACGCACAGGGCATTACCCGGCTGGCGCCCCCGCGCGGTGAATACCGTGCCCAATTAAAACGCCTGCACGCGCAGCAACGCTGGAGTGAGTTGATCGACCAGGCCGAGCGGATGTATGCCGAGGGTGTCAACCATTTCTGGTTGGACCTGCAATGGCATCTGCATCAAGCCTTGAGCAAATCACCCCAACCGCAGGGTAGCTGGGCAGCCATCGTCAAACATGACCTGAACATGCTGCTGCAGCGGTTGCCAGGGCTGGACATGCTGTATTGGAACGATGGCTCGGCCTTCGCGGATGAAGCCACACGCGAGTGGATCAACCAGCACGTCAGCGACAGCCGCTCCGCGCAATGGCTACCTGCTGCAGCCTCGGCAACCACCACGGCAACCTGCGAAATCCTCGCGCTGGAACCCGAGGCACTGGCGCAAGCCGATGCTGAGGGTGTCGAGCAAGCGCTGGCGTGGCTTGCAAACCGGCCCGATACGCAGGCCGGGCGGCAACGCTGGTTGCTGCGGCTGCTGATGGCCCGGGTGGCCGAGCAGTACGGCAAGGCCGAACTGGCCATTCATTTGTTCACTGAACTGGATACCACCGCGCACCACCACGCACTGACCGACTGGGAGCCAGAGCTGATCTTTGAGGTCAAGGCGCGGTTGCTCAAGCTGCTGCGTTTGAAAGCCCAGCGCAACGATGCCGATCGGCCAGCCCTGGCGCGGCAGATGGAGCAACAGCTGGCGGCGCTGGTAGCCATTGACCCGGTACGCGCTGCGGTGCTGTGCAGCTAACTCACATTGATCAGGATCCTGTTTTGAGCAAGGACAACCCAACCCTACGGTACTTTGATGCCGAGATGCGCTACCTGCGTGAAGCCGGTAAAGAATTTGCCCAGGCGTTTCCGGACCGCGCGGCGCAGCTGAATCTGGATAAACCTGGGGCGCAGGACCCCTATGTGGAGCGCCTGTTCGAAGGCTTCGCGTTCTTGATGGGGCGCCTGCGCGAAAAACTGGACGACGATTTGCCCGAACTGACCGAAGGGCTGGTCAGCCTGCTGTGGCCGCACTACCTGCGCACCATCCCCTCGTTGGCAATCGTTGAGCTCATGCCTGATGTCAGCCAGATGAAAGGCACCGAATCCATTGCCAGGGGGTTTCAGGTGTTGTCTCAGCCAGTGGGTCCGCAACGTACCCGCTGCCGCTACTCCACGACACAGGACCTGCCGCTTCAGCCGCTCACGCTCGACACCGTGCGTCTTGATCACGAGCCTGATGGGCGCGCGGTGCTGCGTTTGCGTTTCTTGTGCGGGGAAATGGCAGATTGGAGCCGGCTGGATCTTGCTCAGATACCGCTGTACCTGAACGCCGATGCCGCATTGGCCAGTGCACTGCATCAAGCACTGACTTTGAAGGTACAGGCGTTATATGTGCGTATGCCGGGCGAGGCAGAACGCCAAACACTTGAAGGCCATTTCAAGCCCAAGGGCTTCGCCGATGATGACCGTCTTTGGCCCAAAGGTGATAGTGCGTTCAGCGGCTACCAGCTGCTGCTTGAGTACTTCACCTTCCGCGAGAAATTCATGTTCGTGACGCTGTGCGGTTTGGAGTCGTTGTCATTGCCACTGGGCGCTACTTGGTTCGAGCTTGATGTCGTGCTGTGTGAAGCATGGTCGCATGCCTTCACGCCCAACGAGGAGCACATCCGTTTACACGCGGTCCCCGTGATCAATTTGTTCCCGCTGGATGCGGACCCGCTCAACCTGGACCCGCTGCAGAACGAGTACCTGCTTCGCCCGATGCGGCTGCAGGACGGGCACACGGAAATCTATTCCGTGGACAGGGTGTCCGGTTCCAAGAACAGTGTCCGTCAGGACTACGTGCCTTTCAGCAGCTTTCGCCACAAGGGTGGCATGCTCCGCGATGAAGCCCCCGAGCGGTATTTTCATACCCGCCTCAGGCAGGGCGCCAATGGTCTTCATGACACCTGGCTGATCCTGGGCGGGGAAGGCTTTGACAAGGATGTGCTGCTCAAGCGCAAAAGCCTGTCACTGCGCCTTACCGGGACCAATGGCCAACTGCCGCGCAAGGCCCTGCGCAGTACATTGCTCGACGCGGCCGCGCAATCCACCCAGGCGGGGCTGCAGGTGCGCAACCTGACCTCACCCACGCTGCCATGTTATCCGCCGAATCGTGACCGGTTCCACTGGCGGGTACTGAGCCACCTGGGCTCGAACTTCTTGCCCATGCTCAATAGTGCTGAAGTGCTGCGTGGCACGCTGGCGTTGTACGAGTGGACGGGTAGCGAAACCAATCGCCGTCGCTTGGAGGCCATCGTTGAGGTCAAGCATCACCTTATCCAGCGGTTTGAAAAAGGGTTTCTGCTGCGCGGCGTGGATATCGAGGTGACGCTCGACAGCAATGGCTTTTCGGGGGAGGGGGACATCTGCCTGTTCGGTGAAATGCTCAGCCGGTTCTTCGCCCTGTATGCCGACATTCACTTGTGCACGCAATTGACGTTGATCCTGCAACCTACGGGGAGGTGCCTGCGATGGAGCGAACATCACAGTCAGCGTATTCCCGGCTGAAGGCAGAAGGGCTTTTGCAGGTGCTGGAGGGGCAGGTTGCCTCGGCCAACGTGTATCGCGTCTGCCAGTTGGTTGAGCAGGTACTGGTCGATCACCCACCGCTGGGCAGTACCGCACACCCGGTTGATGACGGGGTCCGCTTTCGGCCCGACCCAGGCATGGGGTTTCCCGCCAGTGAGCTGAAGGCCATAGAGTTCGACGACACCTGTCCCGAACGCCCTATTACGATACGAACTCGGCTACTTGGTTTGTATGGTGTCGATTCGCCGCTGCCAACGGCCTACCTGGACGACATCGCCCAGCGCCGTGAGGGCCACGAAGCTGTAGAGGCGTTTCTCGATATCTTCAACCATCGGGTGTTCACCCAGTTCTATCGGATCTGGCGCAAATACTCGTATCCCGCCACCTTTGAGGCGGGCGGTAGCGATGCGACTTCACAGTGCCTGTTGGGCTTGATCGGCCTTGGAGTACCCGGTACGGCCGAGCGTATCGCCACGCCCATGTCTCGCTTTTTGGCATTGCTCAGCGTGATGCGCTTGCCGACCCGCAACGCTGAGGGCATTGGCGCGTTGGTCAAGCTGCTGGCGCCGAGCACGGAGGCACATGTCACCGGGCATTGGCCGCAACGTGTCGTGCTTGAGCGACCAGCCAGCCTGGATACGAAAAGCCCGGTAAGTCTTTCCCAAGGCATGCCGCTAGGCGCTGTCGGAACGGATGCGAACAGCCAGTTGCGCCTGTTGCTGCACACCAATGACCCGGAAGAGGCGCGCGAGTGGCTTCCTGGGGGGCAGTTGCTGCTCGACTTGCGGGTGCTGCTGGAGGTGTACCTGGGCTGGCGCTGTACGGCCAAGCTACAGCTGTCGATTCCGCTGCGTCTGCTGCCCGTGCCGGTGCTGGGCCGTGCGCAAGTCAGGTTGGGAATGACGGCAGTACTGGGGTTGCCGACCGGTGAAGAGGCTACAGCCAACACCGACACCATCACAGTCAACCTGGGCCGCTATCAAGGCCTACAACTGAATCCTTGCGACAGGGAGGTACCGCATGTGGCGTACCGCTTCTAAACGCTTCACGGTCGTGGCGCTGGTGACACTGCTGTGCGGCTGCGGCCTCACCCAGAAGGTTGTGGAGGGTACGGCTTCCACGGCCCGTGCGGTTTTCTACAAGCAAGTCAAAACATTGCATCTGGATTTCACCGGCCGGTCAGCGATGAATACCGACAGCATGGAGATGAGTGGGTTGTCCGTTTCGGTGCTGGTGCGTGTCTACCAGTTGCGGGATCACAAGGCTCTGGACAAGGCAACTTACGACGATCTGGTCAGCCACGGCGAGCGCGTGCTGGGGGGCGACCTGTTGAGCGAAAAAGCCGTAGTGGTCAAACCTGGTGAGGCGGCTCAGCTCAGCACGCCTTTGCATAGGGAGGCTCAGTACATTGCCGTGATTGCGTTGTTCCGAAATCCGGACATGGAGCAAGACGCGTGGCGTTTGACCTTGCAGCGTGATGACCTCGATCCGGACCAGCCCAGGGTTGTCGAGTTGGGTGATAACCGCTTGAAGTTGCGGCCGCGCAGCGAGGACTGAGCACATGATCGAACCAAGCCCTTCGCTTTACGAAACGCTGCTGCAGAATTTCAGCGGCGAGTTGGAGCTGGATCGGGTCAGTGATGATGATCAACTGACGCTTTCGGTTCTGGACAACCTTCAGCGCATTCTAAACAGCCGGGCCGGCACACTCGCGCATCTGCCGGACTATGGCTTGCCGGATATGGGCACGGTTCTTCAAGGGTTGCCGGCCTCGGCCCATGGTTTGATGAATGACATCGTGAGCACGTTGCGCAGGTATGAGCCGCGGCTCGCAGAAGTACGCATCGAGCTGGTGCCGCAGCGACGGCCCGGCCATTTGGAATACGCACTCGATGTACGCATCAAGGGCGGTGGCCGCGCCACCTTTGGGACCACGCTTGCACCTGACGGGAGGGTGGTTGTACGTCACCTGAAACAGGAAGGCTATCTCGCCAAGCTATAGACCTACGGACAAGGAGGCCAGATGACGGCGCTTTTTGAAATGCGGATTCGCTTGGGCGGCGACCCAGGCAGTTTTGATGAGTTCAACGTGTTGCGCGGCGAGTTGGCCAAGCTTGATCATCCTGCGTGTCCTGACGTTGACTGGGCAAAAGTTGAAGCGTTGTGCTTGAGGCTCTTCGAACGGAACGGGGTGGAGCTGCAGACCGCAGTGTCCTTTATCCTGGCGCGTAGCTACCGTACGGGGCTCGCTGGTTTGACCGAGGGGGTGGCATTGCTCGCCACTCTCACGGACGAGTGGCCGCGCTTGTGGCCGGTGCAGGCTTCAGCTCGGATCGAGCTCATCGCCTGGTTGTTTGCTCAGCTACATCCCCTGGTTCGAATGCTGGAATGGGGCGGATCGAGTCTGGCGACGCTGAGGGAACTGATCGTTGAGCTGGGGCGGCTTGAGCACCGTTTGGAGCGGCTTGGCCATGCTTCCTTGGCTTCGCTGAAGGTGTTTCGACAGCAGATCAGTAGCGTGATGCAGCGGATGTCGGGAAGCAGGGACGTGCCGATGCCGATTCCGTTGCAACCATGGGCATCACCAGCCGAGCCAGCGCTAAGCCCTCCGATTGCTACGGTTGTCTCAGCACCACCGACTTACACCTTTGTAGTCGAGCCAGCGGCGCAGAAACGCGCGGTGTTGCCGTGGTTGCTGACACTGACGGTCACCAGTGTCTTTGTGGGGTGGCTGGGCTGGCAAGAATGGGCATCCAGGCAAGTCAAAGAGCCGCCCACGCCTGAGCCGATCCAACTCGACAGTCTGAATCTGTTTGATCCGGGCAGTGCCGAACTGAAGCCCGGTTCAACCAAACTGCTGATAAACGCTCTGGTTGGCATCAAGGCTCAACCGGGTTGGCTGATTGTTATCTCCGGGCATGCGGATGCACGGGGTGACGCGGCCAAGAATCTCGACCTGTCCCGTGCCCGTGCTTCAGCCGTGCGCGACTGGATGCAACGGATGGGGGATATCCCGGACAGTTGTTTTGCTGTTCAAGGTGTCGCGGCCAGCCAGCCGGTCAGCAGCAACCACACATTCGATGGGCGGGCGGAGAATCGTCGTGTGGACATCCGGCTATTGCCGCAGAGCAGTGCGTGCGGGGGGGAGAGCGATGACATTCGCGTTGAGCAGCGTAGCGATAGCATCTAACCCCAATATCCCGTCGATGCCGCCGCTCCCTTTCAGCGCGGTCTTGTGCCGCGAAAGGGTCGAGTCACCCTTTCAATCCTTGATCAGCCCTCGCAGCACTGCCCGCGCTTCTTCAGTACGCAAGCATTCGATGAACAACTGGCTTTCCCGCGCCACCGTGGCCTCCAGCTCTGCCCGCTGGCTGTCCTTGAGCAGCCGCTTGCTGATCCGCAGTGCCGCCTGCGGGTAGCCTTGCAGCTGCCGCGCCAGCGTGCGGGCAGCGTCCAGGCATTGTTCGCCGTTTTCATGCAGCTCATTGGCCAGCCCCCAGGCCAGCATCTGTTCGCCATCCAGCAGCGCATTGGTCAGCAGCAAGCGTGCCGCCCGGGCCTGGCCAAGCACACGCGGCAGCAGCAGGCTGGAACCGAACTCCGGGCACACACCCAGCGGCGCGAAAGGCATGCGCAGCTTGGTCGAGCGGCTGACCAGCACCTGGTCGCAGTGCAGCAACAGGGTGGCCCCGATGCCGATCGCCGCACCACTGACCGCTGCGATCAGCGGCTTGTCCAGGCCCATGATCACCCGCATCAGGCGGAACACCGGGCTGTCCAGGTCGCTGGGCGGGTTGTCGAGGAAGTCGCGAAGGTCGTTGCCAGCGCTGAAGCAATGCGGCCCACCGGTGATGATGATGGCATCGACAGCGGGGTCCTCACTTGCCGCCAGCAATAGGTCACCCAGCAGCTGGTACATGGCAGTGTTCAGGGCATTGAGCTTGTCGGGGCGGTTGAAGGCCAGGGTCAGCAGGCCTTGGTCCAGCTCGCGTGTGATCAGGTCGTTCATGGCAGCCGCTTTTGTTGTTGTGAGGGGGCCCTGCCGGGCAGTAGCGCTTAGGGTTTATCACGCAGTCCGGCTTGTTGTACAGTCGTTCAGTCCAGCCCCTAACCAGAGACCCACTGATGACTCAGGAAGCCCGCTACCACCGCATGTTGCCGGAATTGCGCAAAGCCAACCTGGTCGAGGCGACCCTGGTGTGCCTCAAACGCCATGGTTTTCAGGGGGCTTCGATCCGCAAGATTTCGGCCGAGGCCGGGGTCTCGGTCGGGCTGATCAGCCATCACTACGCCGGCAAGGACGAATTGGTGGCAGAGGCTTACATGGCCGTCACCGGTCGGGTGATGGGCCTGCTGCGCGAGGCCATGGCCCAGGCCGCGCCCAATGCCCGCGAGCGATTGTCGGCGTTTTTCCGTGCCTCGTTCTGCGCCGAACTGCTCGACCCGCAATTGCTCGATGCCTGGCTGGCCTTCTGGGGCGCGGTGAAGACCGCCGATGCGATCAACCAGGTGCACGACCACTCCTACGGCGAGTACCGCAACGAGCTTGGCCAGCTACTGGCCAGACTGGCCGAAGAGGAGGGCTGGCAGGGCTTCGATGCCGACCTGGCGGCCATCAGCCTTAGCGCCTTGCTCGACGGCCTGTGGCTGGAGTCGGGCCTGAACCCCGGCACCTTCAGTCCCGAGCAGGGCGTGATCATCTGCGAGGCCTGGGTCGACGGCCTGCAGGCTGGTGGCCGGAGGCGCTTCAGCCTGCCCGAGGGCTGTTGATCACCTGTTCAGTAACGAGTACGCTGCTGTCGCGAGTGTGTAGAACAACACCAATAAAAAAGAGACAACACGCAATGACGCCTCGGGTATTGATCGTCGATGACGATCCGCTTATTCGTGACTTGCTGCAGGCCTACCTGTCCCAGGAAGGCTACGACGTTCACTGCGCCGATACAGCCGAAGGGGCCGAAGCCCTGCTTGCCAGCCAGGATGTCGACCTGGTGCTGCTGGACATCCGCCTGCCCGGCAAGGACGGCCTTACCCTGACCCGCGAACTGCGGGTGCGCTCGGAGGTTGGCATCATCCTCGTCACCGGGCGCAATGACGACATCGACCGCATCGTTGGCCTGGAATGCGGGGCAGATGACTACGTGATCAAACCGCTCAACCCCCGCGAGCTGGTGTCCCGGGCGAAAAACCTGATCCGCCGCGTGCGCCATGCCCGCGAGGCGCACCCCGCCCCGGCCTGTGCGCAATCGCTTAAGCAGTTCGCCGACTGGGCACTGGACACCGACCGCCGGCGCCTGATCGACGCCCGTGGCGGGCAAACCCTGCTGACCCACGGCGAATTTCAGTTGCTCAGCGTATTTCTACGCAACAGCGGCCATACCCTCAGCCGCGACCAGTTGATGGACCAGATTCGCAACCGCGAGTGGGTGCCCAACGACCGCTCCATCGACGTGCTGGTCGGCCGCCTGCGGCGCAAGCTGCATGACGACCCGGCCGAACCGCAGTTGATCATCACCATTCACGGCACCGGCTACCTGTTCACCGCCAGCGTGGCAGCATGATTCCTCGCGCCTGGCGGTTGGCGCTGGCCTTGACGTTGCCCACCCTGCACGCCAGTGCCAGTGAACCGGTGCGTTACTGTGACTACCCGGTGTACCCGCCCATTTCCTGGAGTGACGGCCACCAGGTGCGTGGCCTGGCCCCGACCGTGGTGCGCGAACTGTTCGCGCGCATGGGCTACGAGGTGCAAACCGTGGTGCTGGGCAACTGGAAGCGCTGCCTGATGGATGCCGCCGCCGGGCGGGTGGATGTGGTGCTGGCCTACAACAGCGACCAGCGTGACCAGCGCATGCGTTTCTCCAAGGTGCCGGTGGTGCGCGAGGAAGTGGCCGTGTTCTACAACCGCAAGCGGCCGGTGCAGTTCCAGCAGCTGGAGGACCTGGCGGGTTACCGCGGCGGCCTGCTGTACGGTGAAAGCTATGGCGCCGAGTTCGACCGCTTCGTCGCCCGCCACCAGAACATCGAGCGGGTATCGTCCAGCCAGCAGAACTTTGGCAAGCTGATCCGCGGGCGCATCGACTATGTGATTCAGGAGCGGCGCACCGGGCTGCTGTTCATCGAGCACCTGCCCGGGGCGCAGGATATTCGCGCATTGCCCACGGCACTGAGCGTGGACTACCTGCGAGTGGCGGTATCGCGACAGTCACCCTTGAGCCAGCGCATGGCTGAAATCGATGCGCAGTTGCAGCGGATGAACCAGGCGGGCGAGATCGCGCGTTGGCTGGAGCAAAGTGAAGTCACTTACCGCGACATGATCAACCTGCCGGCGGATGCACGATGATCCGCCTGCGCACCGATGGCCTGCTGCGCCGTCTGCTGCTGTTCATTCTGCTGTTCAGCTTGTGCTTCACGGTGCTGGCCAGTGGCGTGCAGCTTTACTTCGAGTACCGTCGCGAAATGCGGGATATAGAGGCACGCATGGCGTTGATCCGTGCCGGCTACCTGGCCAGCCTGGAACGCAGCCTGTGGGACCTCGACGAGGCGCAGCTGGATGTTCAGCTGCGCGGCCTGGTGGACTTTTCCGATGTGGCGCGGGTGCGTTTGGTCAGTGATGATTTCCCGCTGTTACGCGGTGAGGCCGACCCCCAAGGGCCGCTGCGCATCGAGCGCTTTCCCCTCGACTACCAGCCGCCCTCAGGGCCGGTCAGGCATCTGGGGGAGCTGGAAGTCAGCATCGACCTTGGCGCGGTACACCGGCGGCTTTACGCCACGGGCCTTGCCAGCCTGTTGTGGATGGGTGTGTTTCTGTGCGGCCTGGCAGTGGCGTTGTCAGGGCTGTTCTACCGCCTGGTCACCCGCCACCTGCAAGTGATGGCCGAGTTCGCCCGCCGTATTGGCGCAGGCCAGTGGCAGGAGCCCTTGCGCCTTGGCCGCCGTCGTTCATCGCGCCCCGACGAAATCGACACTGTGGCCAATGCCCTGGACGATATGCGCCGCGCCATCCTCAGCGATATCGAGCGCCGTGAGCGCGACCGCCTGGCACTGCAGGACAAACGCGACGAATTGCAGGCCATGGTCGAGCGGCGTACGGCCAGCCTGGCTCGGGCCAAGGACGAGGCCGAGGCAGCCAACCTGGCCAAGTCGCGCTTTTTGGCGACCATGAGCCATGAATTGCGTACGCCGCTCAACGGTATTCTGGGCATGGCCGAACTGCTGCGCGGCGGGCGCCTGGAGGTCGCCGACCGCCAGCGTGTCGAGGCCTTGTACAAGGCCGGCGAAGGGCTGTTGGCGATTCTCAACGAAGTGCTGTATTTCGCCCGGCTCGAAGAAGGCGAGAGCCGCGCCGAGCGGGTGGTGTTTTCCTTGCGTCAGTTGTGCCAGGAAGTGCTGGCGTTGCTCGAACCCATGGCCATGGACAATGCCGACACCCTGCAACTGCAGGTCGATGAGCAACTGGCCGCGTACCAGTACGGCGCAGAGCAGTACCTGCGACAGGTGCTGAGCAATCTGCTGGCCAATGCCATCAAGTTCACTGAGCACGGCCAGGTACAGCTTACGTTGCAGGTGCTTGCCAGTAACGAATGCTCGCAGCGCTTGCGGCTGTCGGTCCGTGACAACGGTATCGGCATCGAACCCGCCGTTCAGGCGAAGATCTTCGACCGTTTCGTCCAGGCCAGCGAAGCGGTGACCCTGCGCTATGGCGGCACTGGCCTGGGCCTGGCGATTTGCAAGCACCTGGTGGAAAAGCTGGGCGGTAGCATCGGCCTCGAGAGCGCTCAAGGGCAGGGCAGCTGCTTTTGGTTCGAGCTCGACATGGCTCGCGGGCAGCCTGTCTCAGCGGGTTCACCAACCCCTTCGCCCTTGCCCAGCCTGGATATCCTGGTGGTCGAAGACGTTGCGCTGAACCGTGAGGTTGCCGGTGGCCTGCTGATGCGCGACGGTCACCGGGTAAGCTTTGCCGAAGACGCCGGGCAAGCCCTGCAGGCATGCGCGCAGCGGCGCTTCGACCTGGTTCTGCTGGACGTGCACTTGCCGGGCATGAGCGGGGTGGCGTTGTGCCGACAGCTGCGCACCTCGCCGGGGCCGAACCGCAACAGTCGGATCCTGGCGCTGACGGCCGGCGTGCAACCGGGCCAGGTAGCGGGTTATCTGGACGCTGGTATGCAGGGCGTACTGGCCAAGCCTTTGCGGCTGGACAACCTGCGCAAGGCGTTGGCTGACGTAGCGCCCGGTGAAGTGGCCAGCGCTGGCGCAGACATGGACTGGTCATTGCTCGACACCCACCGTTCACTGCTGGGGGAGCAGAAGTTGCAGGGCCTGCTGAAGGTCCTGCACCAGTCACTGCAGCAGCACGCCATGGCGCTGGCCGAGGCGCTGCCAGCCCAGGACTTCACCGAAGTGCTGCACCTGGCCCACCGCCTGGCTGGCAGCTGCGATTCCCTGGGGTTTACCGGGCTGGCTACGCTGTTGCGTCGCCTGGAGGAGGCGGCCCGGCAGCATGACCTGCAGGCCATGCAAGCCCTCGGCGAGCCGCTGGCCACCCAGCTAGGTCAGGCCAACGCCACGCTGGAACAGCTGATCCAGAGCTGACGTACAAAAAGCTTACGACTTTTTACATCTTCGATCCGTTCGTACAACGGCACCTTACATCCGTTTCCAATAATCCATGGCAACCGTGTTGCACACGGTCCATGAGGCTTATTGGAGACAAGAATAATGACATGCCGTAGCGCTCAGCCCCTCATTCGAACCCTCCCACGCACCGGCCGCAAAGGCGAGGTGTGCCATGACTGACAACGTTGAGAAGATCCAGCTCACCCGCGCCCTGAAAAGCCGGCACATTTTCATGCTGTCGCTGGGTGGGGTTATTGGCACCGGCCTGTTCATGGGGTCTGGCGTAACCATCAATCAGGGCGGGCCGGTGGGCGCGATCCTGGCCTACCTGGTCGCGGGCTTGCTGATGTACCTGGTGATGGTCTGCCTGGGCGAGCTGTCGGTGCAGATGCCAGTGTCCGGTTCGTTCCAGGCCCACGCCACCAAATACATTGGCCCGGCCACCGGGTTCATGATCGGCTGGGTGTACTGGATGAGCTGGGCCACCACCGTAGGCCTGGAGTTCACCGCTGCCGGCATGTTGATGACCCGCTGGTTCCCGGAGGTGCCGATCTGGTACTGGTCGGCACTGTTCGTGGTGGTGCTGTTCGGCCTCAACGCCCTGGCCACGCGTGCCTTTGGCGAGGCCGAGTACTGGTTCTCGGGCATCAAGGTGGCAACCATCCTCGGCTTCATCGTCATTGGCCTGCTGGTGATTTTCGGTGCCATCCCCCTGAGCAGCGGGGCACCCGCACCGATGCTGAACAACCTGGTGGGCGAGTCGCTGTTCCCCCATGGCCTGTCGGCAGTGTTCGCGGTGATGATGACCGTGGTCTACGCCTTCCAGGGCTGTGAAATCATGGGGGTGGCTGCCGGTGAGACCGAGCACCCGGAAAAGAGCATCCCGCGGGCGGTGCGCAATGTGGTGTTCCGCGTGCTGATTTTCTATGTGCTGGCCATTGCCGTGCTGTCGGCCATTGTGCCGCACGAGCAGGCCGGGCTGATGGAAAGCCCGTTCGTGCAGGTGTTCGACATGGTCGGCATCCCTTACGCCGCCGACTTGATGAACTTCGTCATCCTCACGGCCATCCTCTCGGTAGGTAACTCCGGGTTGTATGCCTCCACGCGCATCCTCTGGGCCATGTCCAAGACTGGCATGGCACCCAAAAGCCTGTCGCCGCTGAGCAAGCGTGGCGTGCCGCTGCGGGCGCTGAGCATCACCCTGTGCTTTGCGCTGATTTCGCTGATGACCAGCTTCGTTGCGGCTGACACGCTGTTCATGGTGCTGATGGCGGTGAGCGGTATGTCCGGCACCGTGACCTGGATCGTCATCGCTTTGGCGCAGTACCGCTTCCGCAAGGCCTGGCTGCGCGACGGCGGGCAACTGCAGGACCTGAAGTACAAGGCGCCGCTGTACCCACTGGTGCCGCTGCTGTGCATCACCCTGTGCAGTTCGCTGTTCGTGTTCCTGGCGCTGGATGAAACCCAGCGGCCGTCACTGTACTGGGGCTTTGGCTTCATTGCCCTGTGCTATGCGGCGTACTTCTTCGTCAACCGCCGCCGGCAGGGGGCCTTCGAGCCCAGCGCACCAAGGGTTTGATGCCGTAGTTCGTCGGCGGCAGGTGTTGGTCGCTGCATTTTCAGTACCTGTGAGGTCAAGCGCCGCCCGTGCGGGGCGCGATCTCACAGGCCATAAAGCCGTCACGACGAACGCCCTTGTGTAACGCCAAATACCGAGTTGTGCGAAGTTGTAACAGCCCATCCCGCCTTGTTGAACACTCGTTTAGTATCTTTCTCGTCAAGCCCTCCAAAACCATCACAACAACACCGAGGCCCCCCATGACCACCCCGTCGTCGTCACTGTTGAGCAAGGTCGAAGCCGGCGTTGCCTGGATCACCCTCAACCGCCCCGAGCAGCGCAACGCGCTGGACATTCCCACCCTCAAGCAACTGCACGCCTTGCTCGACAGCCATGCCAGCGACCCCACCGTTCGCGTGGTGGTGCTGACCGGCAGCGGCCGCAGCTTCTGCGCTGGCGCCGACCTGGCCGAATGGGCAGCCGCGGAAGCGGCGGGCACCCTGGAAAGCTACGGCTGGACCGAAACTGCCCATGCCCTGATGTTGCGCCTGCACAGCTTCGACAAACCCACCATCGCCGCCATCAACGGCACCGCCGTGGGCGGAGGCATGGACCTTAGCCTGTGCTGTGACCTGCGCATCGCCGCTGCCTCTGCGCGCTTCAAGGCCGGCTACACCAGCATGGGCTACAGCCCCGATGCCGGCGCCAGCTGGCACCTGCCACGGCTGATCGGTAGCGAGCAGGCCAAGCGCCTGCTGTTCCTCGACGAGTTGTGGGGCGCCGATCGCGCCCTGGCCGCCGGTTTGGTCAGCGAAGTCTGTGCCGACGAGCAGTTGCCTGCCGTCGTCGCCGAGCTGGCCGGGCGCCTGGCCAACGGCCCGACCTTCGCCTATTCGCAGACCAAGCGGCTGATGCGCGACGGTGCCCGGCGCACGCTGGCTGAACAGCTGGAAGCCGAGCGCCACGCCGGCCTGTTGTGCGGCCGCAGCCAGGATGGTGCCGAGGCCCTGCAAGCCTCGGTGGAACGTCGCGCTCCCCGTTTTACCGGCCAGTAATCCGATACCCGACCCTCATCAGGACCTTCGCAGATGAATTTCCAACTGACCCAAGAACAAGAAATGTTGGTGGAAGCGGTACGCAGCTTTGTTGCCAAAGAACTGCTGCCCCATGAGGAAGCGGTGGACCGCGCCGACGCCGTGTCACCCGAGCTGGCTGCGCAGATCCGTGGCAAGGCCATCGCTGCCGGGTTCTATGCCTTCAACATGCCCGAGGAAGTGGGAGGAGGCGGCCTGGACTACCTGTCCCAGGCGCTGATCGAACGTGAGCTGTCCAAGGTGTCCTGGGCGCTGCATGTCTTCGTTGCGCGGCCGTCAAAAATCCTCATGGCCTGCAAGGACGAGCAGATCAACGACTACCTGCTGCCGTGCGTGCAGGGCGAGAAGATCGACTGCTTCGCCCTCACCGAACCGGGCGCTGGCTCTGATGCCAACGCCATCAAGACCCGCGCCGTGCGTCAGGGCGATGACTTTGTCATCAACGGTAGCAAGCACTTCATCAGCCACGCGGGCCACGCCGATTTCGCCATTGTCTTCGCTGTCACCGACACCTACGAGCACAACGGGCGCAAGCGCAATGCGGTCACCGCCTTGCTAGTCGACCGGGGTACGCCGGGCATGACCATCCGCCGTGGTCCCAAGTGCGTGAGCAACCGTGGTTATCACACCTACGAGCTGTTCTTCGACGACTGCCGGGTGCCGGCCAGCAAGGTGCTGGGCGAAGTCGGCAAGGGCTGGGAAGTGGCCAACGCCTGGCTTACCGCTGGCCGGGTGATGGTCGCCGCCAACTGCGTGGGCCAGGCCCAGCGCGCCCTTGACCTGTCGCTGCAATGGGCCGCCGACCGCAAACAGTTCGGCCAGGCCATCGGCAGCTACCAGGGGGTGTCGTTCAAGCTGGCCGACATGGCCACACAGATCCGCGCGGCCGAGATGCTCACCCTGCACACCGCCTGGAAGATGGACCAGGGCAACATGACCGACGGTGAGGCCGGCATGGCCAAGCTGTTTGCCAGTGAAGTGCTGGGCAAGGTCGCCGACGAAGCGGTGCAGATCTTCGGTGGCATGGGCCTGATGGATGAAGGGCCGGTTGAGCGCATCTGGCGCAACGCGCGTATCGAGCGCATCTGGGAGGGCACCTCGGAAATCCAGCGGCATATCATCGCCCGCGAACTGCTGCGCCCGCTGCTGCGCTGAGCGCCAGGAGAACACCCATGTCGCAATCGATTCGTGACAACCTCAAGCGCCTGCTGGCGCCCCGGCACCTGGCTTTTATCGGCGGGCGCAGCATGGCGCGGGCGCTCAAGCGATGCGCCGAAGGTGGCTTTGCCGGTGAGCTGTGGCTGGTCAACCCGCAGCATGAAAGCCTCGAAGGCATCCCTTGCGTGGCACGGGTGGCCGACTTGCCCTACGCCCCGGATGCAGTGTTCATCGCCACCAACCGCGAGCTGACCCTGCAGTGCGTTGCCGAGCTGGCTGCACGCGGGGCCGGTGGCGCCATCTGCTACGCCTCGGGCTTTGCCGAAAGCGGCGAGGAGGGCTGCCAGTTGCAGCAACGCCTGCTCGACGTCGCCGGCAACATGGCCTTGCTCGGCCCCAACTGCTATGGCTTGCTCGACTACCTGCACGGTGCCGCCCTGTGGCCGGTGGCGCATGGTGGCCAGCAAGTGGAGAAGGGGGTGGCGATCCTCACGCAAAGTGGCAACTTCGCCTACAACCTGTCCATGAGCGACCGCTCCCTGCCGGTGGCCTACATGGCCTCGGTCGGCAACCAGGCGCAACTGGGTGTGGCCGAGCTGATGGATGTACTGCTCGACGACCCACGGGTAACCGCCATCGGCCTGCACCTGGAAGGCCTGAAGAACGTGCCGGGCTTCGCCCGCGCCGCGTGCAAGGCACTGCAGCAGGGCACGCCGATCATTGCATTGAAGACCGGCGTTTCGCAGATCGGCGCTGAACTGGCGCTCAGCCACACCAGCTCGTTGTCCGGCTCCGATGCGTTGTACGACAGCCTGTTCCAGCGCCTGGGCGTGATCCGCGTCAGCGGCCCGGTGAGCTTTGTCGAAACGCTCAAGGCCGCAGCCTGCGGACGCTTGCCGGCAGATGGCGAGCTGATTGCGCTGGCCTGTTCAGGCGGCGATGCCGGGCTGATTGCCGACTATGCCGAACGCAACCATCTGCAACTGCCGAAGCTCGAGCAAGGGCAGGTGGCGGCACTGGCCGAGGTGTTGCCGGGCTATGCCAACCTGGTCAACCCACTGGACTTCACTACGGCCATCTGGGGCGATGAAGCCGCCCTGCAACGTATGCTCGACAGCACCCTGAGCGGCGCCGCCGGTGCGGCGATGCTGGTGCTGGACTACCCGGCGGCGTTCACCGGCGAGCGCAAGGAATGCGACCTGCTGCTGGGGCTGTACTGCGATGCCGTTGAACGCCACGGCAAGATCGGCTTCGTCACCTCGGCTTTCCCGGAACTGTTGCCTGCCAGTGCGCGTGAGCGCCTGCATGCGCGGGGCATCGCTGCCCTGCAGGGCGTGGAAGACGGCCTGGCGGCCTGGGGGCGCATCGTCGCTTACCAAAGGAACCGCCAGCGGTTGCTGGACCAGGGCGAGGCTGCGCGGGTACCGCTGTGCCCGCAGGCCCTCACGGGCGAAAGCCGACTGTTGGACGAATGGCAATCCAAGCAGGCCCTGCGCGCCTTCGGTCTGCCGGTGCCGGCAGGTGTGCTGAGTACGCCCGAGCGCGCTGTGGCAGACGCTGCCCGCGTGGGTTACCCGCTGGTACTGAAGGCGGTCAGCGCACAGCTGCCGCACAAGACCGAAGCTGGCGCCGTGGCGTTGAACCTGCGTGATGCCCGCGCCCTGGAAGCTGCACTGGTGCAGATGCGCCAGTGCATCGCTGACTACGCCCCGCAGGTTGCGTTTGATCAGGTGCTGCTCGAGCCCATGGCCGAGCCGCCCTTGGCCGAGCTCATAGTGGGCATCAAGCGTGAACACGACTTTGCCCTGGCCCTGGTGATCGGTACCGGCGGCGTGCTGGTCGAACTGCTCAAGGACAGTGTCAGCCTGTTGCTACCCACTACCGACAGCGCCATCCGGGCGGCGCTGCTGAGCCTGCGCAGTGCCAGCCTGCTGCAAGGCTTCCGTGGCCGTCCGGCCGCCAACTTCGATGCCTTGGTCTCGGCCATTCGCGCAGTCGCCGATTACGCCTGCGAAAACGCCGGGCAGTTGCTGGAGCTGGATGTGAACCCATTGATGGTCGGTGCCAACGGCACCACCGCGGTCGACGCGCTGATCCGCCTTGGCCAGGCGCAAGGAGAACGACATGAATGACCTTACTCTGACGGCCGGCCAGGCGCTGGTGCGGTTGTTGGCCAACTACGGCGTGGAGACCGTGTTCGGCATCCCCGGGGTACACACTCTTGAGCTGTACCGTGGCCTGCCGGGCAGTGGCATTCGCCATGTACTGACCCGCCATGAGCAGGGCGCCGGCTTCATGGCCGACGGCTATGCGCGGGTCAGTGGCAAGCCGGGGGTGTGCTTCGTCATTACCGGCCCGGGCGTGACCAACGTCGCCACCCCCATCGGCCAAGCCTATGCCGACTCGGTGCCGATGCTGGTGATTTCCAGCGTCAACCACACCGCCAGCCTGGGCAAGGGCTGGGGCTGCCTGCACGAAACCCAGGACCAGCGCGCCATGACTGCGCCCATTACCGCGTTTTCTGCGGTGGCCCTGCAGGGCGACGACTTGCCCGAGCTGATCGCGCGCGCCTGGGCAGTGTTCGACAGCGAACGACCGCGCCCGGTGCATATTTCGGTGCCCCTGGACGTGCTGGCGGCATCGGTCAGCCGGGACTGGAGCGATGAGGTGGTACGCCGGCCGGGGCGTGGCCAGCCGTGCCGCGAAACCCTTGAGCAGGCTGCCCTGAAGCTCGCCGCCGCCAAGCGGCCGATGATCATCGCCGGTGGGGGCGCGTTGCACGCGGCTGAACAGTTGCAGCAACTCAGTACGCGGCTGGCGGCGCCTCTGTTCACCAGCGTGGCCGGCAAGGGCTTGTTGTCGCCAGATGCGCCACTCAATGCCGGCGCCAGCCTGTGCGTAGAACCCGGCTGGCAGTTGATCAGCCAGGCTGATGTGGTGCTTGCCGTAGGCACCGAAATGGCCGACACCGACTTTTGGCGTGAGCGCCTGCCGATCCGCGGCGAGCTGCTGCGCGTCGACATCGACCCGCGCAAGTTCAACGATTTCTACCCCTGTGCCATTGCCCTGCAGGGCGATGCCCGGCAAACCTTGGACGGTTTGCTCGAACACCTGCCCGCACTTCAACGTGACCCGGCTCAGGCCAGTGAGGCGGTGGCCAACCTGCGCCAGGCCATCCGCAGTGGGCATGCCCCGTTGCAGGCCACGCACCAGGCCATTCTGGACCGTATCGCCGCCGTACTGCCCGACGATGCCTTCATCAGCAGCGACATGACCCAGCTGGCCTATACCGGCAACTACGCCTTCGCCAGCCGAGCGCCACGTAGCTGGCTACACCCCACCGGCTACGGCACCCTCGGCTACGGCCTGCCGGCCGGCATTGGTGGCATGTTCGCCAGCGACCACCGCCCCGGCCTGGTACTGGTGGGTGATGGCGGCTTCCTGTACACCGCCCAGGAGCTGGCCACTGCCGTCGAGGAGTTGCACCGGCCGCTGGTGGTGTTGCTTTGGAACAATGACGCCCTCGGCCAGATCCGCGACGATATGCTCGGCCTGGATATCGAGCCGGTCGGCGTGCTGCCGCGCAACCCGGATTTCATCGGCCTGGCCCGCGCCTTCGGTTGCACCGTGCACCAGCCACGTGACCTGGACGCGCTGCAGGCCGACCTGGCCAGTGGCTTCGCCACCCCCGGCGTGACGTTCATCGAACTCAAACACACCTGCGTCTGTTAAGGCGCGCACAACGACAAGAACACGAGTAACCATCATGCCCTTTCGCCGTACGCTTCTGGCTGCATCCCTGGCACTACTGATCACCGGCCAGGCCCCCCTGTATGCGGCCCCCCCGTTGTCGATGGACAACGGCACCAACGCCTTGACCGTGCAAAACAGCAACGCCTGGGTCGAAGTCAGTGCCAGTGCCCTGCAACACAATATCCGCACCCTGCAGGCTGAGCTGGCCGGTAAGTCCCGGCTGTGCGCCGTGCTCAAGGCCGATGCTTATGGCCATGGTATCGGTCTGGTGATGCCGTCGATCATCGCCCAGGGCGTGCCCTGCGTGGCGGTGGCCAACAACGAGGAGGCCCGGGTGGTCCGCGCCAGCGGTTTTACCGGGCAACTGGTGCGGGTCCGTGCGGCCAGCCTGAGCGAGCTGGAAGATGCCTTGCAGTACGACATGGAAGAGCTGGTGGGCAGCGCTGAGTTCGCCCGCCAGGCCGATGCCATCGCCGCGCGCCATGGCAAGACCCTGCGCATCCATCTGGCGTTCAACTCCAGCGGCATGAGCCGTAACGGGGTGGAGATGGCCACCTGGTCCGGCCGCGGTGAAGCGCTGCAGATTACCGACCAGAAGCACCTCGAACTGGTTGCGCTGATGACCCACTTCGCCGTGGAAGACAAGGACGATGTACGCAAGGGCCTGGCGGCATTCAACGAGCAGACCGACTGGTTGATCAAGCACGCCAGGCTAGACCGCAGCAAGCTCACCCTGCACGCCGCCAACTCGTTCGCTACGCTGGAAGTGCCGGAAGCGCGCCTGGACATGGTACGAACGGGGGGCGCGCTGTTCGGCGACACCGTGCCGGGGCACACCGAGTACAAACGTGCAATGCAGTTCAAATCGCGCGTGGCGGCGGTGCACAGCTACCCGGCCGGCAACACCGTGGGCTATGACCGCACCTTCACCCTGGCCCGTGATTCGCGTCTGGCCAACATTACGGTCGGGTACTCCGACGGCTACCGCCGGGTATTCACCAACAAGGGCCATGTGCTGATCAACGGCCACCGTGTGCCGGTCGTGGGCAAGGTGTCGATGAACACGCTGATGGTCGATGTCACCGACTTCCCTGATGTGAAGGGGGGTAACGAAGTGGTGCTGTTCGGCAAGCAGGCCGGGGGCGAAATCACCCAGGCCGAGATGGAAGAAATCAACGGCGCGTTGCTCGCCGATTTGTACACCGTATGGGGCAGTTCCAACCCGAAGATGCTCGTCGACTGAAATTGCCATTGAAAGGAGATTGCCATGCGCTACGCCAAGCTCACCCAACGCATCGCCGGCGACGGGGCCGCGGCCTGGGACATCCACTACCGCGCCCTGGCGCTTCAGGCCGAGGGCAAGGACATCCTGCTGCTGTCGGTGGGTGACCCGGACTTCGACACGCCCGCGCCTATCGTCGAGGCGGCCATCGACAGCCTGCGCGCTGGCCATACCCATTACGCCGATGTACGCGGCAAGCTGGCGCTGCGCCAGGCCATCGCCAACCGTCACCGGCAACGCAGCGGCCAGACGGTGAGCGCTGACCAGGTGACAGTGCTGGCGGGGGCTCAGTGCGCGTTGTTCTGCGTGGCCCAGTGCATACTCGACCCAGGCGATGAGGTGATCGTTGCCGAACCGATGTATGTCACCTACGAGGCCGTGTTCGGTGCCTGCGGCGCCAAGGTGGTGCCGGTACCGGTCAAGCCTGAGAATGGCTTTCGCGTGTGCCCGCGTGACGTCGCCGAGCGCATTACCCCGCGCACCCGCGCGCTGGCCCTGAACAGCCCGCACAACCCTTCAGGGGCGAGCCTGCCGCGCGCGACCTGGGAAGCGCTGGCCGAACTGTGCGTTGCCCATGACCTGTGGCTTATCTCTGACGAGGTCTACAGCGAGCTGCTGTATGAAGGCGAGCATGTCAGCCCCGGCAGCCTGCCGGGGATGGCCGAGCGCACCGCAACGCTGAACAGCCTGTCGAAATCGCATGCCATGACCGGCTGGCGCATGGGGTGGGTGGTCGGCTCGACAGCACTGGCCACGCATCTGGAAAACCTCGCCCTGTGCATGCTCTACGGCTTGCCGGACTTCGTCCAGGATGCCGCCGTGGTGGCGCTGGAGCACCCGTTGCCCGAACTGGACGCCATGCGCGAAGCCTACCGCCAGCGGCGCGATCTGGTGTGCGAGCAACTGGCCGGCTGCCCGGGCTTGAAGGCGTTGAAGCCCGATGGTGGCATGTTCGTGATGGTCGACATTCGTGAAACCGGCGTCAGCGCCCAGGCCTTCGCCGACTACCTGTTGGACAGCCAGGGCGTGTCGGTGCTCGCCGGCGAGGCATTCGGCCCTAGCGCTGCCGGGCATATCCGCCTGGGCCTGGTGCTGGGCAATGAGGCGCTGGCCGATGCCTGCCAGCGCATTGCCCGCTGTGCCGACGAACTGAAACGGGAGTACGGCCATGCATGAGTATGCGCGGCTGTACATCGATGGCGCCTGGCAGGTGCCGAGCGGGCAGGGCATGGCTGAGGTGATCGACCCGGCCACCGAACAGGCCATTGGCCGGGTACCCTTGGGCGCCGAGGCCGATGTCGAGCGGGCGGTGATGGCGGCGCGGCGGGCCTTCGATGGCTGGTCGCGCACGCCGTCCAGCGTGCGCGCCGGGTACATCCGGGCATTGGTCGCACAGCTGAAAAACCGTGCAGCGGAAATGGCAGCGGTCATCACCGATGAGCTGGGCATGCCGGTGCAGTGGTGCCAGGCGGTGCAGGTCGAAGGCCCGATTGCCGGGTTGGAGCAATACGCCGAACTGGCCAGGCTGATGGACGAGGTGCGCGAAGTCGGCAATTCGCTGGTGTACCGCGAAGCCGTTGGCGTGTGCGCATTCATCAACCCGTGGAACTACCCGCTGCACCAGATGATCGGCAAGCTGGCGCCAGCCCTGGCCGCGGGTTGTACGGTGGTGGTCAAGCCCAGCCAGGAAACACCGCTGCACGCGTTCCTGCTGGCCGATATGATCGATGCCATTGGCCTGCCGGCGGGGGTGTTCAACCTGGTCAGCGGCCCGGGGGCCAAGGTCGGCGAAGCGCTGGCCCGGCACCCGCAGGTGGACATGGTGTCGTTTACCGGCTCCACCGGCGCCGGGGTCAGGGTGTCGCAGGCAGCAGCACCGACGGTAAAGCGGGTATGCCTGGAACTGGGCGGCAAGTCGCCGCTGCTGATTACCGCCGACGCTGACCTGCACGCTGCGGTGCGCCATGGCGTGCAGGACGTGATGATCAACTCGGGGCAGACCTGCACGGCACTGACCCGCATGCTGCTGCCGACCAGCCGCTATGCCGAGGCGCTGGACATTGCCGAGGCCGAAACCCGTGCACTGGTCATGGGCGACCCGCGTGACCCGACCAGCTTCCTCGGGCCAATGTGTTCCGCAGGCCAGCGGCGCAAGGTGCTCGACTATATCCGCCTGGGCCAGGAAGAAGGTGCGCGCTTGTTGTGCGGCGGTGATCACGGCGGCTTCGAGCGCGGGTTCTACGTGGCGCCGACGTTGTTCGCCGACGTCGACAACCGTATGCGCATCGCCCAGGAGGAAATCTTTGGCCCGGTGCTGTGCCTGATACCTTATGCCGATGAAGCCCAGGCAGTGGCCCTGGCCAATGACTCGCCATTCGGCTTGTCCAGTGCAGTGTGGGCCGGCGGCCGCGAGCAGGGCCTGGCGCTGGCGCGGCAGATACGTGCCGGGCAGTGCTACATCAACGGTGCCGCGTTCAACTACCAGGCGCCGTTCGGGGGCTACAAGCAATCGGGAAACGGCCGCGAGTGGGGCGAAGAGGGCCTGGCGGAGTTCGTCGAGGTCAAGGCGGTGCAGTGCTGAGCCACTGCGGCAAGATAACCTGTTTTGTGTGAGGAGAATGTTTGTGAATGTACTGATCGTCCACGCTCACCCCGAGCCGCAATCGTTCACGGCTGCCCTGCGTGACCAGGCGGTGGAAACCTTCCGTGCCCAAGGCCATCAGGTGCAGGTCAGCGACTTGTACGGCATGGGCTGGAACCCGGTGGCCAGTGCCGATGACTTTACCCAGCGCGAGAACCCCGAGTACCTCGTGTATGCGCTGGAGCAGCGTCAGGGCGTCAAGCGCGGTGCCATTGCCGCAGACATCCAGCAGGAGCTGGACAAGCTGTTGTGGGCCGATCTGCTGGTGTTGAACTTCCCGATTTTCTGGTTCTCGGCACCGGCCATGCTCAAGGGCTGGATCGACCGGGTGCTGGTGTCGGGGGTGTGCTATGGCGGCAAGCGCTTCTACGACCAGGGCGGGTTGGCCGGCAAGAGGGCGCTGGTGACCGTGACCCTGGGCGGGCGCGAGCACATGTTTGGCGACGGCGCGATTCACGGGCCGCTGGAAGACATGCTGCGGCCGATCCTGCGGGGCACGCTGGCCTATGTCGGGTTCGAGGTGTTGCCGCCGTTCGTGGCGTGGCATGTGCCTTACATCAGTGCTGATGCGCGGCAGGACTTTCTGCAGCAATACCGGCAGCGTCTGGAGCAGCTTTCGGACGACCAGCCACTGGTGTTCCCGCGCCTGGCGCAGTTCGATGAAGCGTTGTACCCGCTGACGTGACCTTTCTCCTGTACTGAACACTGGGGCCGCGTTGCGGCCCTTTCGCGACACAAGGCCGCTCCCACAGGATTACCGCCAGCTTCGAAGGCTGCGCCGTCCTTGTGGGAGCGGCCTTGTGTCGCGAAAGGGCTGCAAAGCAGCCCCAACATTTTGTCGGCATACGATGTTCTGCAAACCTTCCAGCGCCACCTGCCAAAAAGCGACCACCCACACATTCGGGGTATGTCACCCCTGGGCAAATCCACCGATAGTGAACCCATCGGCTCGATCCGGAGCACTCACACGATGGAGTTGCCATGCGCAAGGTACTGAAGGTGATTGGCGGTCTGCTGCTGGCGTCTGGCGCCAGCCTGGCCCAGGCGGCAGAGGTGGACAGCGGTAACACGCTACGGTTGTACAACTGGACCGACTACATCGGTGAAACCACCCTGGCCGACTTCGAGAAGGCCACCGGCATCAAGGTCATCTACGACACCTTCGATGGCTACGAAACCGTGCAGACCAAACTGCTCACCGGCCGTTCCGGCTACGACCTGGTCATGCTCAACGCCTCGCTGGTCCCCCCGCTGATCAGCGCCGGCGTGTTCCAGGCACTGGACAAGCAGCAACTGCCCAGTTGGCACAACCTCGACCAGCAGGTGGTGAACGACCTGCAGGGCTACGACCCTGACCTGAAGTATTCTGCGCCCTACACCTGGGGCAGCTCGGGGGTCACCTACAACGTCGACAAGATCACCGCACGCATGCCCGACGCGCCGATCGGTTCGCTGGCCATGCTGTTCGACCCCAAGATCGTCTCGCGCTTCGCCGACTGCGGCGTCACCCTGATGGACGCGCCCACCGAGGTCATCCCATTGGCCCTGCAGTACCTGGGCAAGGACCCACGCAGCGCGTCGCCGGCCGACCTCAAGGCGGCCGAACAACTGTTGCTCGGCGTCCGCCCTTACATTCGCAAGTTCGATTCGGTGAATTACCTCACCAGCCTGCCCAATGGTGATGTCTGCCTGGCGCTGACCTGGTCCGGTGACTATGCCACCGCCCAGGCCCGCGCAGTGGAAGCGAAGAAGGACATCAAGCTGTCGTTCTTCATTCCCAAGGAAGGCTCGCTGATCTGGTTCGACAACCTGTACATCCCCAAGGATGCGCCGCACGCGGCCAACGCGCACCGCTTCATCGAGTTCTTGTTGCAGCCGCAGACCATGGCCAAGGTCACCGACTACATCCACTACGCCAACAGCAACGCTGCCGCTACCGCGCTGGTGCGTGATGACATTCGCCAGGACCCGGCCATCTACCCCGACGCACCCACCCGCGAACGCCTGTTCGCCCAGAAAACCCAGAGCCCGAAGGACATGCGCGCCATCACCCGGGTCTGGAGCACGGTCAAGACCGGTTTCTGAACACCGCCCAACGATTCCCGCCAAGGAGCTGCCCATGGCCACCCCAAGCAAAGCATTCGCCATTGCCCACGACCCGCTGGTGGACGCCGACAAGGCCCACTACATGCACGGCTACCATGTGTTCGACGAGCACCGCGAACAAGGTGCGTTGAACATCGTCGCCGGTGAAGGCGCCTACATTCGCGACACCCATGGCAACCGTTTCCTCGATGCCGTCGGCGGCATGTGGTGCACCAACATTGGCCTGGGCCGTGAGGAAATGGCCGTGGCCATCGCTGACCAGGTGCGCCAGCTGGCCTATTCCAACCCGTTCTCCGACATGGCCAACGACGTCGCCATCGAGCTGTGCCAGAAGCTCGCGCAGCTGGCGCCGGGTGACTTGAACCATGTGTTCCTCACCACGGGCGGCTCGACCGCGGTCGATACGGCCTACCGGCTGATCCAGTACTACCAGAACTGCCGAGGCAAACCGCACAAGAAGCACATCATCGCCCGCGACAACGCCTACCACGGCTCCACCACCCTGACCATGTCGATTGGCAACAAGGCCGCCGACCGGGTGGCGGAGTTCGATTACCACCACGACCTGATCCACCACGTCTCCAACCCCAACCCGTACCGCGCGCCAGACGACATGGACGAGGCGGAGTTCCTCGACTTCCTGGTGGCAGAGTTCGAGGACAAGATCCTCTCGCTGGGTGCCGACAACGTGGCGGCGTTCTTCGCCGAGCCGATCATGGGTTCGGGCGGGGTGATCATTCCGCCCGAGGGGTACTTCCAGCGCATGTGGCAGCTGTGCCAGACCTACGACATCCTGTTCGTCTCCGACGAAGTGGTGACCTCGTTCGGGCGCCTGGGCACCTTCTTCGCCAGCGAGGAACTGTTTGGCGTCATCCCTGACATCATCACCACCGCCAAAGGCCTGACCTCGGCGTACCTGCCGCTGGGTGCGTGTATTTTTTCCGAGCGCATCTGGCAAGTGATTGCCGAGCCGGGCAAGGGCCGTTGCTTCACCCACGGTTTCACCTACAGCGGCCACCCGGTGTGCTGCACGGCGGCGCTGAAGAACATCGAGATCATCGAGCGCGAGCAACTGCTCGATCATGTCAAGGACGTGGGGGGGTACCTTGAGCATCGCTTGCAGAGCCTGCGCGAGCTGCCGCTGGTGGGGGATGTGCGCTGCATGAAGCTGATGGCCTGTGTCGAGTTCGTCGCCAACAAGGGCAGCAAGGCACTGTTCGCCGATGAGGTGAACATCGGCGAGCGCATCCACAGCAAGGCGCAGGGAAAAGGCTTGCTGGTGCGTCCGATCATGCACCTGAACGTGATGTCGCCTCCTTTGATCATCACCCATGCGCAGGTGGACGAGATCGTCGAGACCCTGCGCCAGTGCATCATCGAAACCGCGCGTGAACTCACTGCGCTTGGCCTGTACCAAGGCCGATGAACCTGGCGCAAAGGGCTGTGCGCGGGCGTGCCTGGCAGGCTAGACTGCCGGGCATGACCCAGGCCTCTCCCGATACCCCGCTTACCCTCACAATGGGCGCGCTGCAGCAGTGGCACGCGGCGTTGCAACGCGCCCTGGCCCATGGCGAAACCCCCGAGGCGCTGGCGTATGTGGCCGCTGCCATCGGCCAGTTGGTGCAGGTGGAATCGATGATGATCAGCCTTGAGTGCCAGGGGCGGGCACCGCAGTTGCTGTACCAGCAAGGCATCCCCGAACGGCACCGGGCCGCCGTGCTGGAGCGCTATTTCAGTGCCGGCTACCTGCTGGACCCTTTCTGCCTTGCCGTGCAAAGCGGCCTGGCCGAAGGTTTCTACCACCTGCAGGAAATCGCCCCCGACAACTTCTTCGACAGCGACTACTACAAGGCTTATTACCTGGGTACAGGTTGCAGTGAAGACAGCTACTACATCGTCGACCTCAGCGCAGGCCGCAAGCTGTCGCTGAGCCTGTTCCAGGGCTGCAGCGGCACGCGCCTGAATGCCGGGCAGGTCGACCTGTTGCGTGCGTTGGAGCCGATGGTGCGCGAACTGCTGGGGCGTTATGCCCGGCACAACCTGGAACCGGGCGCTGCATCAACCGAGCGCAGCAGCCTGCAGGCAGCGTTCGACAGCTTTGGCTGCCAGGTGCTGACCGACCGCGAGCGGGAAGTGGCGCACATGATCTTGCGCGGGCACTCGGTGAAATCTACCGCGCTGGAGCTGGGTATCTCGCCGGAGACCGTGCGCATGCACCGCAAGAACCTGTACATGAAACTTGAGATCAACTCGCAATCGGAGTTGTTTGCACGGTTTATCGACTGGTTACGCGGTGATCAGCTGGAAATCCTTAGCGTAACGCGGTGATCAATTTTCTATACCTCCCGGTATATGGACAGCCCTGCACCTTGCCGCATAGCTTAACCCTCGACGGGGCGCGCCATGCTCAAGCCATAACAACAACGATGCCCCGTTACATTTCAGTCCTGCCAACCCAAAACTCTAAAAATGAGGCGGCAAATGGAAAGCATCGGCACCTATGTCATCTACGTCATCATGGTGTGCGCGGTACTGGGTGCCGTGGCATCCATCTACAACCCTGAAGGCGAGCTGGGCCAGGAGTTCATCGCCGGCCTGCACAGCATCGGCCCCATCTTCATCCCGGTAGCCGGCATCATGGCGGCGATACCGTACATTTCAGCAGGTATCAGTCATGTGATCGCGCCACTGTTCCAGGCCATCGGGGCCGACCCTGGCATCGCCGGTCCCATCTTCATCGCCTCGGACATGGGCGGCTACCAGTTAGCCAAAGCGCTGGCGCAAAGCCAGGAAGGCTGGATCCTCGGCCTGATCACCGGCTTTCAGTGCGGCGCCACCATCATCTTCGTCATTCCGGTCGGGCTGGCCATGCTGCACAAGGCCGACCACAAGTACATGGCACTGGGGATCATGGCCGGGCTGCTGACCATTCCGCTGAGCATCATGATCATTGCCATGACCATGCAGGCGCTTGGCCTGAGCGTGCGTCCGGACATCGCTACCACTGGCGCCGCTACCCAGGCACTGCACTTCACCTGGGCAATGCTGCTGCGCAACCTGATGCCGTTGATCCTGTTTTGCATTGCCCTGGCAGCGGCATTGCGCTACTTCCCCACACTGATGGTGTACCTGTTCCTCAAGCTCGGCCAGTTCATGTACATCGCCGTGGTGTTGGTGCTGGTAGCGTCCATCGTGCAGTACTTCACCGGCCTGTTCAGCCACCTGTTCGGCAGCTGGGGTTTTGCGCCGATCATCGCCGATGCCGATGATCAGTTTCGCGCCTTGGAAATTGCTGGCTACATCGGCCTGATGCTGTGCGGGGCGTTCCCCATGGTGCACTTGCTCAAGCGCTTCCTGGCGCGGCCAATCGAACGGGTGGCCTCGCGCTTTGGCATGTCTGGTGTCGGTGCGGCTGGGGTATTGGCGGCCTCGGCGAATATCCTGGCCATGTTTCGCTTGGTCAGCGAAATGCCGCCCAAGGACAAGGTATTGGTGATCGCTTTCTCTGTGTGCGCCGCGTTCACCTTTGGCGACCACATGGCCTTCTCCGCCAACTTCCAGCCCTCGCTGATACTGCCGTTGATGATAGGCAAACTCAGTGGCGGCCTGATCGCCATGCTGCTGGCCAGTTGGCTGGCGGTGCCCAAGGCGCAGGAGCTGGGACGTCAGGACGCTGCCGCAGGTGTCTGCAAGGGGGTGGCCGAGCCGTCCTGAGCAAAAGCGTCATGCGCATGATCCGGAGCGTCCTGGGCGCTCCGGATTTTGTGTTTTTAACCGATCAAGGCGGTAAGGTCATGCAGGCCTTCGGTGCATGAGCGTGTGGTGAGCAATGACAAAAGATGAGGCAAACGAGTTGGCAGCGGTGATCGAGGCGATTGGCAGCGAACAGCTGGGACCGGCGCTGGATGCGTGGCTGCGCAGCAAGCTGACATTCGACATGAGTTGCGCCTACCTGTTCCAGTTCAATCAACCAGCACTGCTGGTGCATAACGGGTACAACCGTACGGTCACGGAGCGTACGTTGAACGCCTACGTGCGCGGCGGCTACCTGCTTGACCCGTTCTACGTTGCTTGCGTCAACGAGCACCCATCCGGGCTATGGCGCATGAGCGAACTGGCACCTGACTGCTTCTTCTCTTCAGGGTTTGCCATTTCCAAGGACATCCACCCCTGCGTGTCGTCCGACTATGGGACGGCGGTGGATGAGGTGGGCTTCATCATTCCCCTGCGGCCCCAGTTGGCGATCGTCTATTCGCTGATGCGCAACCACGGCAGTGGGGATTTCGATGCAGGGGAAATGGAGCTGTTGGCGGCAATGTCGCCGCTGCTGGCTTCGGTTTTTGGTCAGCACTGTCGATTGCGTTACGCTGATATCCTGCGCGCGGCACCAGAGGGGGTGGTGCTGGAGGACGCCTTCGTAGAGATCTTGCAAGGGCAACTGACTGAAACCCAGCGCCTTATCGCCAAGTTGTTGTTACAGGGACACAGCAATGCGTCGATTGCGCGGCAGCTGAATATTTCCGATGGGACGGTAAAGGTGCACAAGCACAACATCTATCAGCGCCTGGAAATTTCATCCAACGCCGAACTGTTTCGCCTGTTTATCGATTATCTGGCCAAGGGCTGATACAGCAAGGGGCTGCAAAGCAGCCCCTTGCTGTATCAGGTACAGGTCACCTGAACAGCGGACTCAGGTGCTCGCTGAGGTAGATCCCTTGCGGATCGAGCTGGCGGCGCAGCTTACGGAAGTCCTCGGCACGCGGGTATATTGCACTCACATCTTCACCCGTCAGGAAATGCAGCTTGCCCCAGTGCGGCCTGGCGCCATAGGAACGCAGGATCTGATCCACCGCCCGCAGATAGTCCCAGTAGTCGGTACCCGGCTGGCCGGACACCGAAATGGTCACGCTGTCCTGCTCGAAGAATGGGCTCATCCACGCCCCGTCTCCGGCAGTAAAGCGGTACTCGATGGGGTAGATGGCCTTGGGGAAGTCCTCCAGCATCAGCTTGCGCACGGCCCGCAACGCTTCCTTGCTGTGGCGCAATGGCACAGCGTATTCCAGCTCGTGAAAGTTGGGCAGGTACTCGATCGGGTACACATCCGAGCTGTAGGCCACTTTCTCGAACTCGCTTTCCCAGATCGGGTGGTCGGTGATGTCCATGACCTTCACTTCGCAGACATCGGTGGTGCGCCCGCTTGTAGAGGTGGCGGCGGTATCGGGTAGGCAATAGCAATGCCGGCTTTGCTCGTAGGGGCACCAGAAGAAGCTGAAGTGGCGGTGTTTGCGTGCCAGTTCGTCGTGCTTTTCCATCACGCTTTCGAAGTCTTCGCGCCAGATGCGCTCGTGCAGGTTGAAGCTGTCGGTCACCTGCAAGGTCAGTTCGGAAACAATGCCCAGTACGCCCAGCGACACCCGGCCCGCTTGCAGCAGGTCGGGGGTGCTTTCGTCGACCAAGAGTATTTCGCCATTGGGTTGCACCAGCTTCATGCCGACAATCGACGAGGCCAGGTTGCCGAGGGTCAGACCGGTGCCGTGGGTACCGGTAGTCAATGCGCCTGCAATAGACTGGCTGTCGATGTCGCCCTGGTTGACCATTGACAACCCGGCGGCACGCAATGTCTTGCCCAAGGCATTGATGGTGGTGCCGGCGGCAGCGGTGACGCGCTTTTTCTCGTGGTCGACATGGCGTACGCCGCTCATGTTGGCCAGGGTCAGGTGCAGGCCATTGGTCAGTGCCACCGGGGTGAAGGAATGCCCCGAGCCGGCCACGCGCACGTTCATGCCATTGCTGCTGGCCTGGCTGACCATTGAGCACAATTCGTCCTCGCTGGCCGGTGCCCCGCGTGCTGCACGGATGCAGGACTGGTTACCGGCCCAGTTGCGCCAGTGCGCGTGTTCAAGGCCGAATTCGTTGATATGCATGTTGTTGGAAGAGGTACTCACATCGTTCTCCTGCCGGTTGTTCTTGTAATCAGAGGGCGGTGTAGCCATTGTCGGCAAACAGGTGCGCGCCGTTGACGAAACTGGCGTCGTCACTGGCCAGGAACAAGGCTGCGCTGGCGACTTCCGAGGGTTGGCACAAGCGCCCCTGGGCGGCAGCGATGGCCTGTTCGCTGACGTCCACGCCATGCTTGCGCAACATGTCGATCTCGCGCAGGCCGTGGGCGGTGGCGATGAAGCCCGGGCAGATGGCATTGGCGCGAATGCCTCGGTCGCGAAACTCCACAGCGATGGCCCGGGCGAACATATGCGTGGCACCCTTGCTGGTGCAATACAGCACCTCCATCGGCGTGCCCACCACTGCCGAGATTGATGAGGTGCAGACGATACTGCCGCCGCCGGCCGCAAGCATGCCCGGCAACACCGCGCCGGTGACCAGGAACATGCTCTTCACGTTCACGGCCATGATCCGGTCCCATTCTTCTTCACTGGTTTCCAGGAAGGGCATGGCCGACAGGATGCCCGCGTGGTTCATCAGCACGGTGATGTGGCCGAAGGCCTCTTCTACGGCCGCCACCGCGGCCTTCACTTGCTGTGCGTCCGAGACATCGGCGGCAGCGAAGATGGCCTGGTAACCTGCATCACGCAATCGCCTTGCAACTTCGGCGCCCTTGCTGCCGGGCAGGTCGACAATGCCCACCCTGGCCCCTTCTGCCGCGAACAGCTCCGATGCGGCCAGCCCGCAGCCACCCGCACCGCCAGTAATCAGCGCCACCTTGCCGTTAAGACGTCCAGCCATGTTCGACTCCCGATGATTTTTGATTGACTGTCTTGAGCCCGGGCGTTTCGCGATTCGCGTGCTGGAGCATGAAACAGATCATCGGGAACATCCATATACCGATGGGTATACGGGGCACGCATAGGCAATGGGGCAGGGCTATACAGTCCCTGTGGGGCGCGCCCGCTCCCACAAGGTGCATGGTGTGTTCATATTGCCTGTTGCTCGATCAACGCCAGGCACCGCTGCACGATCGGGCTTACATCACCCTTGCGCCGGCTGAGGATGATCGGGCTGACGGCGCCGCTATCAAGCAGGTCGACATACTCGATATCGGTACGGTGCTGCTGCTGTACCGTTGCCGGCACCAGGGTCACGCCGACGCCAACCGCTACCAGGCCGATGGCGGTCTGCAGTTCGTTGGCCCACTGGCTGACACGAATGCTCATGCCGTGGTGGGCGAACAGCGCCAGCACGTGGTCGGCATAACTGGGCCGGGGATTGGCCGGATAGAGGATGAACGCTTCGCCAGCCAGCTGGGCCAGACTGAGCGGGCGGCCCGCCAGGGGGTGGCCCTTGGGCAGCACGGCCACCAGCGGGTCCTCGCACAGCACCTGCTGGTGAATCACCGGGTCGTCGATGCGAATGCGCCCGAAGCCAATGTCGATACGCCCGCTTTTAAGCGCCTCCACCTGTTGCAAGGTGGTCATCTCGTTCAGGCCCAGTTCCAGCTCGCTGTCCTGGCGCAGTTCGCGGATCAGCTCCGGCAGCACGGTGTACAGGGTAGAGGGCGCAAAGCCGATGCCCAGCCACTGGCGCTGGCCCTGGCCGATGCGGCGGGTGTTGTCGCTGATGTTCTGCAACTGCTGCAGCACAGTGCAGGTCTGCTCGTAGAAGAAGCGGCCGGCTTCGGTCAGCCGCAGCGGACGTTCGCGCACCACCAGCAGGGTACCGAGCTGGTCCTCCAGTTGGCTGATCTGCCGACTCAGGGGTGGCTGGGCGATGTGCAGCAGCTCGGCGGCGCGGGTGAAGTTCAGGGTCTCGGCCAAGACTTTGAAGTAACGCAGGTGGCGCAGCTCCATCAGACCTCCAGGGTATGGTGGGAGATTCATTTGATATTGGACGGTCGTCAGGGTCTCGCGCAATCCTTCAACAATCAAGTAAACGCATCACTCGGGCCTGCAACTGAAAGCCCGACCTGACGGGACCTGGCAACAATGACAAGCGCGCTGATTGAACACATAGATGCAATTATCGTCGATCTCCCGACCATTCGCCCGCACAAGCTGGCGATGCACACCATGCAGCAGCAGACCCTGGTGGTATTGCGCCTGCGCTGCAGCGATGGCGTGGAAGGCATCGGCGAAGCCACCACCATCGGTGGCCTGGCTTATGGCTACGAAAGCCCCGAAGGCATCAAGGCCAATATCGACGCGCACCTCGCCCCGGCGCTGATCGGCCTGCCAGCAGACAACATCAACGCCGCCATGCTCAAGCTGGACAAGCTGGCCAAGGGCAACACCTTCGCCAAGTCCGGCATCGAAAGCGCCTTGCTCGACGCCCAGGGCAAACGCCTGGGCCTGCCGGTCAGCGAACTGCTGGGGGGGCGCGTGCGTGACAGCCTGGAAGTGGCCTGGACCCTGGCCAGCGGCGACACCGCTCGCGATATCGCCGAAGCCCAGCACATGCTGGACATTCGCCGGCACCGGGTGTTCAAGCTGAAAATCGGCGCCAACCCGGTGGCCCAGGACCTCAAGCACGTGGTCGCGATCAAGCGCGAGCTGGGTGACAGCGCCAGCGTGCGGGTCGACGTCAACCAGTACTGGGACGAGTCCCAGGCCATCCGCGCCTGTCAGGTACTGGGCGACAACGGCATCGACCTGATCGAGCAGCCGATTTCGCGCGTCAACCGCGGTGGCCAGGTGCGCCTGAACCAGCGCAGCCCGGCACCGATCATGGCCGATGAGTCGATCGAAAGCGTCGAGGACGCCTTCAGCCTGGCCGCCGACGGCGCCGCCAGCATCTTCGCCCTGAAAATCGCCAAGAATGGTGGCCCGCGCGCGGTGCTGCGCACTGCACAGATCGCCGAGGCCGCTGGCATCGCCTTGTACGGCGGCACCATGCTCGAAGGTTCGATCGGCACCCTGGCTTCGGCCCATGCATTCCTCACCCTGCGCCAGCTCACCTGGGGTACGGAGCTGTTCGGGCCGCTGCTGCTGACCGAGGAGATCGTCAACGAGCCGCCGCAATACCGCGACTTCCAGCTGCACATCCCCCATACCCCAGGCCTGGGCCTGACGTTGGACGAACAGCGCCTGGCACGCTTCGCCCGTCGCTGATCAGCAAGCAAGGAGATAACCATGTTGTTCCACGTGAAGATGACCGTGAAGCTGCCGGTCGACATGGACCCGGCCAAGGCCGCCCAGCTCAAGGCCGACGAAAAGGAACTGGCTCAGCGCCTGCAGCGCGAAGGCATCTGGCGTCACCTGTGGCGCATTGCCGGGCATTACGCCAACTACAGCGTGTTCGATGTGCCCAGCGTCGAGGCGTTGCATGACACGCTGATGCAGCTGCCGCTGTTCCCGTACATGGACATCGAGGTCGACGGCCTGTGTCGGCATCCCTCGTCTATCCACAGCGACGATCGCTGATTCGCACCTGTATGCCTGACAAGAACAATACGAGGTAAGCACGATGACCGTGAAAATTTCCCACACTGCCGACATTCAAGCCTTCTTCAACCAGGTGGCTGGCCTGGACCATGCCGAAGGAAACCCGCGCTTCAAGCAGATCATTCTGCGCGTGCTGCAAGACACCGCTCGGCTGATCGAAGACCTGGAAATCACCGAGGACGAGTTCTGGCACGCCGTCGACTACCTCAACCGCCTGGGCGGTCGTAACGAGGCGGGCCTGCTGGCTGCTGGGCTGGGCATCGAGCACTTCCTCGACCTGCTGCAGGATGCCAAGGACGCCGAAGCCGGCCTTGGCGGCGGCACCCCGCGCACCATCGAAGGCCCGCTGTATGTTGCCGGGGCGCCGCTGGCCCAGGGCGAAGTGCGCATGGACGACGGCACTGACCCGGGCGTGGTGATGTTCCTTCAGGGCCAGGTGTTCGATGCCGACGGCAAGCCGTTGGCCGGTGCCACCGTCGACCTGTGGCACGCCAACACCCAAGGCACCTATTCGTACTTCGATTCGACACAATCCGAGTTCAACCTGCGCCGGCGTATCATCACCGATGCCGAGGGCCGCTACCGCGCGCGCTCGATCGTGCCATCGGGGTATGGCTGCGACCCGCAGGGCCCAACCCAGGAATGCCTGGACCTGCTCGGCCGCCACGGCCAGCGCCCGGCGCACGTGCACTTCTTCATTTCGGCACCAGGGCACCGCCACCTGACCACGCAGATCAACTTTGCGGGCGACAAGTACCTGTGGGACGACTTTGCCTATGCCACCCGTGACGGGCTGATCGGCGAACTGCGTTTTGTCGAGGATGCGGCGGCGGCGCGCGACCGCGGTGTGCAAGGCGAGCGCTTTGCCGAGCTGTCATTCGACTTCCGCTTGCAGGGTGCCAGGTCGCCTGACGCCGAGGCGCGAAGCCATCGGCCGCGGGCGTTGCAGGAGGGCTGAGTCCGAGGTTTTGTCACTGTGATTTTGCCTGGGGCTTTCCGTGCGGGGAGGTCCCGGGCTTTTTGCTGCAAGGGCCTGGTGATCTAGGCTCTGTACGAAAAGTCTTGAGACGCAGGTCAGGCAAGGCGAAAACAGCCGAGGAAGCGGAGTGTACTGGAGTACATGAGCATTCCGAGGCTGTTTTCAACGCAGCATGAACAAGTATCAAGGCTTTTCGTACAGAGCCTAGAATCGTCCTTTTGCTCAGGCCCCACACCATGCTCCCCCTCGCGCTGCTGCCAACCACCATCGACCAGGCTCCACTGATCCGCAATCTCTACCAGTTCTATTGCTACGAGTCCTCCGACTGGGAGCAGGAAGACGTCGAGGCGGATGGCCGCTTCTACATCCACGAGCAGCACCTGCAACGTTACTGGCAGGACGACGGCTGGGGCGCGTATCTGGTGCTGGCAGACGGGTTCATCGCCGGCTTCGTGCTGGTAGAGCGCAGCGAACTGCCTGGTATCGATGCGCAGGAGCTTGCCGACCTGTTCATCTTGAAGAAGTACCGCCGCCAGGGCATCGGCCAGGCGGTGGCGTTGCAGCTGCTGGGGGGCGAGGGTGACTGGCTGCTGCGCTGCTATGCACAGGATCTGGCCGCTGTGGCTTTCTGCAATGCAGTGCTGGCGAACCTGCCGCGGCCGGCGCAGGCTATCGCCTTGGGGGATGAGCCGGACTTGCTCAATTTTCTGGTGACCGGCACCCGCCATTGAGGGTTGGTGCGCTTTCGTTCGTCCTGATAAGGGGAAGCGTCATTTTTGTGAGTTGCTTCACAAAATTTTCATGGGCAGCATAATGCCATTATCGCTTTCCAAGACTCGGCCGCCGCTTGCCGGGCCCCTTTTCATGCGTTTCGAAGGTTCAGGTAAAGTTCATGTCGCTCGCAGCAAACCCCGACATCATGTACCGGCTATTGATCCAGAGCGTGGTGGATTATGCCATCTACCTGCTTACCCCTGAAGGTATCGTCGCCAACTGGAACCCCGGCGCCCAGCGCGCCAAGGGGTACCATGCCGATGAGATCGTCGGCCAGCACTACTCGGTGTTCTACACCGATGGCGAGCGCGCAGCCGGGTTGCCGACGTTAAACCTGGAGCAGGCGCGCAGCACCGGACGCTTTGAAGAAACGGGCGTGCGCCTGCGCAAGGACGGTACGGCCTTCCACGCCCATGTGGTCATCGAAGCGGTATACGACGATGCCGGACACCTGGTGGGTTTCGCCAAGGTCACCCGCGACATTTCCGAACGCCACCGCCAGGAACTCGAACTGCTGCAGGCCAAAGAGCTGGCCGAGCAGTACAGCCAGGAGATGGCCAAGCTGTCGCAGTTTCTCGATTCGGTCATTGCCAACATTCCCGCGAGCGTCATCGTCCAGGACCTGGAAAGCCAGCGCATCCTGTTGGCCAACCAGCAGGCCGAACGCCTGTTCGGCGGGCCGCAGCGCAGCATGATCGGCCAGTTGCCCCGGGAATGCCTGGCACCGGCTGCCGGTGACTACCTGGAGCAGCAATTCGTGCGTGGTGCCCGCAGTACCAAGGGGCACGCCGCCGAAACCCGCGTCGACACTGCCCGTGGCCCTCGCACCCTGCGCAGCCGTACCCTGCTCAGCCAGAGCCGCGAGGGGCAGGCCGATTACGTGTTGTTCGTGGCTGAAGACGCCACCGAAGAGCTGGCCGCCCATGCGCAGATTCACCACATGGCGCACCATGACGCGCTCACCGGGCTGCCCAACCGGACGCTTTTCCACGAACGGCTGCGTCAGGCCTTGTTGCGCGGTAGCGAAAACGCCAAGCTGACCGCTGCCCTGTGCCTGGACCTGGACAACTTCAAAAACATCAACGACTCCCTTGGCCATGCCTTTGGCGACAAGCTGCTACGCGAGTTGGGCAAGCGTCTGCGCCGCGAACTGCGTGAGCACGACACCTTGGCCCGCCTGGGTGGCGATGAGTTTGCCGTGGTGCTGACGGGCCTGGAAGGGCGGGATGCCGCATGTAATACCGCGCAGCGCCTGATCAAGGCCATCAGCCCGCCGTTCCAGATCGAAGGGCATCAGTTCGCGGTGGGGGTGAGCATCGGCATCGCCATCGCGCCTGATGACAATGACCAGGCAGAGCAACTGTTGGGCTACGCCGACATGGCGCTGTACCAGGCCAAGCGTAACGGCCGTAATCGTTATGAATGCTTCGATGTCGAGCTGGACGTTGCCGCCCGCCAGCGCCGCCTGGTGGAAACCGACCTGCGCACAGCGCTGCACCTGGGGCAGTTGCAGCTGCACTACCAGCCGGTAGTCGATCATCAAACCAGCAGCGTTACCGGTTATGAGGCGTTGCTGCGCTGGGAACACCCGACCCGGGGCATGGTCATGCCGATGGATTTCATCCCCATTGCCGAAGAAACCGGGTTGATCCACGAGTTGGGCAACCGTGCGCTGAACCTGGCCTGCCAGGAGGCGGCCAGTTGGGACGGTGAGCAGACGGTGTCGGTCAACCTGTCGGCGGTGCAGTTCAAGAACGGCGATCTGGTGCATACCGTCGCCCTCGCGCTGGCCGACTCGGGCCTGCCGCCGCAGCGACTGGAGCTGGAAATTACCGAATCGGTGCTGCTGGGCAACAGCGAGGAAAACGTGCGCACCTTGCGCGCCCTGAAAGACCTGGGCGTGTCCATTTCACTGGATGACTTTGGTACGGGCTACTCATCGCTGGGCTACCTGCGCTCGTTCCCCTTCGACCGGATCAAGATCGACAAGTCGTTTGTGCATGACATGTGCGACAGCCGCGAGGCCATGTCGATCATTCGCGCCATTACCGAGCTGTCCAACAGCCTGATGATCAAGACCACGGCCGAAGGCGTGGAGTCGGAGGAACAGATGCGCCGGCTCGCGGCGGAAGGGTGTTCGCACTTCCAGGGCTACTTTTACGGGCGGCCGGCACCGGCGAGCGAGCGGTTGAAGCAGGTCATCACGCAAGAACAATGACTTGCGCGGCGGCCTCAGCTGTTCCAGTCCGGGGCAAACGGCGGGCTAACCACGCGCTGGTCTTTCGGCAGCCCGGCGATGGCTGCGCGGTCTTCGTCATCAAGCTGCACGGTCAATGCGGCCAGGTTGGCCAGCTGGTTTTCGCGGCTGCTGGCTTTGGGGATCGCCGCCACGCCGTCCTGGTCCAGCAGCCATTTCAGCGCCACCTGGCTGGGCAGCACGCCATGCTTGCGGGCAATCGCCTGGATCACCGGCTGCGCCGCTGCCTGGCCGCGTGCCAGTGGGGTATAGGCGGTGAGCAACAAATCATGGCTACGGGCGAAGTCGAGTAGCGGCTGCTGGTTGAGCAGAACATGGTATTCCACCTGAATCGCCGACAACGGCGCGCCCAGGGTTTCCACCACCTGGCGCAGTAACCCCAATGGGAAGTTGGCCACCCCGATGTGGCGCGCCTTGCCTTCGTCACGCAGGGCTACCAGGGTGTCGATGCTGCGGGCCAGGTCCCAGTCTGTGCCTGGCCAGTGGATGTGGAACAGGTCAACCTGTTCGGTACCCAGCGCGCGCAGGCTGTCTTCCAGCGACTGACGCATGGCTTGGGGCGCCAGACGGTCCCACCAGACCTTGGTGGTCAGATGGATCTGCTCGCGTGGCACGGCGCTGTCACGCAGCGCCTGGCCAACGGCCGCTTCGTTTTCGTAGGCGGTGGCGGTGTCGATGTGCCGGTAACCCACGTCCAGTGCCTGGCGCACGGCCTGGGTGCATTCACTGCCGGTCATTGGCCAGGTGCCCAGGCCGATGGCGGGCAGGTCCAGGCCGGTGCGGGTGGTGAGCCTTTGCATGTAAATTCCTTGTAGGGTGCAGGGGTCGGTCGATGGTCAGCGATCAACCGTGCACGGGCCATGCATGCCAGGTGGAAAGTGGTCGATCAGCGAACAGAAATTGCACTTGGCCGGGGCAAGCGGCAAATGAACTTCCTTATTCTGCGGCATCTCTTCTAGAATCCCAGCTGTTACATTCGCCGGGCAATGCCTGCGCGTCCTTCCCCGGGCGCGGCTTGCTGCCGCGCCGTCATCGAGAGAGCCATGAGTTCCAGCACACCGCTGTCCGGCGTCAACCAACCCCTGCGCGGCATCGCGTTGGTGGTGGTGGCGACGTTCCTGTTCGCCAGCCACGATGCCTTGTCCAAATTCCTGGGTGGCCTGTACCCGATAGTCATGGTGGTGTGGGCGCGTTATGTGGTGCACACGTTGCTGATGGCCGGCATCTTCCTGCCCAAGTCTGGGCTCAACGTGTTGCGCACCCGCCGGCCGGTATTGCAGACCTTGCGGGCCCTGAGCCTGCTGAGCACCAGCCTGCTGTTCACGACCGGCTTGCAGTACCTGCCACTGGCGGAGGCCACGGCCGTCAACTTTCTTGCCCCGGTACTGGTCACCGCGCTGTCGGCGCCACTGCTGAAAGAGCGAGTGACAGTGGGGCAGTGGGTGGCGGTGGTGATGGGCTTTATTGGCGTGCTGGTAGTGGTGCACCCTGGTGGGGCGATGTTTACCCCGGCCATTCTGTATCCGTTCGGTTCGGCATTGGGCTTCTGCTTCTATCAGTTGCTGACGCGCATTCTGGCAGCGCATGACAGCCCGACCACCAGCAACTTCTATGCGGGGTTGTGCAACACCTTGGCGATGAGCGCACTGGTGCCGTTCTTCTGGGAGGTGCCGCGCTGGGACCATGCCCTGTTGATGCTGGCACTGGGCGGCTTTGGCATGACTGCGCACCTGCTGTTGACCCAGGCCTTCCGCCATGCAGCGCCAGCGTTGCTGGCGCCGTTCAGCTATTGCCAGATAGTGTTTGCCGGGTTGCTCGGCTTCGTGGTGTACAGCCAGGTGCCGGATACCCTGAGCCTGGTGGGGATTTTGGTGATCTGCCTCAGTGGGCTTGGTGCAGCGTGGATGCAGCGCGGCAAATAGCAGCCGCGTGCTTCAGGCTGTACGACCGTTAGGCGCAGCGTTGCGCTGCGAAGAGGGCATCACTGCGTGGCCATGAACTGCAGGATGCGGTCGCGCAGCCAGCGCTCGGCGGGGTCGTTGTCCTGGGCGCCGCTCCAGACCATCGACAGCTCGGCCTCGGTGATGTCGAACGGCGCCGGGTCGGCGCGCAGGCTGCCGTCGTCGGCGAGAGCGCAAGCGGCATAGTCCGGCACCGTGGCGATCAGCTCGGTGTTGCGCAGCAGGGCGCGCAGACTACCGAATTGCGGCACCGCCAGCACTACCTTGCGGCAACGACCGATGCGCGCCAGGTCGAGGTCGATGTTGCCGCTCATGTCACCGGAGAACGACACCATCACATGCGGGCGGGCGCAGTACTCGTCGAGGGTCAGCGGCCCCGGGCGGTCGTCGGCGCGCAGCACCCGTACGCCGATGTCGCGCAGCTTGCGGCGTTTGGCGGTGGCTGGCAGGTCGGTTGTATAGCTCACGCCTACCGAGATCTCGCCGCTGGCCAGCAGGCCGGGCATCAGCAGAAAGTTGGCCCGCCGCACTACCACGCTGATCTCCGGGGCCTCTTCGCGCAGGGCCTGTAGCAGGGCCGGAAACAGGCCGAACTCGGCATCGTCGGAAAGCCCCAGGCGGAACACGTTGCAGCTGTTGGCCGGGTCGAACTCGCGGGCACGACTGATGGCGGCGGAAATCACGTCCATGGCCGGGCCAAGTTCGGCAAAGATCTGCAGGGCCCGTGGGGTGGGTTCCATGGCCCGGCCGTTGCGGATCAGCAGTGGGTCGTCGAACAGCTCGCGCAGGCGGGCGAGGGCGGCGCTGACGGTGGATTGGGTGATAAACAGCTTTTCGCCGACGCGGGTCAGGTTGCGTTCGATCATCAGGGCTTCGAACAGCACCAGCAGGTTCATGTCGACGCGGCGCAGGTCGTTGCGGTTCATGAGGGCTCGGCGTCCGGGTCAAAGGGTATGGCTGTGTATTTAAGCAGGGTGCCGGGCCTTGTGCCTTGTATGGATGTGCCGGCCTGGTCGCGGGCTTGATCGCGATGCGGCCGATACAGGCCAGTGCCTGACAGAGCCAGCCTATCAGGCTCCAACAGCCACTCTATTAGAACTCTGCCCAAGCTCGACTAGTCTTTCCCGTGGCCCCGCGAATTCCGCGACCGGGCAGCGCGTCAGCACCTGTGTGCAAGACCGTGGCCCCCGGCGTGACAGCTTCGCAAGCCCCGTGTACACCTGATGAGGGGTAGTACGAGCCCACCCGCTCGGCTGAAAGAACACTGGCATAGACCGGAAATCTGGATAACCGACCCAAAGGTACCCGCAGATGTCGAACGAATCGAAATGCCCGTTCCATCAAACCGCAGGTGGCGGCACCACCAACCGTGACTGGTGGCCTGACCAGCTCAACCTGAGAATTCTTCACCAGCATTCCTCCAAGTCCAGCCCTGACCCGGACTTCGACTATGCCAAGGCGTTCAAGAGCCTCGACTTCCAGGCCCTGAAGAAAGACCTGACCGCCCTGATGACCGACTCGCAGGATTGGTGGCCGGCCGATTTCGGCCACTACGGCCCGCTGTTCATCCGCATGGCCTGGCACAGCGCCGGCACCTACCGCATTGGTGACGGCCGTGGGGGGGCGGGCTCCGGCCAGCAACGCTTCGCCCCGCTCAACAGCTGGCCGGACAACGTCAGCCTGGACAAGGCCCGGCGCCTGCTGTGGCCGATCAAGCAGAAGTACGGCAACAAGATTTCCTGGGCCGACCTGATCGTACTCACCGGTAATGTTGCCCTCGAATCCATGGGCTTCAAGACCTTCGGCTTCTCCGGCGGGCGTGCCGATGTGTGGGAGCCGGACGAAGACGTGTACTGGGGGTCGGAAAAGGAGTGGCTGGGCGGCGATACCCGTTACGGCAAGGATCAGGCCAAGGCGCAGGCGCCAGGGCAGGGTGACCTGGTGGCCGAGCCGGCCAAGCATGGTGAAGAGCAGAATCGCAACCTGTCGGCCGAGCGTAACCTGGAAAACCCGCTGGCCGCCGTGCAGATGGGCCTGATCTACGTGAACCCGGAAGGCCCGGAAGGTAACCCCGACCCCGTGGCCTCAGGCAAGGACATCCGTGAAACCTTTGGCCGCATGGCCATGAACGATGAAGAAACCGTGGCCTTGATCGCCGGTGGGCACGCGTTCGGCAAGACCCACGGTGCCGGCCCCGCCGACAACGTCGGCCCCGAGCCGGAAGCGGCAGGCCTGGAGATGCAGGGCCTGGGCTGGCACAACACGTTTGGCTCCGGCAAAGGCGGGGATACCATCACCAGTGGCCTGGAAGTGATCTGGACCTCCACCCCGACCCAATGGAGCAACGAGTACCTGAATAACCTGTTCGACTTTGAGTGGGAGCTGACCAAAAGCCCGGCTGGCGCGCACCAGTGGCGGCCGAAAGACGGCAAAGGCGCAGGCACGGTGCCAGATGCACACGATCCCGGTAAAAGGCATGCACCGTCGATGTTGACCTCCGACCTGGCATTGCGCTTCGACCCCATCTACGAGCCGATCGCCCGCCGTTTCAAAGACAACCCTGACCAGTTGGCGGATGCGTTCGCCCGTGCATGGTACAAGCTGATCCACCGCGACATGGGCCCGCTGGCGCGCTATCTGGGCCCGGAAATGCCCAATGAAGAGTTGCTGTGGCAAGACCCGCTACCCAAAGCCGACCCAGCCACGATCAGCGAGCAAGACATCGCGACCCTCAAGTCCAGGACCCTGGCCTCGGGTTTGAGCGTGGGCGAACTGGTCTCCACCGCCTGGGCATCCGCGTCGACCTTCCGTGGCTCCGACAAGCGCGGTGGTGCCAACGGCGCCCGTTTGCGCTTGGCCCCACAGAAGGACTGGGCTGCAAGCCAGGGCGTGGACAAGGTGCTGGCGGCATTGGAGAAGATCCAGGGCGAGTTCAACAACAGCGGCAAGAAGGTTTCCCTGGCTGACCTGATCGTGCTGGCCGGTACCGCGGCAGTCGAAAAAGCTGCCAAGGATGCGGGCTACAGCGGCAGCGTAGGGTTCCGCCCGGGGCGGGTCGATGCGTCCCAGGAGCAGACCGACGTCGAGTCGTTCGCCGTGCTGGAGCCGCTGGCCGATGGCTTCCGCAACTTCACCAAGGCACGTTACAGCGTCAAGGCCGAGAAACTGTTGCTGGACAAGGCGCAGTTGCTGACCCTGACCGCGCCGGAGCTGACCGTGCTGATCGGCGGCCTGCGCGTGCTCGGCGCCAACCATGGTGGCAGCAACCTCGGCGTGTTCACCGACAAGCCGGGAACGCTGAGCAACGACTTCTTCCGCAACTTGCTGGACATGAGCGTGGAGTGGAAACCCACCTCGGCGGACAACGAGACCTTTGAAGGGCGCGACCGCAAGACCGGGCAGGTGAAGTGGAGCGGTAGCCGGGTCGATCTGGTGTTCGGTTCGCATGCCCAGTTGCGGGCGTTGAGCGAGGTGTATGCCAGCAGTGATGGCGGTGACAAGTTTGTCCGGGACTTTGTGGCCGCCTGGCAGAAGGTCATGGAGCTGGACCGCTTTGATTTGAAATAGCGTTGCCTGGCGGGGGGCGCTTAGCGCCCCTCCTTGGCCACTGGTTATTCCGCCAATTCCAGGTCGGATAGATACAAAAGTGTCCTCGTCGGTTCTGTTGCAATGCTTCTCAGGCGGCCGGCCTGAACAGCGTGCTCACAACGACAAGGAACCCCGACCATGCAAATGCCCAAGACCCTGAAAATCCGCAATGGCGACAAGGTGCAGCCAACCTTCTCCGCCCAGGAATACGCTGCTCGCCACGCCCGGCTGCGGGCCTATATGGCCGAGCAGGACATCGAGGCGGCAATCTTCACCTCGTATCACAACGTCAACTATTACAGCGATTTCCTCTACTGCTCGTTCGGCCGCCCTTATGCGCTGGTGATCACCCAGGACAAGGTGGTCTCGATCAGTGCCAACATCGACGGCGGGCAACCCTGGCGGCGCACGGTGGGCACTGACAACATCGTCTACACCGACTGGCAGCGCGACAACTACTTCGTCGCCATCCAGCAGGCGTTGCCGCTGGCCTCGCGCATTGGCGTGGAGTACGACCACCTGAACCTGCAGAACCACGGCAAACTCGCCGCCTGCTACCCCAGGGCCGAGCTGGTGGACATCGCTGCGCCGTGCATGCGTATGCGCATGATCAAGTCGGCCGAGGAGCAGGCGCTTATCCGTCACGGTGCGCAGGTGGCCGACATCGGCGGGGCGGCAGTGGTCGAGGCCCTGCGTGAGCATGTGCCCGAGTACGAGGTGGCACTGCATGCCACCCAGGCGATGGTGCGCGAAATTGCCAAACGCTTCCCGGACGCCGAGCTGATGGACACCTGGACCTGGTTCCAGTCCGGGCTCAACACCGATGGCGCGCACAACCCGGTCACCAGCCGCCGTGTGGGCAAGGGCGAGATCCTCAGCCTCAACTGTTTCCCCATGATCGCCGGCTACTACACCGCGCTGGAGCGCACCTTGTTCCTTGACCACTGCCCGGACGAGTACCTGCGCCTGTGGCAGGCCAACGTCGAAGTGCACGAAGCCGGGCTGCAACTGGTGCGCCCAGGCATGCGCTGCAGCGATATCGCCCGCGAACTGAACGAGATCTTCCTGCGCCACGACCTGCTGCAGTACCGCACCTTCGGGTATGGCCATTCGTTCGGCACGCTCAGCCATTACTACGGCCGTGAGGCGGGGCTGGAGCTGCGCGAGGACATCGATACCGTGCTGGAGCCGGGCATGGTGGTGTCTATCGAGCCGATGATCATGCTGCCTGAAGGGCGACCAGGGGCGGGCGGTTATCGCGAGCATGACATCCTGATCGTCAACGACAACGGCGCCGAGAACATCACCAAGTTCCCGTATGGGCCGGAGCACAACATCATTCGCCAATAAGCATCGGCGTCGGCTGCTTCGCGGGCAAGCCCGCTCCTACGGGGATTTCACCGTTTTCGTAGGCGCGGGTTCACCCGCGAAAAGGCTGGCCCAGACAACAACAAGATCCCCGTATGACCACCAGACCCTGCCTCCAATTAAAAGAACCAGAGGGTACCCGTCATGTCCAGCACCACCCTTGACCCGTCCGCTATCGCCGGCCCCGCGCACAACGCCGAACGCCAGGCGCTGCGCAAGGCCGCCCGGGCCAGCTTCATGGGCAACTTCGTCGAGTGGTTCGACTACGCTGCCTACGGCTATCTGGCCACCATCATCGCCGCCAACTTCTTCCCGCAAACTGACAAGACCACCGGTTTGCTGGCCACCTTCGCGGTATTCGCCCTGTCGTTCCTGGTACGCCCGCTGGGTGGCATCGTCTGGGGCCATTTCGGTGACCGACATGGTCGGCGCAACGCGCTGTCGTGGTCGATCCTGATCATGTCGGTATCCACCTTCTGCATCGGCTTGTTGCCGGGCTATGCGCAGATCGGGCTGTGGGCGCCGGCCTTGTTGTTGCTGATCCGCCTGGTGCAGGGTTTTTCCGCCTCGGGTGAGTATGCCGGGGCCGCTGCGTTCCTGGCCGAATACGCGCCGCCTGGGCGGCGTGGCTTGTACACCAGCATTGTGCCAGCCAGCACGGCAGCGGGGTTGTTGTTCGGTGCGGCGTTCGTCGCGGTGCTGCATGAGCTGCTCAGCAGTGAAGCCCTGCATGAGTGGGGCTGGCGCCTGCCTTTCCTGCTGGCGGCGCCGTTCGGTCTGGTAGGGCGCTATATCCGCATGAGCCTGCAGGACACGCCCAAGTTCCTGGAGATGGAGCAGCGCCTGGAAACCAAGGCCGGCATGGCCACGACGCCGCTGCGCGAACTGCTGGGCCAGCACCGGCGCAGTCTGGCGATCGGCATAGGTGTCACCTGCCTGAATGCGGTTGCGTTCTACCTGTTGCTCAGTTACATGCCGACCTACCTGTCCAGTGAAATGGGCATGAGCGAGCGGGATTCGTTCATCGCCTCGACGGTGTCGCTGGCCACCTATATCGGCTTGATCTTCCTGATGGGGCGGCTGTCCGACCAGTTTGGTCGCAAGACCATGCTGGTGGTGGCCTCGCTGTTGTTCCTGGGGTTGACCGTGCCGTTGTTTCGCATGCTGGACGGCCAGCCGCTGCTGGTGATTCTGGCCATCCAGATCCTTTTCGGTGCGATGCTGGCGATGAATGACGGGACCTTGCCGTGCCTGCTGGCCGAAATCTTTCCGACCCGGGTGCGCTTCAGCGGGTTTGCCTTGAGCTTCAATGTGGCCAATTCGTTGTTTGGCGGGACTGCGCCGTTCATTGCCACCTGGCTGATTCAGGTGACGGGCAGCAAGCTGGCCCCGGCAGGCTACTTGCTGGTGGCAGCACTGGTGGCGCTGGTGGCCATGCTGATGTGTCGGGAGACGGCGCACGCGGCCCTTGAAGATTAGTTGACCTGCACTGGCTTCTTCGCGGGCAAGCCCGCGCCTGTAGGAGCGGGTTTACCCGCGAATACGGTGGCGGCGGCAACGGTGAGCGGCGGGTGGAGATTGGCCAGCAGGCCCGGCCCTTTCGCGGGTGAACCCGCTCCTACAACGGCCTGTGCCGGACCACCGATGTGCGTGCAGGAGCGGGCTTGCCCGCGAAGAGGCCAGCCAAGCCAGTACATGACCCCATTCAATGGAGAGAGGCCTGCCGCCGCTCCCCTAAAGGCGACAGCCCGAAGAACCGGCTGTAACTCTTGGAGAAATGCGCAGGCGAACTGAAGCCGCAAGCCAGCGCTACCTCACGGACTTGCACGTCACTGCGCAGCAGTAACTCCCGCGCCCGCGACAGCCGCAGCTCCAGGTAGTACTGGCTGGGCGTGCGCTGCAGGTACTTGTGGAACAGCCGCTCCAATTGGCGCACGGTCACTTCGTTGAGGCTGGCCAGTTCCTCCAGCCCCAGCGGTTCCTCCAGATTGGCCTCCATGATCGCCACCACCTGGCTCAGTTTGGGCTGGGCGCTGCCGAGCAGGGTGCGCAGCGGCACACGCTGGCGCTCACGTTCACCGCGTACGCGGTCGCACAGCAACAGTTCGGCGGCTTTGGCCGCGATGTCCTGGCCGCCCGTGTCCCGGGCCACCAGTTGCAACATCATGTCCATGGCCGCCACGCCGCCTGAGCAGGTGTAACGGTCGCGGTCCAGTTCGAATAGCTGGCTGGAGATCACGATACCGGGGAAGTGCGCCTGCAACGTCGGCAGGTCTTCCCAGTGGATGGTGCAGCGGTAACCCTTGAGCAATTCGGCCTTGGCCAGCAGGTAACTACCGGTGCAGATACCGCCCAGCGGCAAGCGCTGGCGGGCCAGTTGGCGCAACCAGTCGATCAGTGGGCGGTTGCTACGGCTTCGGTCGATCGGGTTGGCGCCGACCACCAGCAAGGCATCCAGCGCGGGGGCGTTGGCGATGTTGTAGTCGGGCAGTACGCGCATGCCGTTGCTGGCCACCACCGGCGCGTCGTCTGCGGCGATCAGCACACTGCGATACAGTGGCTTTCGTGCGGCCAGGTTGGCCATGCGCAGGGTCTCCACCGCGGACGCAAGGCCGATGGTGGTGAAATTGGGCAAAATCAGGAAGCCAAAGGTCTTTGCCGAACAACCCTTTACAATAGACGGCGATAGGTTTGCAGAAGCGGGGTGGACCATTGCGCTGTTCCTGTGCAAGCTGAGGCCTGGTTGGTCAGGGGCAGTGAGAAAGCAGAGCCTCGCGTGGTTCTTGTTGTTATGTGTCGTTGCGGGGTCGATCATACACCCCGGATGCAGCGGCCAGGAATGGCCCCGCCGGCTGGCAGGGCCGACAGTGATTGCACAGAGAAGGTGAGCGTCAGTGAACCCCGAATCCATGCTGGCGGGCTTGTCAGGCTACGCCATGCCCCCCGAAGCGATACAGGTGCTGCCCGATGCCAAGGCTTACCGCGCCTGCCTGTTCGAGCGCATCCGTACGGCGACTCGGCGCATCGTGATTGTCGCGCTGTACCTGCAAGAGGACGAGGCTGGCCAGGAAGTGCTGGATGCCTTGTACCAGGCCAAAGCCGCGCGGCCAGGCCTGGAGATCACCATTGTGGTCGATTGGTTCCGCGCCAGGCGCGGGCTGCTGGGGGCCGGGCGTCAGCCGGGCAATGCCGCCTGGTACCAGGCCCAGCGCCAGTTGCGCGGGCTGGATATCGCCATCCATGGCGTGCCAGTGCAGACCCGCGAACTGTTCGGGGTGTTGCACCTCAAAGGCAGCATCATCGACGATTGCGTGATCTACACCGGTGCCAGTCTGAACAACGTCTACCTGCATCGTTTCGACCGCTATCGCCTGGATCGCTACCACCTGTTCCAGTCACCGGCACTGGCTGATGCCATGGTCGGCCTGGTGCAGCGTTTGCTGCATCACACTGCCACACCGCGCCTCGACCTGCCGGCGCCACCTTCTACCCGCAGCTTGCGCGGCGACATTCGGCGCTTGCGCGCACGGCTGCGGCGCATGGCCTATGAGGTACCGGCCAGCGTGACGGGGCAGGGCCTGCAGGTGATCCCGCTGCTGGGTGTGGGCCGCGGCAATCCGCTGAACCGGGCGCTGTGCGCCTTGCTGGCAGTGGCGCGCACGCAGATCATCATCAGTACGCCGTATTTCAACCCGCCGCAGGTCGTGATGCGCGAACTTGACCACGCCCTGGCGCGAGGGGTTGGGGTGGAACTGATTGTCGGTGACCGTACCGCCAACGACTTCTACATCGCCCCTGGCGAACCGTTCAGTGCCAGTGGTGCATTGCCCTATCTGTATGAGGACAACCTGCGCGCCTTCACCCGCCGCCGCCACGCCGCGATTGCCAGTGGCCAGCTGCAAGTACGCATCTGGAACGATCCCGGGCATACCTTCCATGCCAAGGGCGTGTGGATCGACCAGCGTTATTCGCTGCTGACCGGCAACAACCTGAACCCGCGCGGGTTCAACCTGGACCTTGAGAACGGCCTGCTGATCGACGACCCGCAGGGGCAATGGTTGGCGCCACGGGAAGCGGAGTTGAGCGAACTGCGGCGCTTTGCGCCGAGAATCGGTTCGGCAGAGGCGCTGGGGGAGAAGGCCGAACATCCCAAGCAAGTGCGCAAGTTTCTGCGTCGGTTGCGCTATAGCCGGTTGGAACCGTTGATCAAGCGGGTGCTCTGACGTCGCCTGTACTGGCCCTGTCGCCGGCAAGCCAGCCACAGGGCCAGAGTGGTGCGCATCGCGCATTGATGTCATTATGATATTGCTGCCCGCGGCCCTTTGTCAGGGGCTGGTTTACAATGTGCAGGCAACCTTGCAAGGCCCCTCTGAACGTGATCACGATCGCACACAGTCGGGCCTTTTCCCGTTAACCAGACAGGCCAATGCGTATATGGCGTTAGATCCACCCACGATGCTGACTATTTCAGTCGCTTTGGCCGCTGCGGCCGCCTTGTACCTGGCGATTGAATGGCGCAGTGTGCGCGAAACCTCGTTGCTTTACTGGAGTGCGGGTTTCGCCACTATTACGGTTGGTTGCATCCTGGCATTGTTGCGCGGGATCGGTTTGCTGTTCATCGGTATCTGGTTCGCCAATGGCTTGCTGGTGGTGGCCCACGTTTTTTTCCTGTTCGGCGTGCTGCGCTTCACCCAGGAGCGCTTGTCACGCGCCTGGCTGATGATCGTGGTGGTCTGGTTCGCCTTGCTGCTGCTGCCCGTGGGCCCGCAGTGGTCGAAGGTGATGCTGATGGTCAACTCGTTGTTGGTGGCCTCGCTGACGCTCAAGGCCAGCTTCCTGCTGCGGCCACATGGCAAATCGCTGAGCGTCGGGGCCGTGCAACTGCGCTATGTGTTGCTGATCCATGGGCTGTTCTATGTGGCCAAGGCGGTCATCGCTATCACGCCAGGCACACTGATTGACCTGGCGACCTTTGGCGGGCTGATCATTCAGGTTTCGCTGGTGGAAGGCGCGATGGCGATCATGTTGATTGCCTTGTCGATGACCGGCACCGTACGTTACCGGCGTGAAGAGCGCATTGCCCGGCTGGCAGCCCGTGACCCGCTGACTGCGCTGTACAACCGGCGTGCGCTGGAGGTGCGGGCGGGGCATTTCTTCAAGGACGTAAGCCCGGCGCAGCCCGGGGCATTGCTATTGATCGACATCGACAACTTCAAACTGGTCAACGACCTGCACGGGCATATAGCCGGCGACCGATTGCTGATTGCCTTGAGCGAGATGATTCGTACGGCGCTGCCCGAGCGCTCGCTGGCGGCGCGGTTGGGCGGGGATGAGTTCGTCATCTTGCTGAGTGGCGCAAGTAGTGAACGGGTCATGGAACTGGGGAGTGGGCTGCGTGAGCAGTTCCAGCATTACGCCGACAAGACTGTGCCTACGCCCCAGGCGGTTACCTTGAGCATTGGTGCCAACGTGTTCGATCAGCCGCCGGCGAGCCTGGCGGCGTTAATCGAGCAGGGGGATGTGGCGCTGTACCAGTCCAAACGTGGGGGACGCGACAGCATTCGGTTTTTCGAGCGGGCGATGGTTGAACTCCGCCAGTGAGCGAGCCACCTGGGTGGCTGAGCTTTCATGAAACCCATGTGGGTGATCCGTACAGGCGCACCCGTAACCCGGCCCCCGCCTTTGACGGGCATCCACGCCCGTCATCAGCAAAACAGCGTGGTCAGGTTGCCACCTGATAGCACGGCACATACTCCGCGCCACCGGGCAGCTTCATCCGGTGCTGGTCGACGAATGCCTGCAGCAGCCGGCCCAGCGGGTCCAGTACGGCGCTGTCGCCGTGGATCTGATACGGCCCGTGTTCCTCGATCAGGCGGATGCCTTTGTCCTTGACGTTGCCTGCGACAATGCCGGAAAACGCCCGGCGCAGGTTGGCCGCCAGTTCATGGGGCGGCAGCTCGCGGCGCAAGTCCAGTTCAGACATGGCCTGGTGGGTCGGGTCGAACGGTCGCTGGAAGCTCTCCTCGATCTTCAGCAGCCAGTTGAAGTGGAAGGCATCGTTGCGCTCGCGGCGGAACTGCTTGACCGCTTTGAGGCCGTCGACCATGTGCCGGGCGACTTCCGCCGGGTCGTCGATGATGATTTCGTACAGGCGATGGGCGGCTTCACCCAGGGTGGCGCCGACGAAAGCGTGCAACTGTTGCAGATAAGGCTCGGCGCTGCGCGGGCCGGTAAGCACCACCGGGAACGGCAGGTCCTCGTTGTCCGGGTGCATGAGGATGCCCAGCAGGTACAGGAACTCCTCCGCTGTGCCAGCACCGCCCGGGAAGATGATGATGCCGTGGCCGACACGCACGAAGGCCTCCAGGCGCTTTTCGATGTCAGGCAGGATCACCAGTTCGTTGACGATCGGGTTGGGCGCCTCGGCGGCGATGATGCCGGGCTCGGTGAGGCCCAGGTAGCGGCTGCCATGCATGCGTTGCTTGGCGTGAGCGATGGTGGCGCCCTTCATCGGGCCTTTCATCACGCCCGGGCCGCAGCCGGTGCAGACATCCAGTTTGCGCAGGCCCAGTTCGTGGCCGACCTTCTTGGTGTACTGGTATTCCTCGGTGCTGATCGAGTGGCCGCCCCAACACACCACCATCTTCGGCTCCACGCCCGGGCGCAAGGTGCGCGCGTTGCGCAGCAGGTGGAAAACGTAATCGGTGATGCCCTGGGAGCTTTCCAGATCGATGCGCTGGCTGGCCAGCTCGCTTTCGGTGTAAACGATGTCGCGCAAGGCGCTGAACAGCATTTCACGGGTGCTGGCGATCATTTCGCCATCGACGAAGGCGTCGGCTGGGGCGTTCAGCAGCTCCAGGCGTACGCCGCGGTCCTGTTGGTGGATACGCACCTCGAAGTCCTTGTAGGCCTCAAGGATGGTCTTGGCATTGTCGACATGGGCGCCAGTGTTGAGGATTGCCAGGGCGCACTGGCGGAACAGTGTGTAAAGGCTGCCGGTACCGACTTCACTCAGTTGCTGCACTTCACGTTGTGACAGCGTCTCCAGGCTGCCTTTGGGGCTGACGGATGCATTGATGACATGGCGTTGAGGCATCTAAGTCTTTCCTGTGCGGGTAAAACATCCTTCTTTGGCACCACCATACCGAGAAATGTGGACGGCAACGAGGGGGGCTGTGAAAAACCTTGAGACCGGGTGGCCTGCTTCGCGGGTAAACCCGCTCCTACAGGGGCCTTGCCGTCTTCAAGGCAGCACCCACCTGTAGGAGCGGGTTTACCCGCGAAGCAGCCAACCCGGTCTCGAATCAGCCCAACAGCTTCTGCACCCCCAGGGTAATCGCCAGCCCCCCGCCAACCAGCCACAGGTTCAGAATCGCCCCGGTGGCCAGCGCCCGTGGCCCAGCCTGGCGAATCTGGCTGAAGCGCGTTTCCATTCCCAGCGCGGTCATGGCCATGGTCAAGGCAAAGGTGTCCAGGCTGTTCACTGCCTGGGTCACGCTGCCAGGCAGTACGTGCAGCGAATTCACCAGGACCAGTGCCAGGAAGCCGAAAGCGAACCAGGGCATGGCAATGCGCCCGTTGCCCTGCGCCTGGCCAGCCTTGCGCGAACGGCTGATCCACAGGCCCACCACCAGCAGTACCGGTACCAACAGCATGACCCGGGTCATCTTGACGATGGTGGCGACATGCGTGGCTTCGGGGCTGACATTGCTGGCCGCGCCTACCACCTGCGCCACTTCGTGGACAGTGCCGCCCAGCAACAGCCCGGCGCCCATGGTATCCAGATGCAGCCAGCCGGCATTGATCGCCAGTGGGTAAAGGAACATGGACAAGGTACCGAACAGCACCACGCTTCCGACTGCCATGGCGCTTTTATGGGGGGCGCTGCGCAGCGCCGATTCGAATGCCAGCACGGCGGCCGCGCCGCAGATGGCGCTACCCGCGGCGGTCAGCAAGGCGGTATCGCGGTCGAGCTTGAACACTTTCATGCCACACCACAGGCCGATCAGCAGGGTACTGGTGACGACCAGCACCGACACGACAAGCCCCGACCAGCCGACTTCGGCAATTTCCTGCAGGCTTACCCGCAAACCAAAGAACGCCACGGCAATGCGCAACAGGCCGCGAGCGGAAAAATTGATACCGGCTGCCCAGCTTGCCGGTACGCCGTCACGCAGCGCGTTGCCATACAAGGCACCTGCGACAATACCCACGATCAGCGGGCTGATGCCCAGGTTGGCGATAGCGGGCATGGCCGCCAGTTGCGTGACTGCGACCGCGAACAGCGCGACGAACAGGATGCCATTGAGCCGCCCTCGGGTGGAGAGGGTAGGGGCAAAGGCGGGGTTGGACGGAACCGTGGCCATGTGAGTCCTCCGGAAAAGGTGTTTCGACAAGGCCTACGTTAATCTGGTTATAAGCTTATAAAAAATCGTAATTTAGGATGGCAAATATCCGCTTAGCTGATATTTTTGAATCATGACCCCAGAGCAACTGATAACATTCGCCACGGTTGCCGAGCACGGCAACATCAGCCATGCGGCTCAAGCCCTGCACCTGTCGCAGCCGGCAGTGTCCGGCCAGCTCAAGCTCTTGCAAGAGGCGTTTGGCGAACCCCTTTACCAACGCGCCGGCCGCGGTGTGCGGCTGACAGCGGCCGGTGATCAGTTGCTGGCGCATGCCGAGCGCCTGCGCGAAACCTTCCGCCAGGCCAAGGCGCTGCGCGAGGCCATGCGCGGGCTGGAGCGCGGCACATTGCGTGTTGGCGCCAGTACCACACCCGCCAGTTACCTGCTGCCTTACCTGATCGCCGATTTTCACGGGCGTTATCCGGATGTGCTGGTCAGCACCTCGCATGGCAACACGGCGGAGATCGTCGCCGCCCTGGACAGTGTCGATATCGCCCTGATCGAGGGGCCGCCCGGGCAGGAGTTGCCGTTGGGTACGCAAGTGACGCCGTGGCGCGAGGACGAGATCGTGGCGATTGTGCCCCGTGTGCACCCCCTGGCAGGCAGTGGCCCGCAGACGCTGGCGGAACTCGGCGCCTACCCGTTGGTGCTGCGTGAAAGCGGCTCGGGTGTGCGGCAGATCGTCGAGCGGGCGTTTGCTCGTGATGGCGTGGCGATGCGTGTGGCGCTGGAGATCGCGGGCGTTGAAGGGGTAAAAGAGGCGGTCCGCGCCGGGATGGGGGTTGGCTTTGTGTCGGCGATGTCCATTCGTCATGAGGATGGGGCGCTGCACCGGTTGCAGGTTGCGCCGCAGGCGCTGGTGCGGCGTTTCTCCATTCTGTTGCCGCATGGGGCTACGCCTTCGCGGGCTGCCTCGCGGTTTCTTGAATTATGTGTTGCCATGCAAGAGGTGGGTTGATTGTAAAGGTCTCTTCGCGGGCGCGATCCAAAACGTTTTGCAATAAAAAACAAGGAGTGTTGACATCTGGCATAGTGATATTGGTACAGAGACGTTCTGTGGGCTTGTATGCTTTGCAAGGCAGCCTTCGGTATCAAGTTAGCAACGGAGCCCCGGATGGATTTTTCTGCCCACAAAGGCACCACGTCGATCAGCCTCGTGCGGGACGCACTTCAAGGAGCAGAACTGCGTGGCCTGGATGTTTCGACTGTACTCCGCCACGCACATATTGATCCGCTGTTGCTGGCCCAAAACTATGCCAGGGTACCTGCTGGTACGTTCTCCAGATTGTGGATTGCGTTAGCGGATTTGCTCGACGATGAGTTTTTTGCGGCAGACAGTCACCCCCTCCGCAGAGGTAGCTTCAAGCTGATGGCTCAGTTGGCCCTCGGCTGCGACACCCTTGGACAGGCGCTCAAACGGATTCTGGCGTTTCTCAGGACTGCCCTTGATGACATCTACGGGGCGGTGGAATGCGAGGGAGAGCATGCTGCAATTATCATTCATGATCATGGTGAGTTGCGAAGGGTGTTTTGTTACGGTGCCTGGCTGGTGCTCGTGCACGGCCTGCTTTGCTGGCTGTGCGACCGGCGCATCCCTATTTTGAAGTTATCGATGCGTCCTCCTCGGCCGGTGGACGACAGCGACTATCGAATGCGCTTTTGTGAGGAAATCGAGTGGAGGGCCGATAGAACCACCGCTGTTTTCGAGAAGAGCTTTCTGGAGTACAAGGTTTGCCAAACACCTGGTTCTCTTCCTGCCTTTTTAAAAGGAACGCCAAGTAACTTCCTTGTGAAATACCGTAACGACGACAGTACGAGCATTATGATCCGGCGGCGATTGAAACTGCTCTCTCCCCACACCTGGCCTGAACTCGATGAGCTCGCACGCGACTTGAGCATGTCCAGTTCCACCCTGCAACGAAGGCTCTATGCTGAGGGTTTCACCTACCAACGGCTCAAAGACAATCTCAGGCGGGATATTTCCATCAGTCTGCTGTGCCGGGCAGGTATGACAGTGGATGGCGTTGCGTCAGAGGTTGGCTTCATTGAGACCAGTGCGTTCCACCGGGCATTCAAGAAATGGACGGGTGTCACCCCTGGTGCTTACAGACGCTCGTTGCGTAGCCATCGAGGGAACTAGTCCTCTGCGCGTGGGCTGATCACACTCAATCTGAAGCCATCGGGCTTCCAAAACTGCCCGTTCCGGTCAAGCAGAATGATGCCATTGGGCATGGTTGGCGCTTGCCATAAGGCCTACGATTTTCCTCGGGCGCCGTCTAGTTGGTGCCTCTCAACTCTCCCGACTCACACCCGGAACCATGCGTACCTGTGCGTGTGGTCGAGTTGTGCCAGATCGCTATACGTATGTGGACTTCAAAAACACAAAAATAAGATTGAAGGAGACACGGTATGAGTTCTTTGAATATGTACACGTTGACCGAAGAGTCGAAGTTCAACCGCTTTCATGGAATTATTCTGTTCTGGTGCGTGTTGATTCTGATTATCGATGGTTACGACTTGGCAGTGGTGGGGGCTGCCCTGCCAGCCATCATGGCCGATATGCAAATTGACGCAACCAGCGCCGGGGTAATGGCTGGCTCAGCATTGTTTGGGACAATGCTGGGCGCCATCTTTTTAGGCACATTGGCAGATCGAATTGGCCGGCCGAAAATGATCGCGATGTGTGTAGCGCTGTTCAGCGTTTTCACCGCTGCGGCAGGGTTCACTGACAGCCCGCTGACCTTCAGTATCATGCGCTTCATCGCCGGCTTGGGAATCGGCGGTGTGTTGCCCATCTGTACGGCGCAGATGGGTGAGTTCTCACCCTTGAAAGTTCGCACCCGACTGGTGACCATCGTTTTCGCAGGCTATTCGGTGGGGGGGATTCTGGTAGCGCTTACGGGTAAACAACTGATCGAAAGCTACGGTTGGCAATACGTGTTTTACGTGGCAGTCCTGCCAGTGGTTTTGATTCCTTTCATTCTCAAGACAATGCCCGACTCTATCGGCTTTATGTTGAAGCAGGGTCGACAAGACGAGTTGAAAGTCATCGCGCGTCGCCTTCGTCCTGACCTTGTGATCAAGGATGACACGCAGCTCGTTGGCAATCCGCAGATTATCTCTGCTCAAGACAAGCCGGTACGAAGCCTTTTCCTGGAAGGCCGTGGATACAGCACGGTCATGATCTGGATGGCATTCATGACCGGGCTGTTCATGGTGTATGCACTCAATTCGTGGCTCACCAAGTTGATGGCCATGGCGGGCTTCAGCCTCGGTTCAGCCCTGAATTTCGTCATCGTGTTCAACCTCGGTTCGATCTTCGGTGCAATTCTGGGTGGATGGCTTAGCGACAAATTCAGCATCAAGCACGTCTTGGTGGTGTTCTATGTAGTGGGCGCGGTCGCACTCACCTTGCTGGGATATACCCGCTCTACCGAACTGCTCTTTGTCGTCGTGTTCATCGTGGGTGCCTCGACCCTTGGCACCCAGCTTCTGGCCTATGCATACGCCGGCGATTTCTATCCCTCCACCATCCGCTCGACTGGTGTCGGTTTTGCATCGGGGGTCGGTCGCGTCGGGGCGATTGTCGCACCTGTTTTGATTGGTGCCTTGGTGTCGATGGCGTTGCCGCTGGAGCAGAACTTCATGGCAATCGCGCTCGCCGGCCTGATAGGGGCTGTTGCAGTGACCATGATCAATCAATCTCGCTCGGACTCGGCTGTAGTGAGGAAGAAGGCCACGGTTGCCCACGAGCTGACCTGACCGTAATTCTGAGAGACAGGTTCCACGTATGCTTATTGATCGTTTGCGCAAATCACCGGTAGGTTTGGACGAAACAGCCCGTTTGATCGACTGGGCAATTGTCTCACGTCGGAGCATCAGGTCGTTCCTCCCAACCCCAGTTCCGCTAGAGGAAATCGAAGCGATGCTGAACGTTGCTCGCTTTAGCGCAACAGGCGTCAACCTGCAGCCCTGGAATGTGCATGTTGTTACCGGTGATACGAAGGCACGGTTGTCCGCAGCACTTGCTGAGGTTGATGACCATCCGGCTGATGACCAACGCTTTTCTGATCCCTACGCGTATTACCCCAGGGAGTGGACGTCTCCCTACATCGAACGGCGCAGGGAGGTAGGGTGGGGGCTCTATAGCCTGTTGGGCATCAGTCGAAGCGATAAACAAAGGATGCACGAGCAACACGGCCGGAATTATCGCTTCTTCGGGGCGCCTGTTGGCCTGTTCTTCACAATTGACCGCGTGCTTCAGGAAGGGAGCCTGCTGGACTATGGCATGTTCCTGCAAAGCCTCATGATTGCCGCACGGGGAAGAGGCTTGCACACCTGCCCGCAGGCAGCATTCCTTAAATATCACAGCATCATCACTGAAATGCTGGAAATACCGAAGAGCCAAATGCTCGTCTGTGGGATGAGCTTGGGTTACGCCGATGATGGCAGCATTGAGAACACGCTGGTTACTGGCCGTGAACCCGTGCGTGCATTCACTACCTTTCACTCAGAATAAAAACCTGGCGTCCGCCCTGTCCACGTTTGGCGTCGGGCAGCGTGATGCTGTTTCGATCATTCCGCTAAAGCGGGCCTTAACCCATTTGTAGGACTGGCATTGCATGGGGCGCTTCGCTGCGGTCCATGCTCAAGCACACAACAAGAACAAGGTGCCTGTGATGTCTATTGCTTTTAAAAAATCGTTGGCTTGTTCAGCAGCACTGCTGGTCGCGCCTTATGCTTCTGCCGCGTTCGTGGAAGACTTCAAAGGCAGTCTCGAGCTCCGAAACTTCTACTATAATCGCGATTTTCGCAATGACGGTGCCACTCAATCCAAGCGCGATGAGTGGGCGCAAGGCTTTATTTTGAACCTGCAGTCCGGTTTTACAGAAGGACCGGTGGGCTTCGGTATTGATGCGATGGGCTTGCTGGGGGTGAAGCTTGATTCCAGCCCGGACAGAACAGGATCAGGGCTGCTGGCCTACGATTCCGACAGGAATGTTGAGGATGAATACGGCAAGTTCGTGGCCACCGCCAAAGCAAGGATGGGCAAGACGGAATTGAGGATAGGGGGAGTAAACCCTCTGATGCCGCTACTCTGGAGTAATAATAGCCGCCTACTGCCTCAGATCTTTCGCGGTGGCTCGCTGACCGTCAACGACATCGATAAATTGACGGTAACGGCTACAAGGGTCAACGCAGTGAAGCAGCGTAATTCCACCGATTTCGAATCACTCACAGCATTTGGCTATGCCCCGGTTGAGGCAGATCACTACAACTACCTGGCATTTGACTTCAAGCCTGCGAAGGACATGACCTTCAGTTTGCACGCCGCTGAACTTGAAGATCTCTACAAGTCCTACTTCGCCGGCATTAAAGTCATCAAGCCGTTGTTGGAAGGCAATGTGATCGCGGATGTTCGCGTGTTCGATGCCAGCGAGACGGGCGCCAAAAAGCTGGGTGAGGTGGACAACAGAACGCTGAGTAGCTACTTCGCCTACAGCATCAAGGGGCACACCATCGGCGGCGGTTACCAGAAGGCTTGGGGCGACACCTCGTTTGCGTTCGTAAACGGCGCGGATACCTATCTGTTCGGCGAATCGCTGGTCAGTACATTCACTGCCCCTAACGAGCGAGTGTGGTTTGCGAGGTACGACTTTGATTTCGCCGCTTTGGGTGTACCGGGCTTGCTGTTCACCACCCGGTACATGAAAGGTGATGATGTCGATCCTGATCTGCTGACGAGCCGCCAAGCCGCTTCACTCCGCCTCAACGGGGAGGAGGGCAAAGAATGGGAGCGGGTCACTGATATTTCTTATGTCATTCAGAGTGGGCCGGCGAAGGGTGTTTCGTTCCAGTGGCGTAACTCCACGAACCGCTCGACCTACGCTGACAGCGCTAATGAAAATCGCTTGATCATGCGCTACACCTTCAACTTCTAAATAGCGAAATGGGCCGGCCCTCTGGAGCCGGCCCTTTGTTATTCGCCCCGGAAATCTCCTACCAGATTAAGGGGAGTGCGTGGGCATTCGGATTCGCCCATGGCCGCAAACGTTCCGGTGAGGGCAATGTTGGAAAGGTCACGCGCGTTGAGGTGCTTGGGCATGCCTTGACGGGGGCGCCGACTGGACGATCCATCCTGGATTGCTCGCAAGGCAGTGCGCCATTGTTCTTAGGCGCAAGCGAAGGAGGCGGCTATGGTTCAAGAAATCCCGATACGCCAGTGTTTAGTGTTATGGTATAACATCATTTGCCATAAGGCAGACGCAGATCTTGCCTTCTTCATCTGTGCGCCAATACACACTCAACCCCGCGTCAGGAACCTCCATGCGATTCACCCCAGCCTCGTTCGCCATCTTCACGGCAATGTTCACACCTGAAATCCTCGCCGAACAGACCGGTACCTCCACCATCGTCCTCGGTGAAGTGAATATCACCCAAACGGCCGGTACAGCCTTGAGCACTGAAAACGTGCTTACGTCGGTCGACGTCCTGGGCGGCGACCAGGTGCGAGACAAAAATGTGATGAACAGCTGGCAGTTGTTGGGGCAGATGCCGGGCATCCAGCTGACTGAAACGGGGCAAGGTGCCGAATCAGGCAAGGTCACTTTTCGCGCGTTCAATGGTGAGGGCTACATCAACGGCATCAAGACCCTGATCGACGGTGTGCCGAGCAACGTCAACAGTGGCAACCAGCGCTTCATCGATATGATCTTCCCGCTGGACATCGAGTACATCGAGGTGGTGCGCGGTACCAACGATCCGCGCTATGGGCTGCACAATATCGGCGGCAACATCAACTTCGCGACCCGCCAGGGGGGAAACTATGTCGATAGCCGTGTGACTTACGGCAGCTTCGATACGCGCGAAGTGCAGTTGGCGGTCGGGCACGAGGAGGGGAATTTCGCCCAGAACTATATCCTCGCCAAGCAAGACAGCAACGGTTACCGCGACCACAGCGAATCCAACAAATACACGCTCGGCGGCAAGTGGTTCGTCAGCAACGACGAACAAGACTTCCGTGTTGGCCTGATCGCTCGCCTGTACCACCACCAGGCCCAAGAGTCAGGCTTCCTCACCCGCGAGCAACTGCACGCCAGCCGTACCCAATCGCCGGCCAAGAACGCCAATGATGGTGACGACCGTGACATGAAGCAGCTGAGCCTGCACGCCGACTGGCAGCTCGACGACGACCTGAGTCTGAGCAGCAAGCTGTACTACAACAGCTACAACGATGATCGAACCATCACGTTCACCGATTACCAGCCCGGCAACGCGCCACGCCAGCGTCGGCAGTGGGATGAACAGCAGCGAGGGATGCTCAGCAACCTGACCTGGCGCGCTGACGATCTGCTGACGCTGGATGGCGGCATCAACTACGAGGAGCAGGACAACCAGTATCGTCGCCTGCGCTACAGCTACGGGATCCCGACCGATTTCGACGCCACGCCGGCACGTGTGCAGAACGACGACACTTACACCCTGCGCAATATTGGCGGTTATGTGCAGGCGGTCATTCAGCCGACCGACGCGCTGAAGATCATTCCTGCAATGCGCGTCGACAAGTTTTCTGGTAACAGCGAGACGCTTGGCGGTGTCAAGGCATCCCTGCAGGATTATGGCTGGATCCGCCAGCCGAAGCTGAGCGTAATCTACAGCCTCACGCCCGAGATCGACCTTTATGCCAACTGGGGGCGTACCTTCCAGATTCTTACGGGCTCCGGCGGGCCAGCCTACAGGGTGCCTGGACAAGCCTCGTACGACCCGTCGATCAACACCGGCAAGGAAGTGGGCATCAAGTTTCAGCCATTCCCGGGCGCTCAGGCGCGGGTTGCGCTGTGGCAGCAGGACGCGACCGATGAAGTCGCGAACATGCCCAGCACTGGCACCACGGTCGGCCTTGGCGAAACACGCCGGCGTGGCGTGGACATGCAGATCAGTGCTCAGCTGGACGATCAATGGACGGTATGGGCGTCCCACGCGATCCAGGAGGCCAAGGTGGTCAAGGCCTACGCTGCAAACGGCCAGTCATTGTCGGGCAAAGAGGTATTTTCCACCCCGCGCTACATCAGCAATGTGGGTGTCGACTATCGGTACAATGATAACTGGAAGTTCGGTGCGCAGGGGCGGGCGCAGGGCAGCTACTACATCGACGAGCTGAACGAGCAGGGCAAGTACGGCGGTTTCGTGGTCGTGGACGCCAGTGTCAGTTACCGTGTCACCTCGTCGACCAGCGTAGATTTGCAGGTGAAAAACCTGTTTGACCGTGAATACGAATACGTCTGGTACGACAACTTCTTCTGGGGGGGCAACGACCAGGCGATGTTCTCGCCAGCACCAGGCCGTTCAGCGTTCGTCTCGATAAACATGAGTCTTTGACGGGAACCTCTTGAGGGCGAAACCTATCGCCCTCAAGAGGTCTCCAGGATCTTAGGCCAGTTCACCTTGTGCTGCGAATGGCCAGTGCAGCTTAAGCCACCGCTGCCAGCTTGGCGCTGGTTTGCCGACGACGGTAGGCACTGTCACGGCTCGCCAGCCACCAGTACAGCGGCGAGGTGATCGCCAACCCTACCAGCCACGACAGGTCAGCCCCGTTGATGTGCTCGGAAATCGGCCCGACGTACAGCGGGGTGTTCATGAACGGTATCTGCACCACGATACCCACAGCGTAGGCGATCAGTGCCTGCGGGTTGTAGCGCCCATAGATCCCACCATCGACCTGGAAGATCGACTGGATGTCGTAGTCACCTTTGTGAATGGCGTAGAAGTCGATCAGGTTGATCGCCGTCCACGGCACCAGCACCACGAGCAGTACCAGCACCATGTCAACGAAGTGGCCGATGAAGTCTGCCGAAGCGAACACCGCTACCACGCAGCAGGCCGACAGCACGATCAGCGACAGCACTGCCCGGCTTTTGGCGGTGGGGATCCAGCGGTAGGCGAACGTTTGCACCAGGGTGATGATCGACAACACCGCACCATACAGGTTGAGGGCGTTATGGCTGATCACGCTGAGCAGGAACAGCACCAGCATGATCGGCCCGAGCGTGCCGGTGGCCAGCTTTACCGCATCCATGGTGTCCATGCCGGCCGGAATCGCCAGCACGGCTACGGCGCCGAAGATGAATGACAGACTTGAGCCCAGGGCCGAGCCCAGGTAGGTGGTCCAGAAGGTCGAACTGACTTTGACATCTGCCGGCAGGTAGCGCGAGTAGTCCGACACATAGGGCGCAAAGGCGATTTGCCACAACGCCGCCAGCGACACGGTGGCCAGCCAGCCGGCCAGGTTGAAGCTGCCACGGGTGAGGAAATCGTCGCTTTGCACATGGGTGAAGATGTAGCCGAAGCCGACCACGATACCGATACCCAGTACCCAGGTGCCAATGCGATTGAGCACGTGGATGAAGCGGTAGCCGATGATGCCGATGATGCCTGAACCCAGCGCCCCGATGACGATGCCCACCGGTACCGGAACGGCCTCGACCACGCCATGCAGTGACTTGCCGGCAAGGACGATGTTGGATGCGAAGAAGCCGATGTACATGACGCCGGCGATCACCACCACCAGCAGCGCGCCGAGGGTGCCGAACTGGGCGCGGCTCTGGATCATCTGCGGAATGCCCATTTGCGGGCCCTGGGCTGAGTGCAGGGCCATCAGCACCCCGCCGACCAGGTGGCCGACAAGGATGGCGACGATGCCCCATACCAGGTTCAGGTGGAACAGTTGCACACCCAGCGCGCCGGTGACGATGGGCAACGGCGCGATGTTGCCGCCGAACCAGAGTGTGAACAGATCCCTTACCTTTCCATGGCGGTCTTGCGGGGGCACGTAGCCGATCGTGTGTTTTTCTATCAGGGGTGCCGAATTGGCTGCACTGGTCATGACTGACTCCAAGGCAAGGTAGGGCATTGGGAACTGCCCGGGGGCGTGCCGGCGGTGGGCGACGCGTTCTTGTTGGAGCGATGATGAGGGGAGCGGGGGTAACGAGAAATTAGTAAATATGTACCCATAAGCGTTAAAAAAACTAAGGCTGACAAAAGCTTAAGCGGGTGACGGTAGCAAGGAGAGTGCCAGCTGGCTGAAGGCCTTGGGGTAGAGGGGCGGCGGGTTGGCAACCGGATCACGGTGGGCTGGGTTGGTGCGATGTGCGCGTTTTCAGGGCAGATGAAAGGTTGCCTGTGCCGGCCTCTTCGCGGGTAAACCCGCTCCTACAGCAGGAGCGGGTTTACCCGCGAAGGGGCCGGCACAAGAGGAAACAGCTACATGGGTAACAACCGATCCTGAAGCACTTCCTTCATCACCAAGGTCGAGCTCAAGCGTTTCACATTGGGAATACTGGTCAGGTGCTCGTCATACAGCTTCTGGAACGCTGGCAGGTCCTTGGCTACCACATGCAGCAGGTAATCCGGGTCGCCAAACAGCCGCTGCGCTTCGACAATCTGCGGGATCTGCGCCAGTGCCGTTTCAAAGTCCGCCACCGGCTGGCGGGTCACCTCGCGTAGCGTCACGAATACCAGCGCGGCAAAGTTCAGCCCAAGGGCGCTAGGTGCCAGCCGTGCGTGATAGCCCAGAATGGCTCCGGACTCTTCCAGTGTCTTCAAACGCCGATGGCAGGGTGACAGGCTGAGCCCTACGCGGTCGGCCAGTTCGGTTACCGACAGGCGCCCGTCTTTTTGCAGCTCGGCAAGGATTTTTCGATCAGTTCTGTCCATTGGGAAGAATCTTCCAATTCATGAATGCTAAGGGGAAATATACGAAAGAAAATCCCCAAGCGAAATCCGTAATCTTTCGACATCCCAATGCAGTAGATAAGGAAGATTCAAGTGGCTATCAGTGTGCTGACAGCGTTCTGGGCTGTGTCGATGCTGTTCGTGATTACCCCGGGTGCAGATTGGGCTTATGCCATCTCTGCAGGCATGCGCGGTCGCTGGGTGATGCCAGCGGTGGCGGGGATGTTGTCGGGGCATTTTCTGGCCACGCTGGTGGTGGCGGCCGGGGTTGGCAGCCTGCTGGCTGGTCACCCGTTGGCGCTGACCTTGCTGACCCTGGCGGGGTGCACCTATTTGCTGTGGCTGGGCGGCAACCTGTTGCTCAGTCCGTCCTTGCCGGCGGCCGGGCAGGGCGGCGCGGGGGAGTCGGGCTCGCGCTGGGCGTTGAAGGGTTTTTGCGTCAGCGGCCTGAACCCCAAGGTATTCCTGCTGTTCCTGGCCCTGCTGCCGCAGTTCACCGACCCGCAGTCGAGCTGGCCCGTACCGTTGCAGATCTTGTTGCTGGGGCTGGTCCACCTGTGCAGTTCGCTGGTGATCTACACGCTGGTCGGCTATGGCGCCAAAGCGGTGCTGAGCACCCGGCCGGGTGCGGCAAAGCTGGTCGGGCGGGTGTCTGGGATGGCGATGATTACCGTGGCTCTGGGCTTGATAGCCGGGCAAACAAGCTGACTACGCGAGGCTGGTTGGTTTGTCTTGGCCGTGTGGTTTTGAGCTTCGCGGCGCCGTTGATCGCCCATCGCGATGCAAGGTATCAGTGGCCGAGTACTTTCCCGAGCATCTGGCACACCTGTTCTGCCGAGTAGGGTTTGGCCAGGAAGGTGAACCCTTGGTGCCCGCCTTCGGCAATCGCATCGCTAAAGCCCGAAGTAAGGATCACCGGCAACTGCGGGCGCTGGCGGCGAAGTTCGCGGGCCAGTGCCAAGCCACCCATGCCGGGCATGACCACATCGGAAAACACCGCATCAAAATCACCTGCCGGGCCAGTCAACTGCGCCAGCGCTTCTTCTGCCGAACGCGCATAGCTGATTTGGTAGCCGTGGTCCTCGAGGAACTGAGCCGTGAAGCTGCCCAGGTCGGGGTTGTCTTCTACCACCAGTATTCGTCGCCGCTCGCCCTGTACCTGCGGCTGGCTGCCGGCCGAGGCGTCTTCGGGCAAGGCCGCAGGTGAGTCCTCCTGCGGCAGGTACAGGGTAAAGGTGGTGCCCTGGCCGGGGATGCTGTTCACCTGTACATCGCCCCCGGATTGCTTGGCGAAACCGAACACCTGCGACAACCCGAGCCCGGTACCTTCACCTGGGGCCTTGGTGGTGAAGAACGGGTCGAAGATGCGCTCCAACAACTCGCTGGCAATACCGACGCCGCTGTCGCTCACCGATATTGCCGCGAACGGGCCAGGCAGCGAAGGCTGACCGCGCAAGGCAGGCAGGCACTGGTCGGCCTGCAGACGCAGCTGCAAGGCACCTTCGCCAGCCATGGCATCGCGGCCATTGAGCATCAGGTTGATCACCGCGGTTTCCAACTGGCTGAGGTCGGCGCGGATGTGGCAGGGCGCTTGCGGTAACTGCAGCTCGACCCGGATGCGCGCGCCAGTGACGGTGTCGAGCATGTCGGCCATGGCCTCCAGCCGAGGCCCGGCCTCGAACACCTGTGGGCTGAGGGCCTGGCGACGGGCGAAGGCCAGTAGCTGGCCGGTCAGTTTGGCACCACGGTCGACCGTGTCGGACATGGTCTTGAGGTAGCGCTCGCGGCGCTCCTCGGCCAGGTTGGGGCGCTGCAGAAAGTGCAGCGACGAGCGGATGATGGTCAGCAGGTTATTGAAGTCGTGGGCTACACCACCGGTCAGCTGGCCAATGGCTTCCAGCTTCTGGGCCTGGCGCAGCACGGCCTCGGTGTGCAGCAACTGAGTGGTGCGTTCTTCGACGCGATGTTCCAAGGTGGTGTTGAGCGTTTCAAGGGCCGCCATCGCTTCGCGCACTTCGGCATGGGCCTGGGCCCGTTGTATGTGCGCCCAGCATCGTTCGGTCACTTCGCTGATCAGTGTTTGCTCGTAGTCGGTCCATGCCCGGGGTACGCGGTCATGAATCGCCATCAGCGCGGTCAGTCTGCCACCCTTGATCAGTGGCATGCAGATGGTGGCCGTAATGCCGATGGCCTGAAAAGTCGCCGCCTCGTCAGTGGCGAGTTCGCGCAGGTTGTCATTGATCACCAGGGCCAGGCCGCTGCGCAGGCGGCTGACCGCCAGGCTGCCGAAGTCATGCAGGTGATAGTGGCCCACCAGACGCGGTGAGCCGGGTGCCACCGCATCGCCGCAGATGGTGAAACCATCCTCGTCGGGGTCCATCACCGCATAGGCGCAGCTGGACAGGCCAAGGTGCTCGACCAGCATGCGGGTGGTGATGGCCATGATCTGGTCCGGGTCGGCCGCCTCGGTCACGGCCCGCCCGAGGGTATCGAGAAAGTGCAGGCGTTGGTTGGTGACCACGCTGGCGGTGGTTTCGGTGACCGTGTCGAGCATGCCCAGTATCTCGCCATCATGGCCGCGAATCGGGCTGTAGCAGAAGGTGAAATAGGCCCGCTCCAGGCCGCCGTTGCGGTCGATCGTCAGCGGGAAGTCCTCGATGTACACCGCTTCACCGGCCAACGCACGTTCTGCCATATGGCGGATTTCGTCCCAGGCTTCGTGCCACACGTCGCGAAAGGGGATGCCCAAGGCCAGGGGCTTGCGACCCAGAATCGGGGTGAAGGCATCGTTGTACAGGGTGATCAAGTCCGGGCCCCAGAGCACGGCTTGCGGAAAGCGCGAGGCAAGGCACAGAGCCATCGTGGTTTTCAGGGCGTCGGGCCAATGTTCCAGCGGGCCCAGCGGGGTGGTGGCCCAGTCGTGGTTGCGGATGCGTTCGGCCATTAGCCCGCCGCCGTCTAGCCATCTAGCCATGTGCTTTGCCGGTCCTCTTTCTCAAGGCCTCTAGGGTGCACCGAGAATAGACCGTTGGCGAGGGTTTTGTGAGTGGCCGTGCCACTGCACAAGCCTCTGCAACTGCGCGATCCGAGTGAGTGCAGGTTCACCCGCGAAGCGGCCGGACAGGCTAGCGCATGAAGTGCACCTTGCCGGTGTCATCATTGCCCATGTAAATGCCATACACCCCGGCTTGCCGCTCGAGGATGTAGCGCTCGAGAATTTGCCGGATAGCCGGGTAGTAGATCTCATCCCAGGGGATTTCATCCGGTTCGAAGAACTTGTACGCCAGCGTCTCCGGCCCGTACTGCCCGGTCTCTTCGGTAACGATGGCACGGAAGATGATGTACACCTCGCTGATCTTTGGCACGCTGAAGATCGAATACGGCGAGACGATGTCCGCACGTACGCCGCTTTCTTCCCATACCTCGCGCAGCGCCGCCTGTTCGGTGGTTTCGCCAGCCTCCATGAACCCGGCAGGCAAGGTCCAGGTGCCGGGGCGAGGGGGGATGGCGCGCTGGCACAGCAGGTACTTTCCATCGCGCTCGATGATGCAGCCGGCGATGATCTTGGGGTTGATGTAATGGATGTAGCCGCAGCCTGCGCAATGCAGGCGTTCGTGGGTATCGCCTGTGGGAACGCCCCGGGCCAGTTCCGTGGTGCAGTGCGGGCAGTAGCGCGGGGCATTGGGCATGATCAGCGACCTATGCGGGGTTCCTTCAGGGCCAGGGGTTCGACAATGTCGCGCACCTTGGCGTTGTCATCCTGCTTCTGGCGCAGGTAGTCCAGGGCCACCTTGGCGGCGGCGCGGACGTGGTCGACCGAGGCCTGGTGGGCCACCAGCGGGTCGCCGCCCTTGATGGCCTCGACGATCTTTTCCATTTCGCGGTTGCTGGCGCCGCGGCGGTTTTCCTGCGATACCGAGGTGGCGCGCAGGTAGCTGATGCGGGCTTGCAACTGGCGCAACTGCTGGGCCGCCACCTGGTTGCCCGAGCCTTCCAGCAGCACATCGTAGAAACCTTGTACCGAATCCAGCACCTGTTGCAGCTCGCCTTCTTCCAGTGCCTCGCGGTTCACTTCCAGCGCGCGCTCCAGCGCACGGATGTCCTTGGCCTTGGCGTTGAGGGTGAACAGTTGCACGATCAGGCCTTCGAGCACACAGCGCAGCTCATAGATGTCACGCGCGTCTTCCAGGGTGATGATGGCCACGCGCGGGCCTTTGGCGTCAGCGAACTCGACCAGGCCTTCGGACTCCAGGTGACGCAGCGCTTCACGTACTGAAGTGCGGCTGACGCCGAGGCGGTCGCACAGGTCGCGCTCTACCAGGCGGTCGCCGGGCAGCAGGTGAAAGTTCATGATTGCGGTGCGCAGCTTGTCGAGCACGATTTCGCGCAGAGTAACGGGGTTGCGGTTGACCTTGAAGCTGTCGTCGAGTGGCTGGCGTTTCATCAGGTGCGCTCTTTATGAGGCTGTTGCGCCAACATCGCGGAATGCCCCGAACCGAGGCTTTCCATGCAGTGGTTCGAACAGCCCGTTGTTAACGGGTTGGCTCCGCATCGGCTTCGGCAAACGCTTCACGGGCCAGGCGGAAACTGTCCACCGCCGCGGGTACGCCGCAATAAATGCCGACCTGGAGCAGGATTTCGCGAATCTGTTCACGGCTCAGGCCATTGCGCAGGGCACCGCGAATGTGCAACTTGAGCTCGTGGGGCCTGTTGAGCGCGGAAATCATGGCCAAGTTTATCATGCTGCGCTCTTTCAGCGACAAGCCTTCGCGGCCCCAGACGTGACCCCAGCAATACTCGGTGACCAGCTCTTGCAACGGTTTGGTGAACTCATCTGCGTTCTGGATCGAGCGGTTGACGTAGTCCTCGCCCAGCACCTGGGTGCGGATTTTCAGACCCTTTTCGTACTTTTCATTGCTCATGTGCAGTACTCCGGCAAAAAACAGGGGCCGCAACCGAGGGTGAGACGATTAGCGCGACCCCTGAAAACAGGGGCATCGGTGTTGGCTTCTTCGCGGGCTTGCCCGCTCCCACAGGTTCCAGAAGCTGTGCAATACCTGTGGGAGCGGGCAAGCCCGCGAAGAGGCCAACACCGACTTCAAGATATATCAGCCAAGCGGCGGCAGGGCGCCGAGCTTGCCTTTGTGGTAGACCATCGGGGTCACCGGCTCGGCCGGCAACACCAGGTTCTTCACCGCGCCGACAATGATCGCGTGGTCACCGCCGTCGTACTCGCGCCACAACTCGCATTCGATGATCGCCGTGGCCTTGGCCAGCAGGGGGTTGCCCAGCTCGCTCAGGTGCCACTCGATGTCCTTGGCCTTGTCCTTGCCCTTGCCTGCGAAGGCATAAGCTTCGGCGGTCTGGTCGGCGGACAGCAGGTGAATGGCGAACCGCTTGCTATCGCGCAGGATCGGGTAGGTGTCGGAGGCATAGTTGGGGCAGAACAGTACCAGTGCCGGGTCGATCGACAGCGCGCTGAACGCACTGGCGGTGATGCCGACGATGCCGCCGTCGGCGTCCAGGGTGGTGACTACCGTGACGCCGGACGGGAAGGAGCCCATCACGTCTTTGTAGATGCCGGGTTCGATCATCTCGTGTTCCTCCTAGCGCATCACGAACGGGTCGGGCATCGGCGCGGTGGACAAGTTGATCCACACGGTCTTCAGCTCGGTATAGGCCAGCACCGAATCGATGCCGCTCTCACGGCCGTAGCCGCTGTTCTTGAAACCACCTATCGGTGCCATGGCCGACACGGCGCGGTAGGTGTTGACCCAGATGATCCCCGAACGCACGTCACGGGCCAGGCGATGGGCACGGCCCAGATCGCGCGTCCAGATGCCGGCAGCCAGGCCGAACTGCGAGTCGTTGGCTATGGCCAGGGCTTCTTCTTCGGTTTTGAAGCGGATCACCGCGGCGACCGGGCCGAACACTTCTTCCTGCATGATGGTCATCGCGTTGCTGTCACACTCGAACAGGGTGGGCTCGTAGAACCAGCCGTCACCTTCAACGTCGGCACGCTTTCCGCCCATATGCAGTTTGGCGCCTTCGGCCTTGGCTGCAGCCACCAGGCCTTCGACGACAGCCAGCTGCTGTGCGGTGGCCATCGGGCCCATTTCGCTGGCGTCGTCCTGCGGGTTGCCGATGCGGATGCGCTTGGCGCGGGCAATCAGGCGCTCGACGAATACGTCGAAAATTTCATCCTGCACCAGCAGGCGCGAACCGGCCACGCAGCTTTGCCCGGAAGCGGCATAGATGCCGGCCACGGCGCCATTGATGGCGCTGTCCAGGTCGGCGTCGGCGAAGATGATGTTCGGCGACTTGCCACCCAGTTCCAGCGACAGCTTGGCGAAGTTTTCGGCACTGCTGCGCACCACGTGGCGGGCGGTGGCGGCACCGCCGGTGAAGGCGATCTTGCGCACCAGCGGGTGGCGGGTCAGCGCCGCGCCGGTGCTGGGGCCGTAGCCTGTGACCACGTTGACCACCCCGGCCGGGAAGCCGGCCTCAAGGGCCAGACGGGCCAGCTCGAGAATGGTCGCCGAGGCGTGCTCGGACGGTTTGAGTACGATGGTGTTGCCGGCAGCCAGGGCAGGGGCAAGCTTGATTGCGGTGAGGTACAGCGGGCTGTTCCAGGGGATGATCCCGGCAACCACGCCGATTGGCTCGTGCACGGTGTAGGCGAACAGGTCGGGTTTGTCCAGCGGCAGGGTGCCGCCTTCGAGCTTGTCGGCCAGCCCCGCAGTGTAGTGGAAGAACTCCGGCAGATAGCCGACCTGGCCGCGGGTTTCGCGGATCAGCTTGCCGTTGTCACGGCTTTCCAGCTGGGCCAGGTGCTCTTTGTTCTCGGCAATCAGGTCACCCAGACGACGCAGCAGCTTGCCGCGCGCGGTGGCGGTGATGCTGCGCCACGCCTTGCTGTCGAAGGCTCGCTGGGCGGCCTGAACGGCCAGCTCCACATCGGCTTCATCGGCGTCGGGCAGTTGCGCCCAGGCCTGGGCGGTGGCCGGGTTGAGGCTGTCGAAGGTCTTGCCGCTCTGGGCATCGCGCCATTGGCCGTCGATGCACATCTGGAAACGAACGAGGGTCATGCAACAATCCCCTTGGCGGATTCGGTGAGGGTGCGGGCTTGGGTGAGGAAGTCCAGCAGCATCTTGTTGACTTCACGCGGTGCTTCCACCGGCATCATATGCCGTTGCTCGGCGAGGACCACGCTCTGTGCGCCAGGAATACAGGCGGCGAGCTGGCGGGTCATGGCCGGGGTGGAGCCCGAGTCGAGTTCGCCGGTGGCGATCAGCGTCGGCACCTGGATACTGCCCAGGTCGTCGGCGCGGTACATGTCCTGAGTGGCGAACAGCGAATAAGTGGTGTGGTAGCCCTGCGGGTCGTTGCTTGCCAGCACCTGGCGAATGGCGGCGACCTGCGCCGGGTTGGCAGCCTTGTATTCACGGCTGAACCAGCGGTCCAGGGCAGCATCGACGTTGGCGTCGGGGCCCAGCTCCGCCGCCTGGGCGGCACGCGCGATCACCCCGGCACTCTGCTCGGGGGTACGGTTGAACACACTGTTGAGCACGACCAGTGCAACCAGGCGCTGCGGGTAATTGAGGGCGAATGCACGGGCAACCAGGCCACCCATGGAGAAGCCGATTACGGTGGCTTGTGCGACTTGCAGGTGGTCAAGCAGTTCGGCGAGCTGGTCGGCATAGCCTTCCAGCGGTGTGTCGGCAGCCGGTACGCGGCTTTGACCGTGGCCGAGCATGTCGTAGGCGATGACGCGGTAGTCGTTGGCCAGGCCAACGAACTGACCGCCCCACATTTCCTTGTTCAGGCCCACGCCGTGGATCAGTACCACGGGTTGGCCCTGGCCGACATCCAGATAGCTGGTGCCGGCAGGTGTGCGTTCAGCGACAGGCTGAATCATGGAGGGCGCTCCTTGAAGGTCGGGCGCGGCGGGTAAGCACGCCACGCCCCGGCCCGTCTTGGTTATTGTTATTGAGCGTTGGCTTTTTCGGCAGCCAGTTCTTCCAGGTCGATGTAACGGTTGCCGATGCGCGGGTGCAGGCGGCCGCCGTCGGCTGCGCCCAGGACCACGACGATTTCATCGGCACGCGGTGCGTCTTCGATCTGCATTTCCAGGGTGATGTAGTGCGAACGCAGGCCTTCGTCGTCCTTCTGCATCATCGGGATCTGAATCGAAGTGCCTGGACCGCCGCGCTTGTTGGTGAAGCTCAGGTAGCTCTTGGCCTGCACTGCCTCGCGGTAGTGGTTGCCGAAGCGCAGGGTGTGGATCACGGCCGAGGCGTGCTCGATTTCGCCATCGGCGCCGACGACGGCGGCCTTGCCGTAGGCTTCGATCTTGTCGGCACCGCCGATGGCAGCAGTCAGGCGCTCGACCATCAGGGCACCCAGCTCCGAGCAGTTGGTGCGAATTTCCGGCTTCAGATCTTCAACGAAACCGCGACCGGCCCATGGATTCTTGATCACGACGGCCAGGCCGACCATGGTCACCGGCTTGTCGGTGGCCTTGCCGCCTTCGATGCGGGTCTCTTCGGAGTAGGTGACGATCTTGCGGATTTCGAAACTCATGGTTGGCTCCTGGTGAGGGTTATCAGCTCTTGTTGTCTGATGGTATACCATAATATTTGTTGTGCAAGAGGTGTCAGGAAATTTCTCTTGTCGGGGGACGAAAGGTGGCCTGATGCCTTGATTTCTCTGTTGTCTGTACTGGTCTCTTCGCGGGCTTGCCCGCTCCCACAGGGACTGCACAGGTTTCAAAAAAAAGCCCGCTCACGCAGGCCGAAGGGGCCCACGGGAGCGGGCGCGTCCCGCAATGTTTCAGGCAATGGGAATTCAGGCGAACGCCGGCACCACTTCCTTGATGAACAGCTCCAGCGACTTTTTCTTCTCGGCGTGGGGCAGGCTGTTGTCGCACCAGAAGCTGAACTCGTCGACGCCCAGTTCCTGGTAGTACTTGATGCGTGCGATGATTTCTTCCGGGGTGCCGATCATGGTGTTCTTGCGGATGTTCTCCAACTGGAACGCCGGCACTTCGGCAAATTTCGACTCCGGGCTTGGCTCGAGGAAGCCGTTTACCGGGGTGGTCTTGTTGCCGAACCAGGCATCGAACGTGCGGTAGAAGCGCGATATGGCCTGGGCGCCGACCTTCCAGCCTTCCGGTTCGGACGGGCTGTGCACGTGAGTGTGGCGCAGCACCATCAGTTGTGGGCGCGGCACGTCCGGATTGTTGTCCAGGGCGGCCTGGAACTTGTTCTTCAGGTCCAGCACTTCTTTGTCCCCCTTCATCAGCGGGGTGACCATGACGTTGCAGCCGTTGGCCACGGCAAAGTTGTGCGAGTCCGGATCGCGTGCGGCGATCCACATGGGCGGCGTGGCGTTGAACGGCTTCGGCACGCTGGTAGAGGTAGGGAACTTGTAGACTTCGCCATCGTGGGCGTAGTCGCCTTCCCACAGCTTGCGCACCACCGGCACCATCTCGCGCAGCGCCTTGCCGCCGTCGGTGGCCGGCATGCCACCTGCCATGCGGTCGAACTCGAACTGATAGGCGCCGCGGGCCAGGCCCACTTCCATACGACCGTTGCTGATCACGTCGAGCAGCGCGCATTCGCCCGCAACGCGGATCGGGTTCCAGAATGGCGCGATGATGGTGCCGGCGCCCAGGCGGATCCTCTCGGTGCGTGCGGCCAGGTAGGCCAGCAGTGGCATCGGGCTTGGCGAAATGGTGTATTCCATGGCGTGGTGTTCGCCGATCCACACGGTGCTGAAACCGCCGTTCTCGGCCATCAGGGTCAGTTCGGTCAGGTCTTCGAACAGCTGGCGGTGGCTGACCTGTTCATCCCAACGTTCCATGTGCACGAACAACGAAAATTTCATGGGTTTTTCCTCAACGCTTGTTGTTACCCGTCAGTAAAGCGGGCTTCAGTGTGGGAGCGGGCTCGCCCGCGAAACAGAACACGCGGTGGGTGGCACCGGCTTCGCCGGTGTTCGCGGGCAAGCCCGCTCCCACTGGGGTCTGCGTCGAATTGCAGGCTTCAGGCAAAGGCCGGCAGGCTGGCCATTTTGCCGCGGCAGTACACCATGGGCCGTGGTGCTTCTGCCGGGACGATCAGGTTGTGCACCTTGCCGACCATGATGGCGTGGTCGCCACCTTCGTATTCACGCCACAGTTCACATTCGATCACCGCGGTTGCGCCGGCCAGGATCGGGTTGCCCAGTTCGCTCAGGCTCCACTCGATACCGCTGGCCTTGTCCTTGCCCTTCTTGGCGAACGCGTAGGCTTCTGCCTGCTGTTCACCCGAGAGCAGATGAATGGCAAAGCGCTTCTGTTTGATCAGTATCGGGTAGGAGTCGGAGGTGTAGTTGGGGCAGAACAGCACCAGTGGCGGGTCCATCGACAGGGAGGAGAAGGCGCTGGCGGTCAGGCCGACGACCGAGCCGTCGTCGTCCTGGGTGGTGATGACGGTAACGCCGGACGGGAAGGAGCCCAGAACGTTCTTGTAGACAGTTGCGTCGATCATCGGGAATACCTCTGAAGGGCTGCGGTGGTCCGCGGTTTTTATCGTTGATGTGTCTGATGGTATACCGTAATACCTATTTTGCAAGCGGAATTTTCAACCTGGCTTTTCCACGATGAACGGCTCAAGGCCACGTATACCGTGGCCTTGAGCGATCAGGTGGTTTGCCGCCAGGGTTGCGCAAGCGGATCAGCGGGCTTTTTTTACTGCGGATCAGTGTTGTCAAAAGTTTGGAATACCATAATATGGTCCGCAGCTGAGAGGCCGCCTAGATGCGGTTTCCTTACAAAGATAAAAACGACCTTTCGAGCTGAAAACCATGTCCCAACCGTCGTCGCAACACCAGTTTGTCGAGAATCACACGGTCGATTACGTTCCACCTGCCGAGCGCCATGGGAAGGCGCGCGACCTGTTCACCCTCTGGTTCAGTACCAACATTGCACCACTGCCCATCGTCACCGGTGCCATGGTGGTCCAGGTGTTCCACCTGAACCTGTTGTGGGGGTTGATAGCCATCGTCCTGGGCCATCTGGTCGGGGGCGTGGTCATCGCCCTGGCCTCTGCGCAGGGGCCGCAGCTGGGCATTCCACAAATGGTTCAAAGCCGTGGCCAGTTCGGCCGTTACGGCGCCTTGCTGATCGTGTTCTTCACCGCGCTGATCTATGTCGGCTTCTTTATTTCCAACATTGTCCTGGCAGGCAAGACCATCCACGGCATCGCCCCGAGCGTGCCGATGCCCGGCGCGATCGTGATAGGCGCCCTGAGCGCTACTGCCATCGGCGTGATCGGCTATCGTTTCATCCACATTCTCAACCGCATCGGTACCTGGGTGATGGGTTCGGCTTTGCTGGCCGGTTTCATCATGATGTTCATCCAGGACCTGCCGGCAGACTTCTTCAGCCGCGGCGCATTCAACCTGTCGGGCTTCATCGCCACCGTGTCGCTGGGCACCATCTGGCAGATCAGCTTCTCGCCGTACACGTCAGACTATTCGCGCTATCTGCCGCGTGAAGTGGGCATTGCCAAACCGTTCTGGGCGACCTACCTGGGCGCCACCCTGGGTACCATCCTGTGCTTCAGCTTTGGTGCAGTGGCCGTGTTGTGCGTACCGCAAGGCACCGACGCAATGGACGCGGTGAAGCAGGCTACCGGCTGGCTGGGCCCGATCCTGATGGTGCTGTTCCTGCTCAACATCATCAGCCACAACGCCCTCAACCTGTATGGCGCGGTGCTGTCGATCGTGACCGCAATCCAGACTTTCGTGGCCGAGTGGACGCCGAGCGTCAGGGTGCGGGTGATCCTGGCCTCGGTCATTCTGTTGGGCTGCGGGATGGTTGCACTGAATGCTTCGGCGGACTTCATCGGCCAGTTCATCGGCCTGATCCTGGCGCTGCTGCTGGTCCTGGTGCCGTGGGCTTCGATCAACCTGATCGATTTCTACCTGATCAAGAAGGGCCAGTACGACATCGCCTCGATCTTCAGTGCAGACGGCGGCATCTATGGCCGTTTCAACCACCACGCGATCATTGCCTATGCCTGCGGCATCCTGGTGCAGCTGCCGTTTGCCAATACTTCGCTGTATGTGGGGCCGTACTCGAACATTGTCGAAGGGGCCGACCTGTCGTGGCTGTTCGGCTTGCTGGTGACCGTGCCGCTGTACTACTGCCTGGCGACGCGCGGGAAGTCGGTTAACAGTGCGCGGGTTATCAGCGTCAACGACTGACAACTGCAACGGGGGCTGCAAAGCAGCCCCGACTATGGCCGCTTGGTCGATTTCCGCGCTTTGCTGGGTCAGGTATTCCCGCGCCCGTCATGCTGCCTGCGATACGCCCCCGGCTGCACCCCCACTGCCTTGGCAAACGCCCGGGTGAATGCGGCCACCGACTGATACCCCACCTGCGCGCCTACCTGCTCAACGGTATGCCCCGCCTGCAGCAACTGGCTGGCATGGCGCATGCGCAGCGCCAGCAGCACTTGTCCCGGTGACTGCCCGGCCAGCTCGCTGAAACGCTTGAAAAAAGCCGACCGTGACAACCCGGTGCAAGCAGCCATGTTCTCCATGGTCCAGGTTTGCCCCGGCTGCTCGATCAATTGCTCAAGCAATCCGGCAAATGCTGGCTGCCGGGCGAGGGCGACCAGCCCGCCCAGCGATTGCCCTGCGTGCACCTGCTGGCGCAGCACGTACAGGAACAACAAGTGCGTCAGCCGTTCCAGTAGCATCTGTGATGGCCCGGCATCTCGCCGGCATTCTTCCAGGATCAGCCCGAACAGCGCCCGCGCTGCGCTGCCGCTGGGATCTTCAGCGCGTAACAAGATCCAGTCAGCGAGACCCTCGACAATCAGCGAGCAGAGGCCCGACTGAAAATGGAAGAAGCCGCAGACCAAGCCAACGCCGTCGGCGGCCTGGCTATCCAGCGCCTGCATGGCCTGGCGCGGCTGGGCACAGGCGTCGACCGGGTCCTGATCGCTGGACAAGCGATAGGCAAGGTCGCGCAACAGGAATACGGCATCTCCCTTCTCCAGGCGCACCGGTTGCGGCTGGCCGTCAATGTGCAGCCAGCAATGGCCTTGCACCACCAGATGGAAGCTGGCGCGGCCCATGCCCTGGGTACTGGCATGCCAGCCGCCGCAATAGCGGCCTACATGAAACAGGCTGGCATCGAGCTCCAGGCCTTCTAATAACCAATCGACAAGCGGGCTGGACGAAATCATCTAATGCAAAGACTCAGGAGCAAGGAAAGGCGACTGATGAATATGGAGGGTAGTTCTTATAACCAACAGACTGTAGTGACACTCATCAAAGGAGATCACTGCATGTCCTCGCGCATTACTTTACACACGCTGCAGAGCGCCCCGGAAGCGGCACGGCCGTTCCTTGAGAACGCGCAGAAGAATTCCGGCTTCATCCCCAACCTGCTCGGCGTGCTGGCCAACGCCCCGGCGGCGCTGGAAACCTACGTGACCGTTTCGGCACTCAATGGCAAGTCTGAGCTTGGCCTGGCCGAGCGTGAAGTGGTGCAACTGATCGCTGCCACCCAGCATGGCTGCGACTTTTGCGTGGCCGGCCATACGGCCGTCGCGCTGAACAAGGCCAAGCTGCCGCAGGAGGTGGTCGATGCTCTGCGTGCCCCTGGCGAACTCCCGAACGCCCGCTACGAAACCCTGGCCGCCTTTGCCCGCGAAGTGATCGCCACCCGTGGCAATGTCAGCGAAGCCACCTACCAGGCCTTCCGTGAGGCCGGCTTCAGTGAAGGCAACGCCTTGGAGGTGATTCTGGGCGTAAGTCTCGCAACCCTGTGCAACTTTGCTAATGTTTTCGCCCAGACGCCACTCAACGAAGAGCTTGGCAAATACCGCTGGCAGCCTTCTGCGTAGTCCACCTGTGATAATGGCCATTACCAGGCCGTTGTAGGAGCGGCCTTGTGCCGCGAACGGGCCGCAGAGTGGCCCCGGCGTTCCCTAAGGAGCAAGACCATGCAAGATTGTGCATTTCGACACTGGCTGGATGCCAATGCCGAGGCCATCGATCGGGGCCTGTGCGAACCGCAGCAGGTGCTGGCCCAGATCGCAGAATCGCAGTTGCTGCGCACTGGAGTCGACCCAGCGCTGGGCGGTACGGGCGGGCAGGTGACCGACGCGGTCGAGGCCATCGCCGCCATTGCCAGCCGCTCATTGGCTGCGGCGTTCGTCTGCTGGGGCCAGCGTGCCTTCATCGAATACCTGCTGCACAGCCCCAACCAGCCCCTGCGTGAGCGCCTGCTGCCGCGCCTGTTGACTGGTGAACTGGCCGGTGCCACCGGGCTGTCCAACGCCATGAAATTCCTGTCCGGCATCGAAGCGCTGCAGGTGCGTGGCCGCCCGACAGCCGATGGCTGGAACCTGGAAGGGCGACTGCATTGGGTGACCAACTTGCGCAAAAGCGGCTTCGTGGTGGCGGCGGCCATCGAGGATGAAGCCGGCGGCGCGCCGTTTGTGCTGGCCATTCCTTCCGACGCTCCAGGCCTGGAGCGTTCTGATGATCTACAACTGATGGGCCTGCAGTCGAGCAACACGGCAGCACTGGCTTTTCACCAGGTGCCGCTGGTGCGCGACTGGCTGCTGCATGAAAATGCACGCGAATTCCTGCCCCGGGTACGCCCGGCATTCCTGGCGCTGCAATGTGGCATGGCCATTGGCCTGGCGCGACGGGCGCTGGAAGAGGTTCAGGCGCACCTGCATGGCCGAGCCTCGTTCCTCGATGAAGCCCGTCAGGTGCTCAGCGAACGCCTGGAAAACACCGTCAGCGAGCTCAAGCAGGGCTTGCTCGAAGGTCGCTTCCAGCAGCAGCCGGCGGCCTTGTTCAAGCTGCGCATCATCCTGGCTGAAAGTGCTGCCGACGCGGTACAACTGGAATTGCAGGCCAGTGGCGGCAAGGCTTACCTCAGCGAATATGGCGAAGGGTTCGCCCGCCGCTGGCGCGAGTCGGCCTTCGTTCCGATCGTCACGCCCAGCCTGGTGCAGTTGCGCGCCGAACTGCAACGCCAAGCAGGCGTTGCATGAGCGCAGTATTGCTGGAGGCCCGTGACATCCGCCTGGGCTACCCGCGTGAGGATGGGTGGCAGCAGGTACTGGCGCAGTTCGACCTGCAGCTGGCGCCGGGTGAAGTCGTGAGCATTCTTGGCCCTAGCGGTGTGGGCAAGTCAAGCCTGCTGCGGGTGTTGGCAGGGCTGCAGCAGCCTGGCGGCGGCAGCGTGAGCTTGCACGGCCAGACCCTGCAGGGGCCGCACCCGCGTCTGGCGGTGGCCTTTCAGGACCCCAGTCTGCTGCCATGGCTGAGCCTGGAGAAAAATGTCGCCTTCGGCCTGGATTTCGCCCGTCAGCCCAGGCTGGCTGATGCCGAACGACGTGCACGCATCGACCATGCGATTGCCGCTGTGGGCCTGGCCCACGCCCGTGGCCAGTACCCGGCGCAGTTGTCTGGCGGCATGGCCCAGCGCACCGCGCTGGCCCGCTGTCTGGCACGCCAGCCCGAAGTGCTGCTGCTCGACGAACCGTTCGGCGCGCTGGATGAAGTGACTCGCGCCGACATGCAGCAACTGCTGCTGCAACTGATCGCCACCCACAACACGGCGGCGGTGCTGATTACCCACGATATCGACGAAGCCTTGCTGCTGTCTGACCGGGTTCTGCTACTGGGCAACCACCCAGCGCACATCCTCGGCCAGTGGCACATCGACCTGCCGCAACCACGGACGCAGCGGGTCGAAGAACTGGGTGCTTTGCGTATCGAAATCCTGAAAACCCTTCGGCGGGCAAGCCGCACAGTCGAACCTACCCCAACCCCGTTGCCCTCGGAGGCTGTCCATGTGCATGGATGACTGCTGTTCCTCTTCTTCGCGTCGTGATCTTCTCAAGCTCGGCGCCATGCTCACTGCTGCCGGTGCATTGCCGTTGCTGTCGAGCTTGCAGGCGCGTGCCGCTGCCGAGCCGGACGCGCCGGTGCGCATCGGCTACCTGCCGATCACTGACGCCACGCCGCTGCTGGTGGCACATAACAACGGCCTGTTCGAGGCCGAAGGCATCAAGGCTGAGCGCCCGGTGCTGCTGCGCAGCTGGGCGCAGGTGATCGAGGCATTCATCTCCGGCCAGGTCAATGTCATACACCTGCTTTCGCCGATGACGGTATGGGCGCGCTATGGCAGCAAGGTGCCCGCCAAGGTGGTGGCTTGGAACCACGTGGGCGGTTCGGGCCTGACTGTTGCGCCGGATATATCCGAGGTGAAACAGCTCGGTGGTAAGACAGTGGCCATTCCGTTCTGGTACTCGATCCACAATGTGGTACTGCAACAGATGCTCAACGACAACGGCCTGACGCCGGTGTCGAAGCCGGCCAATGCGCAACTGGCCGCCAACGAAGTCAACCTGCTGGTGCTGCCGCCATCCGACATGCCACCCGCCCTGGCCAGCAAGCGCATTGCCGGCTACATCGTTGCCGAGCCGTTCAACGCACTGGCCGAGAACCTCAAGGTAGGCCGCGTGCAGCGCTTTACCGGCGATGTATGGCGCAATCATGCGTGCTGCGTGGTGTTCATGCACGAGCATGACCTGAATAACCGCCCGGAGTGGTCGCAGAAAGTGGTCAACGCCATCGTCAAGGCCCAGCAATGGACCCGTGACCATCGCACCGAAGCCGCCGCATTACTTTCCCGGGCGGGCCCCAACAAGTACACCCCCCACGAGCCAGCGGTGCTGACCAAGGTCCTGGCGCCAGCCGCCGAAGACCGTGCTGGCTACATTGCCAGTGGTGCCATTCGCCATCAGCAGTGGGACGAAAAGCGCATCGACTTTCAGCCATACCCGTTCCCGAGTTACACCGAAGAGCTGGTCAAGCGCCTGAAAAGCACCCTGATCGAAGGCGACAATGCGTTCCTTGCCGGGCTGGATCCGGCGTATGCCGCCCGCGACCTGGTCGACGATCGCTTCGTGCGTAATGCCATCGCGACGGTGGGGGGACCGTCGGTATTCGGCATTGCCGACAACTTCGAGCGTAGCGAGGAGTTTGCGGTCTGATGCGCACGCATGTCGTACATGCCGGCCTTGGGCTGGTCGGGTTGCTGGCCTTGTTGCTGCTATGGTGGGCCGGTGTTGCAGTGTTTGGCCAGGCCGACGGCCTGTCGGCGCGCTTTTCGCCGGCGGCAACCCTGGCCAGCCTGGTCGAGCTGCTGGGGCAGGGCGAGGTCTATGGGCATATCTGGGTCAGCCTCAAGCGCATCCTGATTGGGCTGCTGCTGGCGCTGCTGATGGGGGTACCGTTAGGCTTGCTGGTAGGCAGCTACCGGCACCTCGAGGCGGCGACCACGCCGGCATTCCAGTTTCTGCGCATGATATCGCCATTGTCGTGGATGCCTGTGGTGGTGATGCTGATGGGCGTGGGTGACCAGCCGATCTACTTCCTGCTGGCGTTTGCCGCATTGTGGCCGATCTTGCTGAACACGGCGGCAGGGGTGCGTCAACTGGACCCGCGCTGGCTGCAACTGAGCCGCAGCTTGAGTGCCACGCGCTGGGAAACCTTGTGCAAGGTGATCGTGCCGGGGGTGATCGGTCACGTGCTGACGGGGGTGCGCCTGGCCATCGGTATTCTGTGGATTGTGCTGGTGCCGTGCGAAATGCTTGGGGTGAGTGCGGGGCTTGGGTATTTCATTCTTGATACCCGTGACCGGCTGGCGTATTCCGAACTGATGGCCATGGTGCTGCTGATTGGCGTGCTGGGGTTTGTGCTGGATGCCCTGGCGCGTGGGCTGCATCGACGCTGGGTGCATGGCTGAAAGGCCAATGGGGCTTCTTCGCGGGCTCGCCCGCTCCCACAGGTACATCACCGGCCTTGGGCCTTACGGTATTCCTGTGGGAGCGGGCAAGCCCGCGAACAGGCCCTTGGATCAATGCACGGTTTTGCGCTGGCGCACACATTCCCGGGCTTGAGCGGCCAGTTCATCCAGCCGCTCATCGCGCATCTGCTCCGCTTCGATCATCGCATCCTCACCCTGCTGGTTAAGCAGATAGGTGTGAATCTGCAGCACTTCAGCCGTCTGATAGATGGGCGCAATGTCCAGGCGCCCGATCAGCGCACCACTGGGCTGGCCGGTACTGCTCATCAGCACCTGCGGGCCGTTGGCGGCCACCACTTGCATGCCCATCGCCTCGAACCATGGCACTTGGTTGGCAAAGGCGTTCAGCTCCACGCAGGCATGGCGTGACTGCAGGTCGCCCAGCAGAGCACGGGCGATGCCCTGGCGGCGATGGTTGGCGGAAACGGCCAGAAAGGCCAATGCACAGGCCTGCCCATCGTCCTGGGCTGGCAGCGACAGAGCAAAGCCCAGCAACTGGTCCGGTGCTTCGGCATCCAGCGCCAAGGTAAGCGCCACCGCCAGACCGCGGGTACCGTCCAGCGCTTGCAGGTACTGGTGTACTTCCATGCCGACGCCGTACTGGTACAGCGGGTACAGCGGGTTGTCGACGGCGATGGCGACACTGCTCAATTCGCCGACATTGTGAATGACCAGCTCGCGGATCTGGTTCTGGAAAGATTCGGGCGGCACGCTGTCGAGGCGGCTCAGGATGAACATCTGGGGGGCTCCGGCGGATGAGAATACAACCCGCGCTGTGTTGGCGCGGGTTGTACAGTCTAACCGGTTTTGCCGTATCAGCCGTGTGCCTGTAAGGCACCGAGCATCAGGTCGAGGTTTTGCACGGCAGCACCAGAGGCACCTTTGCCCAGGTTGTCGAACACTGCGGTGAGCAGTACCTGGCCATGCTCGGGGTTGGCGTACAGCGCCAGGCGCAGGTCATTGCTGTCATTCAATGCCTCGGGATCGAGGTTTGCCGCAGCGCCGCACTGATGCAGGGGCATCACCTGGACATGGCGGGCACCCTGGTAATGCTGTTCCAGGCAGGCTTGCAACTGCTCGACGCTGATGTGTCCAGGCAGCAGGCGAAGTTGCAGAGGAATGCTCAGCACGATGCCTTGGCGGTAGGCGCCATAGCCGGGCATGAACATCGGCCGCGCCGACAACCCCGCATGCTGCTGGATTTCCGGTACGTGCTTGTGCGCCAGCTCCAGGCCATACAGCTGTAGCGCAGGGGCTTTGGCGGCGCCGGGCTGTTCGTGCCGCTCGACCGCCGCGCGACCACCGCCGGAGTAGCCTGACACGGCGTGGATGTTCAGCGGGTAGTCCGCAGGCAGCAAGCCGGCCTTGACCAGTGGGTGCAGCAGCGCGATGGCGCCGGTGGGATAGCAGCCGGGGTTGCTGACACGCTTGCATTGCGCGATACGCTCGGCTTGCTGTTCGTCCAGTTCCGGCAGGCCATACACCCAGCCTGGTGCGGTGCGGTGCGCCGAACTGGCGTCGATCACCCGCACCTGCGGGTTGTGGATTGCGGCCACGGCCTCGCGGGCGGCGTCGTCGGGCAGGCACAGCAGGGCGATGTCGGCGCTGTTGATCGCTTCGCAGCGGCGTTGCGGGTCCTTGCGCTCTGCCTCGGGGAGGGTCAGCAGGCGAAGGTCGGTACGACCCTTCAGGCGGGCATGGATCTGCAGGCCTGTGGTGCCTTGGTCGCCGTCGATGAAAACAACAGGGGTGTGCATGGTCGGGGTCCGGTTGGAGAAAGATGGCCTATGCTCGCCCGTAGCTTTGGTAATGAAAATTTGAATATGATGATCGATATATTCAGGTTTTCTGAATGACTTTTTGAAATGCGTGGTGACCCTTTGGGTGTGCCCGCGAAAGGGCCGGCTCTGACAATGCGCGAAATCAGCCTCGACCGCCTCCGCACACTGGTGGTCATCAGCGACCTGGGCTCCTTTGCCGAGGCTGCCCGCCAGCTTAACCTGGCGCCGCCCACCATCAGCTTGCACGTGGCCGAGTTGGAGGCGCGTATCGGCGCCCCGTTGCTCACCCGCACCCGCGGCCAGGTGCGGCCTACCGTCATCGGTGAAACACTGCTGGGGCGTGCCCGACGCCTACTGGCGGACGCTGACTTGGCGCTGGACGAAGTACGCCGGCAGGTCGAAGGGTTGACCGGGCGTGTGCGCCTGGGCGCTTCCACCGGTGCCATCGCCCATTTGCTGCCGCAGGCATTGGCGCGCCTGCGTGTGGAGCACCCGGGGATCGACGTCCAGGTACAGGTGCTGACCTCCCAGGCGTCGCTCACGCGCTTGCGTGAGGGCACACTGGACATCGGCCTTGTGGCCTTGCCGCAGGTGGCCGGCAAAGGGCTGACGGTCACCCCCTGGCGGCGCGACCCGATCCTGGCGTATGTGCCGGCCGACTGGCAGCCGCCGGCCAGGATCACCCCGGCGTGGCTGGCGCAACGGGCGTTGATTCTCAACGACAGCACCACCCAGCTGTCGCGGGTTACCGGCGAGTGGTTTGCAGCGGCGGGGTTGTACCCCGAACCGCGCATCGAGCTGAACTACAACGATGCGATCAAGAGTCTGGTTGGCGCCGGCTATGGGGCGACATTGTTGCCGCAGGAGGGGGAGGCGACCGAGTTGGACCGGCGCATTGCCCGCCGACCGCTGCGGCCCGGGTTGTGGCGGCAGTTGGGGATTGCTTGTCGGGAGGGGCAGGTGGAGCGGGCCACGGGGTATGTGCTGGAGGCGCTGGAACGGTTGTTGTAGAGGCGACTCCACTATTCCGCTATAGCAAGGCCTGTGGCCAGGCCTGCACGTTCCAGCTCCAGCGCCTTGCCGAACTCAGAACCAGCGATCGTTCTTCTTGCGCCCACGGGTCAGTGCCGGCAGGATCAGCCCCGCCAGCAAGCCTGCACCGGCAATGCTGCCGCCATACACCATGTAGCGCATCATCACCTGCTTGTTCTCATCCCCCAGGCGGGCCTGGGTATCGCGCAGGTCCGATTGGCTCTGATCGAGCTGCTCGTTCAGTGCCTTGTTGCGTGCCTCCAGCTCGTCAATCAGCTGCTTGCGCGAATCAAGTGTTTCCTGCATGCCCTGCACACGGTTCTTCCAGTTGTCGTCGATGGTCTTCAACTGCCCGGTCAGTTCGGCGACCTGGGCATCGAGCAATGGCAGGCGCTCGTTCTGCCCGGGTACCGTCTGCAGGTCGTTGCTGAGGATCCACACCACATCTCCGTTCTGCCCACGCACCCGGCTGTAATTGCCCTGGCTGCCGAGCAAGGTCAGCTTCTGACCGGACTTGAGCGTGCCGACAATGCGGTGCCCGTCGGTCGGGCCGCTGCGCACATAGGTGCTCAGGCTGTCGCTGACCCAGCGTGCGTCGCTGGCAGGCTCTTCGGCGTGCACGGGGGCGGCAATACCCACCACGGCGGCAATCAGGCCGATGCGCAGGGCAGGGAGGGCGGAAGCATTTGGGCGGGAATCGGGCATGTTGGGTCTTCGCTGAATTCGCTGGAACAGGACAAAAAGTAGGCCCGGTGACTGGGCCGATGAACCGGTCGGTGAGTTGACCGTCAGCGAAAGACCGTTTTTTTGTCAGCAGGTTCACTGCCTGACGTCGGAAATATCTGCAGAATGTTGCAGTACTTCACTCAAAGCGCTGCGTTGCCGATGACGCAATTGTAATGCGCCGATCACCTTGGCGTTATCTGCCGGCCGTCAATCTCGGCCCGCCGACATAACAACAAATGCGACGTTCAAGGAGCATCGGATGACGTGTAGATCACCCCTGACACTGGCTGCTTGCCTGGCGCTGGCCAGCGTTGGCAGCCAGGTTGTTGCTGCAGAAAAAAGCGCGGACGGCTTCATGGAGGGCAGTACCCTCAGCGTGCTTAACCGCAACTTCTATTTCAACCGCGATAACCGCGATTCTGCGGCCCCGACACACAACCCGGGCAAACAGCCTGACAGCGGCTACTCCGAAGCCTGGGGGCACGCCGTGATTACCCGATTTGAGTCGGGCTTCACCCAGGGGGCTGTGGGTGTTGGCCTGGATGCGTTTGCCATGCTTGGCCTTAAGCTCGACACTGGCGGCGGCCGCAACGGCGGGCGCAGTTCCTTCGACGTATTGCCGGTCGACCGCGACGGCCAGGCACGTGACGAGTACACCAAGGTGGGGGGCGCGGCCAAGGTGCGACTGTTCGACACGGTACTGAAGGTGGGCGATGTGTTCCCGGCCAACCCGGTGGTGGCTGCTGGCGACTCGCGGCTGCTGCCGGAAAGCTTCCGTGGGGTGACCCTGGAGAACAACAGCATCAAGGACCTTGCCCTGCAAGCCGGGCGTCTGCATGCCATGAGCCAGCCGATGTCCAGCGACCTGCGGGAGAACTTCGTGACGTTCTATGGCGGCCCGGTCGATTCGCCGTGGATCGCCTATGGCGGCGGTGACTACACGCTCGATGAGCATGTCAGCGTCAGCCTGTTCAGTAGCCGGCTCAAGGATGTGTGGAACCAGTACTACGTCGGCACCAGCCTGAGCTGGCCGCTGAGCGAGGAGCTGGCCCTGATTGGTGGTTTCAACTATTACAAGGCTGTTGATGAAGGGCAGCAGCGCCTGGGCGCCTTTGACAACGATATCTGGAGCGCCAAGCTGGGCGTGCGCTTTGGTGCTCACACCCTGGCCCTGACTCACCAGCGCAACAACGGCGACGACGACTTCGACTACCTGCGCCAATCCGACTCGATCTTCCTCGACAACTCCATCCAGTACAGCGACTTCAACGCGCCCAAGGAGCGTTCATGGATGCTGCGCTATGACCTGAACATGGCCACCTACGGCGTACCTGGGCTGTCGTTCATGACACGTTACGGCAAGGGTACCGACGCCGATTACTCCAATGCCAACGCCACTTACATGCGCCGCGACGTCGCGGGCAACCCGCTGACCGACCAGAAACGCTGGGAACGTGACATCGAGGTCAAATATGTGGTCCAGACTGGCGCGGCCAAGGACCTGTCGTTGCGGGTGCGCCAGGCCACCACCCGGGCCACGGCGTTCGAGTCGGACCTGGACGAAGTGCGGCTGATCGTGGAGTACCCGTTGTCGATTCTGTGATTCCACTTTGGCAACCTCGTTGCTCCTTTGGTCTGGGTGGATTTTCTGGCGCTCCGCTTGGGGCGCCTTTTTTATCGGCGTCATCGCGGTTAAACCTGCATTGGCATCAGATGGTCAGCGGCCGCGTGCCGCGATCGGGCTGCACAGCAGCCCGTGGCTTTCTGCTTGGCGCAGTCAGTTGCTGGCTACTTCGGCCTCTGTCGCTGTCTTGGTCGATGCCTTCTTCTCCTGCACTACAATGTAGAACTCCTCTCCATGCTTCACCGCCCCATACAGTACGGCCTTCTCGATCAGCTCGTTGCCGCGTAGGTGGCGCAGCATCATCGGGTCCTTGCGCAGGTCGCGGTACAGCGCCAGGCATAGCAGTACCATCACCACCACGAATGGCAAGGCCACGACGATGGTCAGGTTCTGTAGCCCGGTCAGCGCCTCGCCAGGGTTACGTGGGTCGCCGATCGCCAGCATGATCGCCGCCACCGTACCGGTCAGCGAGCCCCAGAAAATCACTGTGCGTCGTGATGGCGCGGTGGTGCCGTGTTCCGACAGCGTGCCCATCACCAGCGAGGCGGCGTCGGCACCCGAAACGAAAAAGATGCCTACCAGGATCATCACCAGCACCGAGGTTGCCGATGCCAGCGGGTAGCTGTCCAGCAGCTGGTACAGGGCGTGGTTACTGTTGACCGCACCGTTGGCCAGCTGGAAGGCGCCTTCGCGCACAGCGTCGATGGCGGCACCGCCGAAGATGGTGAACCACACCAGGCTGACCAGGCTTGGCACCAGCAGCACCCCGGTCACGAACTGGCGAATGGTGCGACCGCGGCTGATGCGGGCGATAAACATGCCCACGAAAGGCGTCCAGGAGATCCACCAGGCCCAGTAGAACACGGTCCAGCCGGCCAGCCAGCTGTTCATCTGCTCGCCGCCGCTGGCGTTGGTGCGGGCCATCATCTCCGGCAGCATCTTGATGTAGATGCCGAGCGAGGTCGGCAGCAGATTGAGCATCAGCAGCGTCGGCCCGACCATGAACACGAACACTGCCAGCACCAGTGCCAGCACCATGTTGGTGTTGGACAGCCACTGGATACCCTTGCCGATGCCCGACACCGCCGAGGTGACGAAGGCAATGGTCAGCAGTGTGATGATCGAGATGTAGAACAGTTTACCGGGGCTTTCGATCCAGCCGTTGTATTCCAGGCCGCCGGCGATCTGCAGCGCGCCAAGGCCCAGCGAGGCGGCCGAGCCGAACAATGTGGCGAAGATCGCCATCATGTCGATCAGGCGGCCGAGTGGGCCGTTTGCGTGCTTGCCGATCAGCGGCCGAAACGCAGCGGAAATCAGCTGCGAGCGGCCACGGCGGAAGGTGCCGTAGGCGATTACCAGGCCAACGATGGCGTACATGGCCCAAGGGTGCAGGGTCCAGTGGAACAGGGTGGTGGCCATTGCCACCTGCATCGCTTCGCTGGTCTGCCCGCTGGCTGAGCCTGGCGGCGGCGATATGTAGTGCGACAGCGGCTCGGCCACGCCGAAGAACATCAGGCCGATGCCCATACCGGCGCTGAACATCATCGCTACCCAGGACACCGTGCGAAATTCTGGCTGTTCGCCATCGCGGCCCAGCGGCACCCGCCCGTAACGGCTGGCGGCCAGCCACAGCACGAACACCACGAAGAGGGAGGAGGTGAGCACGAAGAACCAGCCGAAATTGAGAATGACCCAGGATTGCGCGCTGGAGGCGCTGCTGGCCAGGCTGGCCTGGTTGAGGAAGCCCCAGAGCACGAAAGCGATGGCCAGGAGGCTGGTGAAACCAAAGACGATCCAGTCAAGCTTGCCCTCGAAATGCCGATCCTGGCGGGCTTCTGCGGTTTTCGAGGGGTCTGTGACGCCAAGATCGAGTGTTTCGGGGATGTGTTCCTTTGCCATGTATGATGAGGCCCCATTTGTGTATTGCCTGAACGCGCAGGCTTGTTGTGTGGGCTGCCGAGCGCGATGACGGCCTCGGCGGGGTGGATTGCTGGCGGGATTATCCTGCGCAGCAGATGGCGGCTCATGTCCCCATAACGTCCTGGGGCGTCCATTACGCGACTTGGCAAATACTTTTAGTTCTGGGGGCAGTGGCCCTTTCTGCCTCGGCTTCTGGTACCCTGATGGGCACAACCCGGGCCCGCACATACGAGCATCGTAGAAGCGCTGCTGCTTGCGGGCCTGGCCGCACCAGGAAACGGAGATTCGTCATAATGGCCACTGACCGTGTGAGCCTGATTCATTTCGATAAATTGAGCATGAGCCCTGCCGCTGCCGATCGGTTCCAGAAAGCCCTCGACGCGCTGGAAGCGCTCAAGCTGCAGGACCGTTACGTGTATCTCATCGCTCCCTATCTGGGTGATATCGCTGACGCCTCCGACGCCGAGCAACTGGCCACAGCCCTGGAGCAGGGCTTGCGCGTGGTCGAAGAGTTGCTGGTGGCCAGGTCGGTAACCAAGGTCAAGGCCGAGGAAGTGCGCCAGGTGTTCCACAGCGCTGGCGAACGTGCGCGGGCAGAGCTGCCTGGCTGAGTAGTGGCATGGCCAAAGACATCGACAACCCCTGCGTCTCGTTATGCCAGCTCAACAGCGAACTGTGCGTGAGCTGCGGCCGCACCCGTGACGAAATCCGCAAGTGGCGGGGCATGAAGAGGCCCGAGAAAATGGCCACTGTGCAGCGGGCGGCGACGCGAATGAAGGCTATCGCCAAGAAGGCGGCAAAGCGGCAGAATGCCGACTGAACCTGCCCAGAATTGACGCAGCCTTTCCTGATTGTCTGACGAGCCTGAAATGGATTCTCACTCGCTGTTCGCATTCACCCTGGTCGCCGCCATCGCGATCGCCAGCCCCGGCCCTGCCACCTTGATGGCTATCAACAACAGCCTTGCCCATGGTCAGCGCAGCGCGATCTGGTCGTCGCTGGGCAATGGCACGGGCCTGTTCTGTTTGTCGGCTGCAGCCATGCTGGGGCTAGGCGCACTGCTGGCCAGTTCTGAAGTACTGTTCAATGCCGTGAAGGTTCTGGGGGCGGGCTACCTGTTCTACCTGGGGGCGCGACAACTGCTGAAGAAGAGCCCGATGCTGGGGCAGGGTGCCGCAGAGCGTACGGCCAAGGTGCGACCCTCGCCGCTGAAACTGTTCAAATCGGCCTTCCTCACTGCAGTAACCAACCCCAAGGCAACCCTGTTCTTTACTGCACTGTTCCCGCAGTTCATCGACCAAGGGGCTGCATTGTTGCCACAGTTTCTGACCTTGACCGGGATCTTCGTGGCCTTGTCGCTGACTTCGCTGAGCGTGTATGCCGCTTTGGCTGCGCGGGCCAAGGGTGTGCTGACCCGGCCGTCGCTGTCGCGCTGGGTGAGCCGGGTGGTGGGCACCACCTTTATCGGTTTTGGCGCGGCGATCCTGGCGATGCGGCGGCAGGGAGGCTGAAAAGCCCAAGTGTCGCCGGCCGTGCAGCTCCTCACTGTCTGTCCTTTGGCAGATTTTTCTACTGGACGATGAAAGGCTCGTCTGCGGGTTGTTGATGGTCCAGACTATCTACAGTGCGCGGATGATAGCTGCAGGCGACCACAGTAGGTGGCAGCCTTGGGCTACCACGCCGGGTCGCCGGGTGTTTCATGTGCCGAGGGTCTTGGATGATCGAGCGTTGCTTTCGCCACGCCTTGCTCATGGTGTACCTGTCGCTGCTGCCTCTGGCTGCGGTAGCGGATGATGCATGCCTACGGTTGACCGCCACAGGCAACCCGGAATACCCCCCCTACCTGTGGCGCGATCCGCTAAACCCTCAACAGTTGATCGGTGCCAATGCCGACTTGCTCAGGTACCTGGGCAAGCAGTTGGGCCTGGAAATAGAGGTGGTTTACGCCGGGCCGTGGTCGCGAGCCCAGGAAGAAGTGCGCACCGGGCGGATCGACTTGATGGCCGGGTATTTCCTGACCGAAGCGCGCCGGCAGCATGTGGACTACATTACCCCGCCGTTCTTGCGCACACCCAGCGTCATCTGGGTGCACCAGGATAATGCCTTTGCCTACCAGCAATGGGCCGACCTCAAAGGCCGCAAGGGTGGCACTCTGGTCAACAACAGCCACGGCCAACAGTTCGATGAATACGCCCAGGCCAATCTCACCCTCGAGGCAGTGCCCAGTGCCAGGCAGGCGTTCGAGAAGCTGATGCACAAACGCAGCGATTACGTGGTGTACGAGCAGTATCCTGGCATGGCGCTGGCGCGCACGTTGGGCATCGCAGCCACTGTGCAGGTGTTGCAGCCACCCGTGTCCAGCGAAGGGTTGTACCTGGCAATCTCACGAGAGTCGCCCTGCAACCGGCCACCGCTACGTGAGGCGCTGGCGCGGGAAATGGCGAAGATCGTTGATGAGGCCATGCCCGAGCAGTGGTTGAAACAGAATCTGGAACGGTGGCAGTGACAGAGTGGCTAAGGTGCTTCGCGGTCTTTGTGGGAGCAGCCTTGCGTCGGTACATGTACTACTCCAGTTCAACGCATATGCAAGATGATGGGGCTGCTGCTGGCCGGATCGGTATGGCCACGCAGCTTGCCTACCGCCTGCGCATCCACCGCACCACCCTGGTTGCCCCAGGCCGTACGCACAAAGCTGAGCACGTCGGCAATCTCCTGATCTCCCAACTGTTCGCGGAAAGCCGGCATGCGATAGGCGTCCGGCACCCCTGCAGCCACCACCCGCTGCGAACCATTGAGCGTGATATTGATTGCCGAGGCGTCCTCCTTGGCCAGTGCCGAGGTCGCTCCAGCCAAGGGCGGCATCCACTCGGCCTGGCCCTTGCCGTCCAGGCCGTGGCAAGACGCACAGCGTGTCACGTAGGTGCGCGCTCCTGGGCTGTCCAACCGTATAGCTACCGATTCGGCTTGGTATTGCCACGGCGCGCCGTCACGTTGAGGGTCGCCGGGCAGCGACTTCAGGTAGTGGGCGATGGCTGCCAGGTCGTTGTCATGCATGAATTGCGTGGAGTTGTTGAACGCCTCGGTCATCGAACCGAATACCACTGCATGCCGGTTGCGCCCGGTCTTCAGGAACTGCGCGATCTCCGTCTCGCTCCAGCGCCCCAGCCCTGTGTTGTGGTCGGCGCGCAGGCTGGGTGCATACCAGCCATCGAGCAGTGCACCGGACAGGAACGGCTTGCCGCTGTCATCCAGCGCTTTTTCATTGAACGCCAGGCCGCGTGGCGTGTGGCAACTGCCGCAGTGTCCGGGGCCCTGGACGATATAGGCGCCACGGTTCCACTGTGCATCCTGCCCGGTCTTGTCGGTGTAAGGCGTGGTGGCGGCAAACAGGCCGTTCCACAAGGCGATGGGCCAGCGCAGGTTCAGCGGCCAGGGGATGTCGCTGGCCAGGTTGGCCTGCCGCGCCGGTTGCACGCCGTGCATGAAGAACGCATACAGCGCCTTGACGTCATCATCGCTGAGCTTGGCGTAGGACGGGTAAGGCATAGCCGGGTACAACCGCCGGCCACCGGGCGCGACACCCTGGCGCACGGCGCGGTCGAAGTCGGCCAAGGTGTAGTTACCGATACCGCTGTCGCGGTCAGGGGTGATGTTGGTGGCGTGGATGGCCCCCAGCGGGGTGGCCATTTCAAGTCCGCCGGCGAACGGCTTGCCATCCGGCAGGCTATGGCAGGCCACGCAGTCACTGAGCCGGGCCACGTATTCTCCGCGGCTGACCAGCGCCGGGTCGGCAGCAGTGGCCTGCGCGTCGGCAAACGGCGATGCGGGTTCACGGGTGACATACCAGGCCAGCAGGCCCGCCGCGACCAGGCACGGCAGCGCCAGCCAGCCAGCGGTTCTTGCGAAACGATGGGTCATGAGGCGTCCCTTGTGCGATCAGCTGAAGGTGTGGCGGCTCAATGGCAAACTGCGCACGCGCTGGCCGGTGAGCTGCGCGACCGCGTTGGCCACCGCCGGGGCCACGGCGGGTAGCGGTGGTTCGCCGATGCCGCCCATCTTCGCCCCGCTTTCGATGATGCGCACATGCACCCGGGCCATGCGCGAAGGCGGCAGGATCGGGTACAGGTCGTAGTTGCGCGCGCGCGGCTTGCCATCCACGTACACCGCTTCTTCCACCAGCGTCTGCGACAGGCCGAGGGCGACGGCGCCATTGACCTGATGCTCGATGATCGCCGGGTTGACGATGCTGCCAGGGTCGATGGCTTGCCAGATGTCGTGCACCTTGACCTGGCCGTTGTCGATCGAAACCTCGGCAATGACCGCAGCCTCCGAGCCGAACGGTGAGGCCATGGCCACGCCGCGTGCACGCTTGCTGCCGTCCTCGGCGGTGAACGGCCCGCGCTTCCAGCCGCCGGACAAGTCGGCCACAGCGTTCAGCAGGTTGGTCAGGCGCGGGTTGTCGCGCAGCAGGTGCAGGCGCAGCTCAAACGGGTCCTTGCCACCTTTATCAGCCAGTTCGTCGAGGAATGATTCGTAGAAGAAGTCGTTCAGCGAGTTACCTACCGAGCGCCAGTACCCGAGCATGGCCGGACCTTTGACATAGATCTGGGCAATGCGCTTGTTGGCGATGGCGTAGGACTTGCCTGATAGCCCCTCGAGCGCGGTCGGGTCGATCTTTTCCCCTTGTTTGCCGGCAAGGGCCTCGGTTGGGCCCTCGGTGGCGCTTACCGCTTCGAGCGCCACGGGCATACCGTCTGCGTCCAGCCCGGCGCGGAACTTCACCACTGCGACGGGGCGCAGTACATCGCGCAAAAATTCCTCCTCGCGGCTCCAGATAAGCTTCACCGGCCGGCCAACCGCCTTTGCCAGGGCAATGGCCTGCGGGTAGGGGTTGGCAGAGTCGTACAGAAAGTGGCGGCCAAAGAAGCCGCCCAGCAGCGGCGAGTGCAGGTTGATTTGTGCAGGCTCCAGGCCGGTGCGTCTGGCAATGTCGTCACGGAACATGTCCGGGGCCTGGTTGGGTAGCCAGACGTCGAGGCTGCCGTCCGGGTTGAAGCGGGCGAGGGCGGACGGTGGCTCGAGCTGGGCATGGTTCAGGTACTGGTTGTGGTAGCTGGCCTCGACCTTGGTCTTGGCATTGGCCAAGGCGCCGGCAATATCCCCTTCGTTCTCTTCATCGCGTGCCGGCCCTTGCACCGTCGCGAGGTGTTCGCGCCAGGCGTCGCTGGAAAAATCGGCCGGCATCGGCCGCACTTTGCTGTCGGCGGCCGGCTCTTTCCAGTCCACCTGAATCGCCTCCACTGCACGCTTGGCGTGCCACCAGCGCTCGGCAACCACGGCCACGGCGCCTGGCAGCTGATGCACCGAATTTACGCCTTTCATGGCCTTGACCTGGTCTTCGTTGCGCAGGCTACCGACCGTCATGCCCAGGCGCGGTGCATGCTGCACGGCAGCGTGGAGCATGCCGTCGACTTTGATGTCGATGCAGTACTGGGCCTTGCCGGTGGACTTGTCGTAGGCATCCAGGCGGCGTATGGGCTTTCCAATCCAGCGAAACTGGCTGGGGTCGCGCAGCTTGACGCTGGCCGGGTCGGGCACCGGCAGGTCCATGGCGCGACCGGCCAGCTCACCGTAGGGTACGGAACGTCCGGTCGTGGTATGTACCACGTTACCCGGCGTGGTAGAAAGCTCATCCACCGGTACACCCAGGTGTTCGGCGCCCGCCTGCAGCAGCATGCCCCGGGCGAGCGCGCCCAGACGGCGCATGGTCGGGTAGCTCATGCGCACCGACATGCTGCCACCGGTGATACGCATACCGTTCTCCATCACCACGTAGGCTTCGCCCGGTGGTGCGCTATCGACCACGAAATGGGCCGGGTCGACATCCAGCTCTTCACCCACAATTTGCGCCATGGCGGTGAAAGGGCCTTGCCCGCCTTCCATGAAGGGGCTCAGCAGGCGCACCGTGCCATCCGGGCGAATCTCCAGAAATGCAGGCACCTGGGTGCCGCGTTCCGTAGTTGCCGCAGCGGCGGCGGCTGCCTGCACGCGGGCCGAGCCCATGGGCAGGCCGAAACCTAGCACCAGGGCACCGACTGCGGTGCCGGCAAGAAAGCGCCGACGTGACAGGTTGACCGTTTCGCCCCGCTGCAACCTGAGTAGTTCGGCAGGCGTATCGACTGGCGTGTTCATCAGGCCTGTTCCCCCTGGGCCAGCTCATGCACGGCGGCATGGATGGCGTTGTAGGTGCCGCAGCGGCACAGGTTGACCATGGCTGCATCGATCTGCGCATCGCTGGGTTTTGGCGTGTGCTTGAGCAGCGCCGTGGCCGCCATTACCTGGCCGGACTGGCAATAGCCGCATTGAGCCACCTGGTGCTCGACCCAGGCGGTGACTACCCGTTTACCGACGGGGTCGGCCTCGATCGCCTCGATGGTGGTGACCTCGCGCCCCACCACACCGGCCACCGGTGTAACGCAGGCGCGCACCACATTGCCGTCCACCAGCACCGAACAGGCGCCGCACTGGGCCAAGCCGCAGCCATACTTGGTACCGGTCAGCCCCAAGTCATCGCGGATTACCCACAGCAGGGGCGTGTCGGCGTCCGCCTCGACCTGATAGGTCTTCTGGTTGATGCGTAGTTCCATGGTTTCACCTGCCCGTCACGGTTGTTGTCGCTGTGTTTCTGCATGGGGAATACGTTGTCCCCCGGTGCAGAAACGCTAGCACAGGAGGATGACCGCTGGTCTGGTGGCGGGGGTGGCTTCAGAGGATCAGGCAAGTAATCCGGCGGAATACGCAAGCCAGCTTCGAAAAATCAAGCCTGCGGTCGGCGTTGAACAGGACTTGCGTAACGAAAACCCGGATAATGCCGGCCAATTTCGTTTTGCACGCTTAAATCACGGTAATCCCGCATGGAAATCAAGGTCAATTTTCTCGACAATCTCCGTCTCGAAGCCAAATTCGATGACTTCACGGTGATCGCCGACCAACCTATCCGCTACAAAGGCGATGGTTCGGCCCCCGGCCCGTTCGACTATTTCCTGGCGTCTTCGGCCTTGTGCGCGGCTTACTTCGTCAAGCTGTACTGCCAGACCCGGGATATTCCCACCGAAAACATCCGCCTGTCGCAGAACAACATCGTCGATCCGGAAAACCGCTACAACCAGATCTTCAAGATCCAGGTCGAACTCCCCGAGGACATTTCCGACAAGGACCGCCAGGGCATCCTGCGTTCCATCGACCGCTGCACGGTGAAAAAGGTGGTGCAGACCGGCCCTGAGTTCGTGATCGAAGTGGTCGACAACCTCGATGCCGATGCCCAGGGGCTGCTGATGCCGGTGTCGGACACCAGCACCTATATCCCTGGCAAGGACCTGCCGCTGGAGCAGACCATTGCCAACATGTCGGGCATTCTTGCCGGGCTGGGGATGAAGATCGAGATCGCCTCTTGGCGCAACATTGTGCCCAACGTCTGGTCGCTGCACGTACGTGATGCGCAGTCGCCGATGTGCTTTACCAACGGTAAAGGGGCCACCAAGGAGGCTGCGCTGGCCTCGGCGCTGGGCGAGTTCATCGAGCGCCTCAACTGCAACTTCTTCTACAATGACCAGTTCTGGGGCGAAGACCTGGCCAACGCGCCGTTCGTGCACTACCCGAACGAGCAGTGGTTCAAGCCGGGCCCGCGCGACGCGTTGCCGGCCGAGATCCTCGATGAGCACTGCCTGGCGATCTACAACCCTGACGGGGAGCTGCGTGGTTCGCACCTGTATGACACCAACTCGGGTAACACGGCGCGGGGCATCTGTTCGCTGCCGTTCGTGCGCCAGTCCGACCAGCAGGTGGTGTACTTCCCGTCCAACCTGATCGAAAACCTGTTTCTCAGCAACGGCATGAGCGCGGGCAACACCTTGGCTGAGGCGCAGGTGCAGTGCCTGTCGGAAATCTTCGAGCGCGCGGTGAAGCGCGAAATCCTCGAAGGCGAGTTGTGCCTGCCGGACGTGCCGCAAGAGGTGCTGGCCAAATACCCGGCGATCCTCGCTGGCATCCAGGGCCTGGAAGAGCAAGGCTTCCCGGTGCTGGTCAAGGATGCGTCGCTGGGGGGCGAGTTCCCGGTCATGTGCGTGACCTTGATGAACCCGCGCACGGGTGGCGTGTTTGCCTCGTTCGGTGCCCACCCGAGCCTGGAAGTGGCGCTGGAGCGCAGCCTCACCGAACTGCTGCAGGGCCGTAGCTTCGAAGGCCTGAACGACCTGCCGCAACCCACCTTCGAAAGCCACGCGCTGACCGAGCCGAACAACTTCGTCGAGCACTTCATCGACTCTAGCGGCGTGGTGTCATGGCGTTTCTTCAGCGCCAAGGCCGACTTCGAATTCGTCGAGTGGGACTTCTCCGGGCACGGCGAGGACTCCAACCAGCAGGAGGCCGCGACCCTGTTCGGCATCCTCGAAGACCTGGGCAAGGAAGTGTACATGGCGGTGTACGACAACCTTGGCGCCACCGCGTGCCGCATCCTGGTACCGGGCTATTCGGAAATCTACCCGGTCGAGGATCTGATCTGGGACAACACCAACCGCGCCTTGTCGTTCCGTGCCGACATCCTCAACCTGCACAGCCTCGACAGCCGCTCGTTGAAGCTGCTGCTCAAGCGCCTGGACAACTGCGATGTGGATGACTACACCACCATCACCACGTTGATCGGTGTGGAGTTCGACGAAAACACAGTGTGGGGCCAACTGACCATTCTCGAACTGAAGTTGCTGATCTGCCTCGCGGTACAGCGTTTCGAGGACGCCAAGGAACTGGTCGAGGCATTCTTGCAGTTCAACGACAACACCGTAGACCGCGGCCTGTTCTACCAGGCGCTGAACGTGGTGCTGGAAGTGCAGCTGGATGACGAACTGGAGATGGATGACTACGAAGCCAACTTCCGCCGTATGTTCGGCAATGCGCGCATGGACGCGGTATTGGGTTCGGTGGACGGCAGTGTGCGCTTCCATGGTCTGACCCCGACCAGCATGAAGCTCGAAGGCCTTGATCGCCACCTGCGCCTGATCGACAGCTACAAGAAGCTGCACGCGGCCCGGGCCAAGTTCGCCTGACAGGCGCTGCGCCCAATTATCGCCGGCAAGCCAGCGCCACAGGTATTGCACCGCTCTTGAGATTTGTGCCGAACCTGTGGACGCTGGCTTGCCTGCGATAAGTCAGGAGTCGTCCTACAGCCCTTTGATCTGGGCGCCATCCCCATTCTGTCTTGCCGCGTTGCCATCCAGGCGCATAGCGTTCTCTTCCTATCCACTTCAGGTGGTGACTATTCGGGCTTAGCAGGCCCACCTTCGAAAGCCTCCGCCGGTGGTGGCGCTGCACGGACATTGAAAAGCTTGCAGACACAGTACCAACAGAGAGCGACGGTCAGGTTGTAGGGGAACAGCACCGCCCAGAACGGCAATTGCCAGTTCTTTTTGCCCTGCATTTCACCGGGCTCACCGGTTCGCCAAGGGGCGTAGTGGCGCCAGGCTTATGCCGGGGTCAGGCAGATGGCGTGCAGTGGCTTGTGCCACCAGTTGGGTTCACCGGGCGGGGGGAGTTTGTCCGGGCCGTGGTCCATGAAGTGGCGGAGGTATTCCCATACCTCGGCTACATGCTTGACGCCGGGTTCGGTGGGTTCGTTGCTGTCGACCCAGAGGCAGTCTTTTTGATGCAGGCTGCCGTCTTCGCGGCGGGGGGCAAAGGCGAGGGCATAGCTGGTAGTGAAGGAGGAGCCGCCGAATTCTGTGCGTTTGAAAATACCGCCTCCAGTGTTATTCCAATCAATAACTATGACTGTATTTATGCGTTTGTAATATATTTTTTTGGTGGCTCTATTGAGGTATATGTCAGAGAGTTTTTTTATTAAGAAAACACGGCAGGCTAAGAATGGAGTAAAAATAAATGGTCCGAGGAGCTGTATTGCAATAAATACATATGCCCCTTCCTGTTGGTAATTGATTGAGTGGGTGAAAAAGCCTGTGTAGGATACAATCGCGATGGCTAAAATCGTGGCGGTATACATCTTGGCCATGAAGACTGAGTCGGAAACCCATGGATTTCTGAGCTGCGCTAATGTAGTGGTTATTTTGCTGATCTGTCCGTGGATCTTTGGTTTGATATAAGTGTTTTCGTGTGGGCTAAATAACCATGTTGTGGCCACAGTGCTACCTCTCGACATGAAGGGTTGAGGTTGAATGAGTGTTGGCGGATAAGCCTTGGTTTGGTAGAAAGCTTATTAATAGAGTGCCACTTTTTGCTCTGGCTCTATCGATTCTGTAATGTAGAACAAGGCCTGCGCAAGTTAAGTGGCAGGTCGGCTCAGTCTTTGAGGGGGTTGCCTTGCTGTCGAAGTCCAAGGTGCTTAAGGTGCCATGCCATAAGCTCTGCCCTATAATGAAGTCTTTTAGGAGTACGGTTAGTTCAATGGTGGCCATGCCCTCGTCTACATGGCTATGGATGATTGTTGCCCAATCTGGTGTTGGCCACTGATTTTTGATACTCAATCGTGTAGTAAGCCCTTCAAGATTTAGGCGTGCTGTTTGTTCAGCAGTCAGAGCAATGGGGGCGTAGATCTGAGTATGCCAGGCTTCAAGCTCTTCGTTGATATTGGTGAAGCTTGGGAGAAGTTTCTGGTGGTCTAACTTAATCCCAGAACGGATTTCGCCATCGTTCTCTCTTGTGCCAAAAATACTTCTGCTTGCCCAAAGCTCTATCGGAGTATGGAGGCGCTCATGTGCTTTAGCGTGTAGGTAAAGCCCACCGACAAGCACGATAGCACCGACAAGCACGAGACCCGCAGCAGCCCAGCCTGCGAAGGGGATTAAAGATGTTGGGCCAGAAATCGCGAGGCTAGCTTCCAGTATAAGAGCGGATCCAGCGGCAGATGTGAATCCACCAGCAGCAGTATACGCACCTGATAGAGCCCCCCCATTTCGGGACTGTCGATACCCTTTTAATATGTCTGAGGTTAGTCCAAGGATAATCGCCGGGTAGCCAGAGGCGCGGGCGAATAAATTGCTACTTAAGTGCTTTACTATGCCATTTCCAAACGCCATTCCTGGCGCCGTAGAACTGAACTTGATGACTACGGCTTTATGCGTGGCCCGCACGCTAACCAGCGTCACTACCGCCGCGCCGATCACCCCCCCCCGGTGTCAGGATAGTTGTCGCCTCGCCAGATTTACCTGAAACCAGACCCCGGGGGCGGAAAGAGAGCCGTTGTGCCGTACTATTCCTCTGAGCGCAAAGCCGAACTGCTCAAGATGCTGGGT
>NZ_JBTRAR010000013.1:0-167671 GCF_054611535.1 Pseudomonas sp. VEM90 | reverse complement strand
ATATCCTTGATCATTCACCGTCGCAGCCGCCACCGCATTCGCGGGCAAGCCCGCTCCTACATCGACCGGTGGTGTCGCCACGTTGTAGGAGCGGGTTTACCCGCGAATAGGCCGGACCTGCCGGCCAATATCCTTGATCATTCACCGTCACAGCCGCCACCGCATTCGCGGGCAAGCCCGCTCCTACATCGACCGGTGGTGTCGCCACGTTGTAGGAGCGGGTTTACCCGCGAATAGGCCGGACCTGCCGGCCAATATCCTTGATCATTCACCGTCGCAGCCGCCACCGCATTCGCGGGCAAGCCCGCTCCTACATCGACCGGTGGTGTCGCCACGTTGTAGGAGCGGGTTTACCCGCGAATAGGCCGGACCTGCCGGCCACTATCCCTGGTCATTCACCGTCACAGCCGCCACCGCATTCGCGGGCAAGCCCGCTCCTACATCGACCGGTGGTGTCGCCACGTTGTAGGAGCGGGTTTACCCGCGAATAGGCCGGACCTGCCGGCCACTATCCCTGGTCATTCACCGTCACAGCCGCCACCGCATTAGCGGGCAGCTTGCCCGCGAACACCGGCGCAGCCGGTTTCATCCAACTCAGCGACCATCGACCTGTACGCAAACGTCTCTGCCATCGATTGCCATGCATGGCCAATTGTCGTTGATGTAATGATCCGGCTTAAAGCACACCCGTTCATCGTTGACCCAGAACATCTGCCAACCGGAGCCCGAGATCCTGAGCTTCGGGCACGACCAGTAGTCCTTTGCCGAAAGCGTGGCTGTGGTCAGCGCAATCATTGTCGGAGCAACGATAACCATCAGCACAACTGTCAGTTGCAGCGAGCGTAGCTGGAGCCCTTGCAGCCAAGAGGTTTTCGGTGGGTCAAACTTCCGACCGGTCCATGCGGCGATCAGGCTGGCAACGATCAGGCAAGGCCCCAGGGGAATGAATGCAATCATGAAGAAAGCTTTGAGTGGTGTTTCCACGACCGGGGCATTACGGTAGATCCGGCCGTAGAGGGGCACGATATCTGTCCATAAGGCGTACACCGCCAGTGCTCCCATGGCGAGCATGGACAGCATCAGACCGATGGCCGTAAGCCGGAAAAGAATAGGGGACCTTACGTAGAGTTCGGGATGGTCTTTCATGTGTGCCTGAGCATTCCCTGGCTGCCGCGGATCAAACCGGCATGGCTGAGCAACAGGTTCAGCACGTTATCACAGGACCAGGCACTGGACCTTTGCCGATGCCATGGTGCGCTGGTACCGGCAGGGTGAAAACCGCGTCAACGGCCGTTGCTTCGACATCGGCAATGTCACCCGCGCAGCCTTGGAAGGCTGAGAGGCCCAGGGGGCCTGACTGGATGGGCATCATCAAGGCCTCGACCGCAGGCAATGGTATCGTTGATACGCCAATGGCTCCGTTACCCAATTCATTCTCAAAGAAATCCCATGATCGATCTAAGAAGCTCAAACGCATTGCTGGCCGACTACGTGCGACGTTATGCGCATCTGTCGCCGGAGCCCTCCCGGCCGTTGCAGCAGCGGATGGACTCCACCTTGCAGCCTGATACGCCGGCGGCGCCGGCGGTCAAGCCAAGCTGGCTGCATTCCAGAGCCTGCACATTGACCGCGGAGCAGGCACTGGACCGCGCCAGGGGCGCGCTGCTTGGCCTGGCCATCGGCGATGCGGTCGGCACCACGCTCGAGTTCCAGGCCCGCGACAGGGGGCAGGTGAGCGACATGGTCGGGGGTGGCCCGTTCAACCTTGTTGCGGGTGAGTGGACTGATGACACCAGCATGGCGCTGTGCCTGGCAGACACGTATGTGAGCAAGGGCAAGTTCGATTACGCCACCTACGCAGATGCCTTGGTCCGCTGGTACCGGCGCGGGGAAAACAGTGCCAACGGTCGTTGTTTCGATATCGGCAATGCCACGCGCAATGCCCTTGAAGGCTGGCTGCGCGAGGGTATTACCTGGCAAGGCAACTATGACCCCTCGACGGCTGGCAATGGCTCCATCATCCGCCTTGCGCCTACGGCAATCTTCCGCCGGCACTCGCTGTCGGCAAGCTGGTGGGAAAGCGTCACGCAAAGCAGCGTGACCCACAACGCCGACGAGGCAGTGAACTGCTGTCAGCTGTTTGCGGCACAGCTGCATCTGGCGCTCAACGGTGCAGACAAGGAAGAGGCCCTGGCCCCAGCGGTGCGTTCGTTGCGGCCTCGCCCGATGATCATCAATGCGGGCGAGTACAGGCAAAAGAGCCGCGAACAGATCCGCTCCTCCGGCTACGTCATCGATACCTTGGAAGCGGCACTGTGGGCCGTATGGAACACCGACAACTTCAAGGACGCGATCCTCCTGGCCGCCAACCTTGCCGATGATGCCGACAGTGTCGCGGCCACCGCCGGCCAGTTGGCGGGTGCGCTGTACGGCGTGTCCGGCATGCCGCCGGAGTGGGTGGAGAAGATTGCGTGGTCGCAACATATCCAGGAACTGGCAGCCAAGCTCTTCGATCTCTCGCCGCAGCATGATGAACTGGACGCATTGCTTTATTGCCAGCCTTGACGGTTCGGGTAGAAACTGTGAAGTACGCCACGAATCGAAACCAGAGGAGCGCTTCGCGTCACGTACCTGAGGCAGGAGCCGTATGCGGTAGTTCCGCACGTACGGATCTGTGCGGGGGGTGGCAGCGAATCTTCTGCTTGACTGTTTCGGTGTTCATGGTCAGTCCTGATTGGGGTAAGGAACTGCACCACTTCACCGCAGCGTAAGAGGGCGCCACTCATTTGTTGGTAGGGTCAAACGGTCATGCAGTGTCGGATTTCGTCAGCATTTATCTATGTGGCACTAGATGGCCGTGCCCCGATTTTTTCCCGGCTTGATGATTAATAATTCATCAAGTTGTCTTTTGCGGCATTTTATCACGAAAGCCAGCGCCGCATCAGGATCATCCATGAAGGCATTAAATGTAGCTGGAGCAATGGCGTAATACTCTTCGTAGTCAACCATGCCGTTGCTGACGGGGAACGAAACGTAATACTGACTAGCGTCTTCTTCGATGCCGATTGAGTACATGTGCTGACGACTGATGAAAAGATCTTTGAATTTCATAGGGGGCCTTCAAAAAAGGGAGCGGTATTGAACCTCTTGGCGGCAATACTCGCCGCGTCTATGACGACTTCACTGTTGCCGTCAGGTAGCTTGCCACCAGGGATCCAGAATTCGTTAGCACCGGCTTCATTTCCCGATGGAATCCGCAGATTCAACTGCTTCGGATCAGGGATGTCTACCGGGACCAGTGCATTGGTATCAAGGAAATTCTCAGGCTAGCCAAGGGCTTGCTCCAACGCGAGCTTGTCACCTGCTGTCTTGGCAAGTAGTTCGGTTGCTTCGTGGCCTGGCATTATGAACGACGTACCATCTCTCTGTGCGATGCCGTAGTTCTCAAGGTTGGTCTGGGTCATGAAGCGTGAGGCGCCATTTTGGAATTGGGCCAAGTGTTGCGCGACATAATCTGGATCTAGATAGGTGGTGGGGGTCGGGCCTTTCGCCTTTGGCGATCGCAAGAATATCCTCTTCGGTGAATCTAGGTTTGTATCTGGGTTCTGGCGGCTCAACAGCCTTGTGCGATAGCTCGCGAGAGCGTTCGTTGGCAAGTAGTGGTTCAGTCTCTGCACGCCTGGCGCGCCTTGAGCTTGTGCAGGGTAGGGGGCTCGCCCCCGGACAGCTCGATACGAAACTCGGCGAAGGCGTGCTCGAGATCGGCATACTGCTGCAGCCCTTCTTCGGTGAACAGATAGCTTCCGGGGATGTCACGCCATTCCATCGGGGTGCGGATCCGCTGCTGCTTTGCCGCGTTCAACAAGAGCGTCAGCTCTACACTCAACTTCATGGCGGCCGGGTCGTGTGACTTCAGCCGGTCAATGATGACACGCAGCGCTATCGATTTTTGCCGGAGTGCGTAAATGTCCATCGTGGCTCAGTCTGCTGGGTGTAGGGTTTATAGCTTTCGTCAGTGACTGCGCCCGATGTTCAGTGGCTGGCCTGATCGAACGTCGGCAATCAATCGGGCAGTTGAATTTTGAGGCCACGAGCCGATTGGATGGCTACGTAATAGGCGTCTTTCAGTGCTCTGGCCAACTCGGGGTCATTTTCTTCGAATTCTTTCGAGGCAATGGCACCGATACTGAGTTGGTGGAGTTTCGATTTATCTTGCTCACGCCCTTCGAACACGGCTTTCACATAGTCAAGTTGGTTTAGTAGCATGCCATAAATGGGGTAAGCGGGGCAGGCCTTGTTCCGCTGCGCGGTTATGTCGATAGCCTTCTGTACATAGCCGAGGGGGGGTGGGTTTCATAATGCACCTGGTGTTATCAGTTTGAAGAGCTCGCGTTGGCCAGAGGTCATCTGCCGAGCACCGCCAATGGCGTTATAGGGTTGGGAAGGAACGGACCAGGTATCCAGTACCGGTGCCGAGGTGCTCCTCAGCAGCGTGACCTTCTCAGTGCTCTGATAGACGTTCACGATCTTGGGCACGATGGTTTCCGTTTTATAGATCTGGCCAAGCGGGTTGATCCCCAGTTGCCCTGGCACCACGTCAGGGGTAGGAGAGTACCGCATGCCTTGCCGGCCGCCGGGCATCTGGAATTGCCAAAGTGTCTTGCCCCGGTTGATTGTTTCCGTGAAGACTGGTTGAGTGAAGCCCAAGCCGTTCATGTAGCCTTCGTAGTCGGCAGGCTTATAGCCCTGTGACTTGAAGAAGTTTACAGCAGTATTTGCTCCATCTTTCTCTAATCGTGTTTTTTATTTTTGGCTTGGAATTTCTTAAAGGAACTCCACTCCTCTCCATCAATCAATGCCATGTAAAATTCTGCAAATAACTGACTGAGATTACGATCGTCCTGTAAGTTGGTTTCCGGTAAGTAGCGGTAACCAGGTATGTCTCTAGCCTCCATGGGGGCATGAATTTTTCCATTTTCAGCTTTTAATAAGAGGCCGCGTAGGGTGTTGAGCATCAGCTTCGCATCGGAATTTTGATCTTCGAGAGCCTCAAGTTTTTCACGAAGCGCTGTAGCGGTAGCCCTCAGTGTGTGCGTGTTCATTGTCTATCCTAGTTATCAATAGTGCCTATGAGCTTGGTGGCCGACCACTCATTACGGTTAGGGGTAAGATATTGAAGTGCGCCACCCACCCTGTCAATGTTACCTCCAAATTCGGTGGTAGGCGCGATCTTGCTGACAAAAACCTCTGTTGGTTTAAGTGGCGTCATTTCAAAAATTGAATATTTTGTAGCCTCACTGCCCAGCGGTAACCCTAGGCTATCAGCCAGGGTTCGGCTTCCCTGCGCAGCAGACTGCAGCTCCTCCATAGTGGTGAAAAATGGAGAGTAACGGCTTGGCTCTTGTCCCACTGGCACGATTTTCACGAGGGGCGAATCTATGATGGACAGTTTTGGAGTGTTACTGCCCGAGCCTATCTGGGAGATGGCTCGGCTGAAAATGTCCATGTCTGATGCTTTGGGGTCTGCGGCACGTAGCTTTTGCAGATATAGCTCACCATCAGGGGTGTCGAGATACTCATTAATCTGTTTGTTGCTAAGGCCTCGGGGTGCAAAAGTCTCTGCATATTTTAGTTGTTGATCGTGCGCTACAAAGTCAGGGTCCTGTTTCGCATAAAATTCTCGCAAGCTCTTTGGCTCGACCTGGCTGATGGGAGATGGTTCTTTAACTTGCAACTCCGGCTGCGCCAACAGCTTCTGCTCATTCTTCGCCAACCAGGCCGCCAGCTGCTTGTTGGACATTTCCGCCTGCAGCCGGGCACTGCGTATGGCGGGCGTTTCCATATTCCTCTGAATGCCCGCCTTTATCTGCCCGCGGGTCAGGTAGGTTACAATGGCCGTCAGCAGCAGCAACACCAGTTGCTCCTGGCCGCGGGCCAGTTGGCGCGCCGCACGCTCGACACGCTCCTGGGCCTGCGCCGCGGAACCGCCGCTCGGGTCCAGGCCAACGGGCTTGAGGCCATCCTCGGCGAACCAGGCCGTGGCCATGCCTTGCTGAAGGGTCGACAGGCAGGCCGGCAGGCCCTGATAAAAATACTCGGCGATGGCGGACAGCCCCAGGCCCATGAGGATCAGGTTGCCGACCTGCAGGCCAATGCCGGCGCCGGCCACCGCGCCCGGCGCCGCGCCGACGCCAAAGGCGAACGCCCCGGCCACGCCACCGGCGAGCGAGCCAACCGCCACACTGCCACCGAGGATCATCGACACCTCTTTGACCAGTTGCAGCAGTACCGGCAGGATTTGCTCGATACCTATCGAGGACCACTTGCGCTTGAGGTTGTCCTGAATGATCGGGTAGGACAGGGCCATGGCCTGGCGCACGTTGTCGATACGCTGGCCACCGAGGTAGCCATAGGCCTGGTTGGCGCCATTGCTCACTCGGCGGCTGAAACCGTCCCAGGCCTCATGGGCGCTGTTCAGGCCGCTGTCGACGCTCTGGTTGAGCTCGCTGAATTTCTGCTCGAGATTGCGTTCGATGTCTCCCCAACTGGGGATGTTGGCTAAAAGATCCATTTTCGCTTCACTGTCCATGGAAGTGGCGGCGCTCGGCGGCGAGCGCAGCATGTCGCGTCAGACCTCAGGATGGGTGTGAAGTCCGGCGGAGAGCCCATTGTTCTCATGACAGGCGTGCGCGGCAATGATGGCAATTGAGCATCGCTGCACGGCTTTGTGGCTGACCGCATCCCGCAAGTGCTATTACGGCCGCGTTCGCAATGGCCATTTGCCGGAATTGGCCAGTGGCGAAAAATTTGAACCAATCCACGTTATGAAACATTTTTCTCCGCCAGTGGACCTGATGCATCAGGTAGCGAGACAGTTCGAGTGGGAGCTGTCAGGCATGGGCGCTGATCGACACCTCAAGAACCTTCTGCGACGGGCCGTTCTGCGATTGTCGGGGGCGCTTCCGGGCGCCAGTGAGGAAGATGAGGGATGGCGATATGACATTGCCTTGCAGGGCTGTATTGCCCGGTTTTCCTAGGCCTGTAGTGAGTTGACAGGGCAGCTTTTGCCGGTGTTTCCTTTGGGCCTTTCTGCCTGCCTGGCATTCGGAAATGTGAACCCTGTCGCATTTATTTCAATGCATGATGGCACTTTCCTTTCTGCAGGCAGTCGCATGATTCCGCAAGCACGCGCGTTATGCGCGCATGCAGAATACGCCCGCAAGATCAGGGTTGCAGCTGAGCATCGCAAGCGCGTGCTGGCCGTGTTTTCAAGGAGATTTCGCATGATCATGGACTTGGCCTCCGCGCTGCTGTCGCCACAGAACCGCCGCCTGTTCAAGTTTCACAACCTGGCCAACCCCGAGCAGGAGCTGCTGCTGGAAACCTTCAAGGGCACAGAAGCCCTGTCGCGGGCGTTCAACTACGAACTGCTGCTGGTCTGCGAAGACTCCGGCGTGCCGCTCAAATCCATGATGGGCCAGCACGTCAGCATCGAGATCGAACTGGCCGAAGGCGGCCCGCGGTACATAACCGGCTACCTCACACGCTTTGCCAGCATCGGCAGCGACGGCGGCATGGCGCGCTATACCGCTACCCTCAACCCTTGGTTCTCGATGCTGAAGAACCGCTTCGACACGCGGATCTTCCAGGGCAACACGGTCGAGGAAGTGGTCACCGAAGTGTTTGCCCTGTGCCCGGCGTTTTCCCGCCACGAGTTTCGCCTGACCCGGCCACAGAAGCGCTACACCTACATCACCCAGTACCGCGAAACCGACTTCAACTTCGTCCAGCGCCTGCTGGAGGAAGAGGGGATGTTCTACTACTTCGAGCACACCGCCGAAGGCCACACCATGATCATCTGCGATGACTCCAGCACGCTGGTGGCCATCCCCGAGCAACCGCAAATCCGCTTCCACAGCGCCTCGGTCACCGAGACCGCCGACTCCATCACCCAGTGGAGCGGCAACCGTCAACTGCAATCCGGCAAGATGGCCACGCAAACCTTTGACTACCGCCAACCGAACAACCGCCTGCCGGTGGCGCTGAACAGCGTGAACAAGCAGGGCGATGTCGAGAACTTCGAGATCTACGACTTCCCCGGCCAGTACACCCACGGTACCTATGACGAAGGCGAAACCCTGCTGCGCCTGCGCATTGAGGCGCTGGAGCTGCGCGGCAAAAAGTTTGAAGGCGCCAGCAACTGCCGGGCCATGAAGCCGGGCTACACCTTCGAACTGCTGCAGCACTACATCCACGACCAGGGGCCGGTAGAAGACCGTCAGTTCCTGCTGATGAGCGTGGAAAGCGAAGGCCACAACAACTACCTTACCGGCCAGCAGGCCAGCTACTTCAACACCTTCAGTTGCGTGCGCAAGAAGATCCCGTTCCGCCCGCAGCTGAGTACGCCCAAACCGACCATTGCCGGCCCGCAGACCGCGATCATCGTCGGTCCACCGGGTGAGGAGATCTTCACCGACGAACTGGGCCGGGTGAAGATCCAGTTCCACTGGGACCGCAATGGCAAATACAACGATCACAGCTCTTGCTGGGTACGTGTCGCCCAATCCGGTGCCAGCGGTGGCTTCGGCAGCATCCAGATCCCACGTGTAGGCGACGAAGTGGTGGTGGTGTTCCTTGATGGCAACCCGGACCGGCCGCTGATCATGGGCAGCCTGTACAACAGCACCAACACCCCGCCATGGTCGCTGCCGGCGAACAAGACCCAGAGTGGGTTCCTGACGCGGTCGATGAAGGGCGACGGCGGTACCGCCAACTTCTTCCGCTTCGAGGACAAGGCCGGCGCCGAGCAGATCATCATGCATGCCGAGCGCAACATGGATACCGAGATCGAGCTGGATGAGACCCACGATGTGGGGAACAACCGCTCGATTACTGTTGGCGGTACGCACACCGAAACGGTCAAGAAAGACACCGTGGTGCAAGTGACCGAAGGTTCCTACACCCTGCAGGTCGACAACCAGTTCATCCAGGTGGCCGCCAAGCAGCACATCATCCTGCAGGTGGGCGACAGCAGCATCACGCTGACCCCGGAAGGCATCGAGATCAAAGGCAAGGTCATCGTGACCACCAGTACCGACACCACCCAGATCACCGGCGCCGCAGTGCGGATCAACGACTGAGGCAAGGTTTATGTACAAGCCCTCGATCTACGACCGCATCTCCGCCAGGCGCGAAGCGCAAGAGGAGGCTGTGCGGCTGGCCAGTCTGGCGGAAGCTGCTCATGTGCCGGAGCCTGTGCCCGAGCCGGAACCGGTGCCAGCCGTGTTGCAGGATGTCGCCAGCGCTTTCACCTTCGCAGGGTTCTCCTTGCAGTTTCCGCTCGGCTTTCGTTTTCGCGACATCCAGACCACCCTCGAGCATGAAGGCGAGCCGGTCAGCCTCAGCATCCGCCGCCGTGATGTACGCGCCAGGCAGCCGCTGGAGCAACTGTTCCAGAGCGCAGTCGAGGCTTTGCGCGAATTGAACCCGCAACTGCGCGTGATTCGCCAACGTGACTGCCTCCTGGCTGGGAACCCGGCCAAGGTCGTGGACTTTCACTTCAATGCCGGCCACGAGCCTCGGCACGGTCGCCTGGTCGGCGCACTGGTGCCCATCGCCGGCAGCGATTCGCTGCAATGGCTGGATATCTCCAGCGTGATCGACCCCAGCAAGCCCGGCCTGAGCCAGTGGCTGGCCGAGTTCGACCGCATGCTCGATGGCTTCGCGCAGGGCTGACCCCGATTTTTTCGCTATCAGGAATTTTCATCGCATGGATTACGAATTACAGGAAGGCGGCATTGCGCTGCCGGCAGGTTTCGAGGACCGCACGGTCAACATGTTCGTCTTGGGTGCCAGTGTTCCAGCACCCTTGAGCATCACCATCTCGCGTGACACCTTGCTGCCGGACGAAGCGCTGCAGGCCTATGTCGATCGCCAGGTCAAGCTGCTCACCTCCAAGCTGCGCGGCTACACCCGCATGGGCAACAAGGCCGTCACGCTCTCGGTTACCGCACCCATTGCCGGCATCCAGATCGACGCCTATTACATGAACCAGGGCCGCCCGCTGTACCAGCGCCAGGCCGCCTTCATCATCAGCCCCGGGCGTGCCCTGATCTTCTCCACCACTGCACAGGCCGACTTCAGTGCCCAGCAGAACCAGGACTGGGACAACCTGTTGGCCAGCTTCACCCCGCGTGCCCCGTCCGAGACCAGCGCCGAGTCCGGCGAACAGGAGTAACCCCTCATGTTCGAAGCGGCCAGGTTCGGCGACGAGATAGCGCACACCAGCGCGCTGGGGGGCTTCCTGATCGGGGCCGCCCTGGGGATTGCGCTGGTGGCCACGGTGGCCATCGCCACGTTCACCTGCGGGTTCGGCGTGGCCTTGCTGGCCGGCCTCGCAGCCGGCATCGGGGGCAGCTTGCTGACCGCCGCCGGAGAGGCGATAGGCAGTATGTTCTCGTCCCCCTCAGGGACGATAACCACTGCCTCACCCAACGTGTTCATCAACAGCCGCAAGGCCGCCCGCGTCGAAAAAAGCATCGGTGCCTGCGACAAGCACCCAGGGCCGGTGCAGATTGCCGAAGGCTCGACCAACGTCTTCATCAACAGCGTCGCCGCCGCGCGCAAGGGCGACAAGCTGACCTGCGGCGCCACCATTTCCGGTGGTTCGGACAACGTCATCATCGGCGGCGGCACCTACCGTTACCTGCCCGTGGACGATGAAGTCCCGGAGTGGCTGCGCACCACCGTGGATGTGCTGATGGCCATCGCCGGTGCCGCAGGCGGTATCGCCCAGCTGATCAAGGCGGGTACCCAGGCCGGCATGAAAGCCGTCATGCCTTGCGCCCTGAAGTTCACGGCCGGCTTCGTCGCCGGTGAGGTGGCCAGCCGTTACGTAGTCGAGCCCGTGGCCCGCAAGGCTATCGGCGGCCTGGTCGGCAACCCGGTCGACCTCACGACGGGCCGCAAGCTGATCCCCGATGAAATCGACTTCAGCCTGCCGGGTCTGATGCCGATCGAGTGGTCGCGCTTCTACGCCAGCGACCTGACGGTCGACAGCGTACTCGGCCGCGGCTGGGTGCTGCCCTGGGAGCAGAGCCTGCGCCGCCAGGGGACATTCATCTACCTCACCGACAACCAGGGCCGCGAAGTCCCGTTCGTGACCCTGCAACCGGGGCAGCGCATCTACAACCCGCACGAGCAGGTGTACCTGGTGTGCACCGAGGGCGGCCACTACATCCTGCAGACCCTCGACAACCTGTTCTTCTACTTCGGCGAAGTGCCAGACACCAACACCGAAGTACCGCTGCAGCGAATCGAGAACGTCCTCGGCCACTTCCTGCACTTCACCCGCACGCCCGACGGCACACTGACCGACATCAGCGCCACCGGCGGCACCCGCGTGCATCTGCACTACGATAACCCGCTGGGTCGCCTGACCGACATCAAGCGCGTGGTGAACAACGAAGCGGTGGAAACGCTTACCCAGTACCGCTACGACGAACACGGCCAGCTGAGCGCGGTGATCAACCGCAACGGCGACACCGTGCGCAGCTTCAGCTACGCAGACGGCCTGATGGTGACCCACAGCAACGCGCTGGGGCTGGGCTGCCACTACCGTTGGCAAACCCAGGGCGACAGGCCACGCGTAGTCGAACACTGGACCAGCGACGGCGAGCACTACCACTTCCGCTACGACCTCGATAGCCGCACCAGCTGGGCCACCGACGTACTTGGCCGCGAGTTGGAAGTGCAGTACAACGCCGACCACCGCGTGGTCGCCAGCCGCGACTATGGCGGCGAGCGTTACGCCATCGAGCTTGACGAACACGGCAATATGGTTGGCCTGACCTTGCCGGACAGTAACCGCCTGCAATTCAAGTACGACGAATTCTCCCGACTGCTCGAAGAGACCGACCCGCTGGGGCGCAAGACCGTTTACGAGTATCACCACCTGACCACGCTGGTGACTCAGGTCAGCTACCCGGATGGCAGCACTTGGCGAGCGCGCTACGACGACAAGGGCAACCTGCTCGCCGAATTCGATGCCCTCGGCCAGATGACCGAGTACCTGAACAGCGATGACGGCCTGCCGCACACGATCATCGATGCGACCTACAAGTCCAAGTACCTGTGGTGGAACACCCTGGCCCAGGTCGAGCGCTACCAGGACTGCTCGGGCAAGAGCACGTACTACCGCTATGACGAACGCCAGCACCTGGTGGCGGTGACCGATGCGCTGAACCAGACCACCACGCTGGCGCGCAAGCCCGACGGTGAAGTGCTGCGCATCAACCACCCGGACGGCACCACGGAAAGCTTTGCCTACAACGTCTACGGCCAGGTGCTCAGCCACACCGACGGCAAGGGCCAGACCACCCGCCTGATGCGCACCGCCCGTGGCCTGCCGAGCAGCCGCCAGGATGCCAAGGGCCAGCGGGTTCGCTACGAGTACGACAAGGCCATTCGCCTGACCGCGCTGGTCAACGAGAACAACGCCACGTACAGCTTTGCCTACGACGCTTCGGACCGGCTGAGCGAAGAAGTGCGGGTGGATAACCTGACCCGGCGTTTCAGCTACAACGTCGGTGGTCATCTCACACGACTGGATGAGATTGGCTATGGCGAAAATGCCGAACGGCCAGAGCGCCATACGCTGTTCGAGCGTGATGCCATTGGCCGCTTGGTCGCCAAGATCAATCGTGATGCGAGCCAGACATTCGCATACGACGACGGTGACCGCTTGCTGAGCATCGAGCGGCAACCAACCGAGATCGGCAAGCAGCTTGGGATCACGGAAGAAAAGCTTGAGTACACCTACGATCTGCTCGGCCGGCTGACCCAAGAAATCACCCCCGATGGGACGCTAGCCTACGAGTACGACCCACTCAGCAACCTAACCACGCTGACCCTGCCGGATGGCCGCAAGGTCAACCACCTGTACTACGGCAGTGGGCACCTGCACCAGTTGAACCTGGACGGCCAGGTCATCAGTGACATGGAGCGCGATGACCTGCACCGTGAGGTGTACCGCACTCAAGGCAAGCTCACCAGTTGCTTCGGTTATGACGCCATGGGGCGCAAGGCCTGGCAGTTTGCCTCGACCTTGCCGGCCGACAAGCTTTCGCAGGTGCACAACACCGGCATCAATACCTCGTTGCTGGTCGAGCACGCCTACAACCCGATCCACCGCCGTTACCAGTACGACCCGGCCGGTGAACTGGTGCGTACCCTCGACAAGCTACGCGGCGAGATCAAGTACGAGTACGAAGCCAACGGCCAATTGCGCAGTCGTGATACCGGCTCGTTGATCGGCAGCGAGGAATTCCGCTACGACCCGGCAGCCAACCGCCTGGACTTCAATGCGCGGCAGTTCGACAAGGTCAAGGACAACCGGATCAAACAGTGGCGGGATCAGGAGTACCGCTACGACCCGTGGGGCAATCTGGTCGAGAAACGCTCGGGGCACAGCAAGCTGCAGCACTTCAGCTATGACTGTGAGAACCGGCTGGTGCGGGCGGAGACGTTGGTCAATGGCAAGCTGGAAAGCCAAGGCGAGTATCGTTACGACAGCTTGGGGAGGCGAATAGCCAAGCAGGCTGAAATCAATGGCGAGGTCGAGCAGAAGCGCTTTCTCTGGCAAGGGCTAAGGATGCTGCGGGAGGAAACGCCTGGGCAGAGCATCTTGTACCTGTACGAGCCGGGTAGCTATGCGCCGTTGGCGCGGGTTGATCAGGTTGAAGGGGAAGAGCAGAAGGTCTATTACTTCCATACTGATCAGATTGGTACGCCGCTGGAGCTGACGGACAGCCTGGGTGAGGTTGTTTGGCAGGCGACGTACCGCTCTTGGGGGGCGGTAGAGCAACTGTCTGCTAGTAAGATTGAGCAGAACTTACGCTTTCAGGGTCAGTACTTCGATGGCGAAACGGGGCTTAACTACAACATCTACCGATTTTATGATTCTGAATCAGGTCGCTTTATTACTCAAGACCCGATCGGGCTAACGGGTAGTTTGAATCTATATCAGTACGCAGTGAATCCTATGATATGGATTGATCCTTGGGGATTGACATGCTCGACTGATGCTAAAGCACTTAGGGCTAATATGGTGGCAGCGGGTAAGTCCGAGCCTGCGTTTAAGAACTCGGCGCACCATATTGTCATGTCTAACTCGAGTGATGTGAGAATGGTGGCGCTTCAAACTAAAATGGAGCGCTTGAGGATAGATATCAATGCTGCGGAAAATGGCATTTTCCTACCCTCGAATAGTAAAGTTAAGCTTCCTCCTGGCAGCACCTTGCCCAATCATGCAAGCATTCACACCAATGCTTATAAGCAGAAGGTCTTTGATCGCTTGGGCGATATAAATAACAGTGGTGACTTCTTGAGTGAGTTGAACAAGATCAACTCTGAAATTGCCCTCGGAATATTCTAGGCTGGATAAAAGCATGAATAACTTAAAAGATCTTGAAAGAAAATATCTAGAAATTGAATCGCGAGCTGAGGAGGTCCTGTCTTCTTGTTTGTCTGAGGCTTTATACAGATCGAGAAGAATAGTAATAAGCAAGGGGCCGCTATATAACGTCAGCCCATATGAAATCGAGCGGGCCGGATTTAAAAAAGGAAAAGCCTTGAAGAAAATTCCAGCTCATATAAAAAATACTCATCTGTATCATTTGGATGAGTATGACAAAGTGGTTTTTGTGGAGATTTATGGGCAGTCTGAAAAAATTATCAATAAGGAATTCTACCGCTATAGCGGCGGAGGTATTGAGCGGGTCCATTTTACCAGCACCGGAAAACTTAGGAATATCTCGATTTCATTGCTTGAAGAGGGAGCGGTGGTGAAAGATATGAATTGGGGTCAGTACGGATGCAGTGAGTCAAATTATGTCTACGCTGATAATCGCCTAGAAAAAATACATGTTCGGCAAAAAGAGCATATTGAATCTGCATTTAGTGACTTTGAAGTGAGCTTTAAATATGAGTCCGGCGAGTTGGTGAGTATAATAAATGTCTTCCCTAATGGTTATGAAGAACAGCGATTTCCTTGACGTAAATGCAAGGTCCAGACCTCACGGTTGCAGTGTAGTTCGCGTGAACAGCCGCCAGCACGCCAAGAGCCAGTGGATTCGCTACTAGCATGACAAAGCGCAGCGCCTGACCGCACTGGTCAACGAAAACAACGCCACGTGCAGCTTTGCCTACGACGCTTCGGACCGGCTGAGCGAAGAAGTGCGGGTGGATAACCTGACCCGGCGTTTCAGCTACAACGTCGGTGGCCATCTCACACGACTGGATGAGATTGGCTATGGCGAAAATACCGAGCGGCCCGAGCGCCATACGCTGTTCGAGCGTGATGCCATTGGGCGTTTGGTTGCCAAGATCAACCGTGATGCGAGCCAGACATTCGCATACGACGACGGCGACCGGTTGCTGAGCATCGAGCGGCAACCGAGCGGGATCGGCAAGCAGCTTGGGATCACGGAAGAAAAGCTTGAGTACACCTACGATCTGCTCGGCCGTCTGACCAAAGAAATCAGCCCTGCCGGCACGCTCGGCTACGAGTACGACCCACTCAGCAACCTGACCACGCTGACCCTCCCGGATGGGCGCAAGGTCAATCACCTTTATTACGGCAGTGGCCACCTGCACCAGTTGAACCTGGACGGCCAGGTCATCAGTGACATGGAGCGCGATGACCTGCACCGCGAGGTGTACCGGACCCAAGGCAAGCTCACCAGTTGCTTCGGTTATGACGCCATGGGGCGCAAGGCGTGGCAGTTTGCGTCGACCTTGCCGGCCGACAAGCTCTCGCAAGTGCACAACACCGGCATCAATACCTCGTTGCTGGTCGAGCACGCCTACAACCCGATCCACCGCCGTTACCAGTACGACCCGGCCGGTGAACTGGTGCGTACCCTTGACAAGCTACGCGGGGAGATCAAGTACGAATACGAAGCCAACGGCCAGTTGCGCAGTCGTGATACCGGCTCGTTGATCGGCAGCGAGGAGTTCCGCTACGACCCGGCAGCCAACCGCCTGGACTTCAATGCGCGGCAGTTCGACAAGGTCAAGGACAACCGCATCAAACAGTGGCGGGACCAGGAGTACCGCTACGATCCGTGGGGCAACCTGATCGAGAAGCGCTCTGGGCACAGCAAGCTGCAGAGCTTTAGCTATGACTGCGAGAACCGGCTGGTGCGGGCGGAGACGTTGGTCAATGGCAAGCTGGAAAGCCAAGGCGAGTATCGTTACGACAGCTTGGGGAGGCGAATAGCCAAGCAGGCTGAAATCAATGGCGAGGTCGAGCAGAAGCGCTTCCTCTGGCAGGGGCTGAGGATGCTGCGGGAGGAAACGCCTAGGCAGAGCATCTTGTACCTGTACGAGCCGGGTAGCTATGCGCCGTTGGCGCGGGTTGATCAGGTTGAAGGGGAAGGGCAGAAGGTCTATTACTTCCATACGGACCAGATTGGGACGCCGCTTGAGCTGACGGATAGCGAGGGTGAGATTGTTTGGCAGGCAACGTATCGCTCGTGGGGGGCGGTAGAGCAACTGCCCGTTAGTAAGGTTGAGCAGAATCTGCGCTTCCAAGGCCAATACTTTGATCAAGAAACAGGGCTGCATTACAATACGTTTCGCTACTACGATTGTGAGCTTGGGCGCTTTGTTACACAAGATCCGATAGGTTTGGATGGAGGATTCAATCTCTATCGCTATGTTTCCAGCCCCTTCACAGGAGTTGATCCTTGGGGTTGGTGCGAGAAGAAAGGTATGGGGGTGAGCAAATCTGGACATCATGTGCCATCGGTGCGAAAGTCGAAAGGTAGACCTTTCGCCGTTTCTAGATCTGATAAAACGCGGCCAACACTATTCCCTAAAGGTGAAAACCCAGAGCATGAACATTGGCTTCTACATGAGGCAGAAAGAGGACCGGTCGGGCCTCGGCAAGGCGATTTCCCAGGTACAGATGATCAACTTTTTGCGGCATATCGTGAGGCTTATAAAGATTTGGATCATATCAAAGTTGATGTCGTTTCGCCGAACGGAGCCCATGTTCTTGGTGAAAATGTGACGCCGCGCGCAGCGGTCGATTTAATAGAAAATTGGCTTAAAGAGGGTGGGCTAAGATGAAAATAGACTCTTTGGATGATTTGAAGTGCATAATTCAGCGGGATGGTTTTTTTGAGGCTGTTGTGTCTAGTGTGAATGATTGGGATGAAGCATTAGATAGGCGTGATGACGATGTCTTCGACTCCGCATGGATCGCTGCATTTGAGGAGTTAAAAAAAATCGAGTACTCATCTGAAAGCGATGAAGAGGGTGTAAGTGATATACGAGAGTATGTGTTTAAGAAAGTATACGGGTTGGTTAATAGCTCGGATGTTGCAGGATATGTTTCGGATGATATAGGGCTGGTGGCTGAGTCGATATCTAAGGTGTGTGATTTTGAGTGGGTGAAAAAGTTATTTGATATTTATTGCGCTGGAGAATTCCCTAATTAACTGATTCTTGAGGCTTTGCGCGTTTTTTCGTTAAAAATCGGAGCGTGGAGGAACGGGTTGGCCAGCACCTGGTCGCGGTAACAGACGCGCTGAACCAGACCACCACGCTGGAGCGCAAGCCCGACGGCGAAGTGCTGCGCATCAGCCACCCGGACGGCACCACGGAAAGCTTCACCTACAACGTCTACGGGCAGGTGCTCAGCCACACCGACGGCAAGGGCCAGACCACCCGCCTGATGCGCACGGCCCGTGGCCTGCCGAGCAGCCGCCAGGATGCCAAGGGCCAGCGGGTTCGCTACGAGTACGACAAGGCCATTCGCCTGACCGCGCTGGTCAACGAGAACAACGCCACGTACAGCTTTGCCTACGACGTGTCGGACCGGCTGAGCGAAGAAGTGCGGGTGGATAACCTGACCCGGCGTTTCAGCTACAACGTCGGTGGCCATCTCACACGACTGGATGAGATTGGCTATGGCGAGAATGCCGAGCGGCCAGAGCGCCATACGCTCTTTGAGCGTGATGCCATTGGCCGTTTGATTGCCAAGCTCAATAGCGATGCGCGGCAAGACTTCGTCTACGACGACGGCGACCGGCTGCTGAGCATCGAGCGGCAACCGACCGGGATCGGCAAGCAGCTTGGGATCACAGAAGAAAAGCTTAAGTACACCTACGATCTGCTCGGCCGTCTGACCAAAGAAATCAGCCCTGACGGCACGCTTGGCTACGAGTACGACCCGCTCAGCAACCTGACCACGCTGACCCTCCCGGATGGGCGCAAGGTCAATCACCTGTACTACGGCAGCGGTCACCTGCACCAGTTGAACCTGGACGGCCAGGTCATCAGTGACATGGAGCGCGATGACCTGCACCGCGAGGTGTACCGGACCCAGGGCAAGCTCACCAGTTGCTTCGGTTATGACGCCATGGGGCGCAAGGCCTGGCAGTTTGCCTCGACCTTGCCGGCCGACAAGCTTTCGCAGGTGCACAACACCGGCATAATAAAAAATCTGTAGAAGCTGCCCTTTGGAGCCCGGGAGGTAAGCATGAAATGTTTCCTGTCTCTATAGCGGCGAAGGCAAAAGAACTAGGTTTTTACCGCTCAGGAGCTTAAGGAAATGACGGTGCCGACTAAAGATATTACTTTTGTGGGTGTAACAGACAAACATGGTAATCCTGTACCGGACGGTCCGCACCATGGTAGTAGAGCGGGAAGGCTGTTCTATAATAAGTTAATTGAAGATTTGAATGGCGCGCAAAGCAAAGCAAAGCAAAGCTCAAGCGCTTAGCGTGATCGATTCACATCACGGCAAGCACATGAAACTAGGAGCATGCTAAATGGATTCTTATGATATTGAGCGGTATGAAAAAGTTCATGTTTGGGTAGGTACAAATTTCTCTTCGGAGGATGACTATCTGCAGTATTTTGAGTTGGACTATTCTGTGGATTTGGATGATCCAGCATATAAGGTTTGTGGGTTTTGCAGAGATATTGGTGTGAGATGGTATGACGAGGATTTCATAGGGATTATACCAAGGAAAGCGGAGGAGGTGAGTCTAGATGAAATCTTGATTGAGTCTGCGGTTGATTTTAGTTGTATTGGAAATTTAAAGGCGGAGTGTTTGAGGCTTGGCATTACTAAGGCTAATGCAATTTTTTGGTATTCCGATGGTGGTACGAATATTTCCAAGCCTCTAAAATCGAATTATAATGGCTTGAAGTATGTGGGATTATATGAGGGTGAATGATAAGCTCGGCATAGGTCCCGAGGAGTTTGGGGTTGGCGTTCTGTGTCAGATTTTTTAGTGTTCGGATCTGATTTCGGATGTGCGGTCATGTATTTTTAACTTAAAGCCCTATTGCAGGCGTTAGATGCTAAAATCTGATCTTTAATAACTAATTGGTTAATTGCTAAGCTACGAGCCGAACTTCCAGGGGTTGAGTGAAGTGGCAAATATTTCAAAAGGAGCAAAGTATTTCACCGAGTGGGAGCTGTACAAGAAGGGGGATATTTTTGTTGGTCCGGCGTTTCGTTCTGCCATGGTAGATAAGGGCGCTAAATTAGAGCCGGAATTACAGCAATATATCAATGGTTTGCTTTTGGGCTATTGAGGTGATATGAAGATGAAATGGTCTGATTCTTTAAGGCTGCGTATTACAAGCGAGCTAAAGGGTTATGATGTGTATTTTTCAGTTGACGATGTTCCTCTTGAAGTCGACTTTCCCAAGCAGTGGCTTGGGTTTGGTTTTCTAGATGGTGAAAAAAGACATATTCCTGTGGAGTGGGCTGATTTTTCTGAGTTTTTGCCTTGGGTAAGCGCGTGGCTCGACAAATGTGTGCTAGGAACTGTTTTGGCAGTGAGTGATAGGCCGTATCTCATGTATGTATATGGCGAGGGTGGTGATTTGTATTTCTATATGGGCGGGGCTCCGCTAGGTGTTGAAGGGTCAGATCTCGATAGTTATCCCAGCCTTCCTACGAGCTTTAGGCAGTTTTATTCAAGATTGCATAATGGCTTTGGGTTTTATATTGGTTGTACTATGGGGCCATCAAGGTTGGAAGATTTTGTTCCAATCAAGGATTTGTGCGATGAAGATTATCCGACGCTTCCTGATATGCTAGGAGTTTTTTCTAGCGGGGCTGGTGATTATTTGGCTTTGGGTGAAGGCCCATTCAAAGGCGAGGCTTTTATCTGGTGGCATGAAAAGCCAGAAAGTCCCACAGAAGGAATCGATTTATGGAATGTGATGGACTCATGGATGTCAATTTTTTTGGAGAACTCTGACTCTAACGAGTATTGTTAGGTATAAATTTTTGCGAGAAGATTGAATACAGGCAGTGCATGCCGTAAGCCAGCGAGCCCAGGGGAAGCGGCTTTGCGCGAAACTTTCAGGTTAGGTGATGATTCGAAGACTATTTCTCGGCTAGCAGTTTCCAGTCGATTTCGTTTTCGCGACCTGATCGATAGAGCATGAGGGCGAGACGATGAATGAGGTTGGTATGTTCTCTAAAGGTGACTTATTGCAGTCCTTTTCTAGTGTAGATGAATTCGCTGGTTGCTATTTTTTTCAGCATAAGCTTCCCAAGGTGGTTTACGAGTATTGCTTGAAAAGCTCAGATGAGAAAGACCTGCTGGTTATATCTGAAGGCTTAAGTGACAGGGCATTTTCGGTGGAGGTTGTTGAGCAAGCGCCTCGCTCTTTGGGTCAGGGCGAAGTTATTATCTTCAATATTTCGCAAAATAAATATGGATTTACTCATGCGTTGGTAGTGCCCAATACATATCATGGCAGCCTGAAAGGACGACTGGAGTCCAAGCGAGATAATCTATTTCTTTGTATTCCGATCCATCGATGTGAGTTTTCGGGAGGAGAGTCTGAGGCTGAATTTAAAGAGATGATTCGGCGAAGCATTCCGGTCTTTCGTTGGGATAGAAACGTTTGCCCTAAAGTTAAAGTATATTTTGACAATCCTGGGGCCGAAGCAGGTACAGAAGAAGCAGGCGTGCTGATGAAGTACCCTACTCTGCTGTCAGAGATAGAGAGCCTCAATGGTGTGGTTAGTGGGTTTATTGAGATAACGAACTACAGAGGGGGTGTGGTGGAGGTCCTTTCACCAAAAAAAGAAGTATTCACTCTGATTCGCAATCGGAAAGATGAGCAGGTGCTCACTCACTCTCGATTGGTCGAGGCAGTGCACGATTTTGTTTTCGCTGGAAATTGAAACTGTTAGGTAGAGTTTCGCTCGCTAAACGGCATACCCTAAGCAACGACCGCTGGCTTTGAGGCGGTCGTATATTTTATTTTGCTCCAACACCGAGCTTGCCAGATCGCTAGTGACTCCTTCGTACCGCTCAAATCCATACTGGGCCAGCACGTCAGCATCGAGATCGAACTGGCCGAAGGCGGCCCGTGCTATACACCTATGTTGGGCAGCATGGCGTCTAGCCCAGCCACCCCGACGGCACCACGGAAAGCTTCACCTACAACGTCTACGGTCAGGTGCTCAGCCACACCAACGGCAAGGGCCAGACCACCCGCCTGATGCGCACGGCCCGCGGCCTGCCGAGCAGCCGCCAGGATGCCAAGGGCCAGCGGGTTCGCTACGAGTACGACAAGGCCGCCTGACCGCACTATTCAACGAAAACAACGCCACGTACAGCTTTACCTACGACTCCAACTCCACACCCATTCCGCTTCTCCCCCCCGACTGGTTCCGCTGGGCGGAACCACATTCGTTTGTGATCCCGCGTCACTCGCGTTTATCTGTGAGCCAAGCACGACCTGCCTCACCTGTCGTGACCTGAAGGCGAACAACAAGAACGGGAAACCACCCGCGCGAGGAGACTCCACATGTCCCGACATCAGCATATCCAGGCCTGGCTCGCCGACGTGGCCAGCGACCTGCACGCGATCCGTCACGATATCCACGCTCACCCGGAACTGGGCTTTGAAGAAAGCCGCACCTCGGCATTGGTCGCCCGACTGCTGGAGGAATGGGGCTATGAAGTGCACACCGGTATCGGCAAGACCGGCGTGGTCGGCGTGCTGCGCAATGGCAGCAGCCCCCGCCGGCTGGGCCTGCGCGCCGACATGGACGCGCTGCCCATCCACGAAGCCACGGGTGCGGCATACAGCAGCCAGCACCCAGGCTGCATGCACGCCTGTGGTCATGACGGGCACACTACCATGCTGCTTGGCGCCGCGCGCTACCTGGCGGCAACCCGGCAGTTCGACGGCACGCTGACACTGATCTTCCAGCCGGCCGAGGAGGGCCAGGGCGGTGCCGAGGCGATGCTGGCCGACGGCCTGTTGGAGCGCTTCCCATGTGATGCGCTATTCGGCATGCACAACATGCCAGGGCTGCCGGCCGGACACCTGGGGTTTCGTGAAGGGCCGATGATGGCTTCGCAGGACCTGCTGACGGTGACCCTGGACGGGGTGGGTGGCCATGGCTCGATGCCGCACCTGACCGTCGACCCGCTGGTGGCGGCCGCCAGTGTGGTGATGGCGCTGCAAACCGTGGTGGCGCGCAATATCGATGCGCAGGAGGCAGCAGTGGTCACCGTCGGCGCATTGCAGGCCGGCGAAGCGGCCAACGTGATCCCGCAACAGGCGCTGTTGCGCCTTAGCCTGCGCGCACTGAACGCCGAGGTGCGGGCGCAGGCCCTTGAGCGGGTGCGGGCAATCATCGTCAGTCAGGCCGAGAGCTTTGGCTGCCGCGCCAGCATCGAGCACCGCCCGGCCTACCCGGTGCTGGTCAACCATGCCGCTGAAAACGCCTTTGCCACCCAGGTAGGGGTCGAGTTGCTGGGCGCCCAGGCTGTGGATGGCAACACCCGCAAGCTGATGGGCAGCGAAGACTTCGCCTGGATGCTGCAGCGCTGCCCGGGGGCCTACCTGTTCATCGGCAATGGTGTATCGCGGCCGATGGTGCACAACCCGGCCTACGACTTCAACGACGACATCCTGCTGACCGGCGCCGCCTACTGGGGCGCGCTGGCAGAGCGCTGGCTGGCACCTGCCTGATTGTCCCTTTTTGACCACTGCCGCTGGAACCCGGGCGCGACTGCGCCTGGGCGATCACCCAATCATTGTGTGGAGTGTTCCCTATGCAGACTTCGAGCACCGGCGTGTCGCGTACCCGGCAAGTGGTGGCCGCCGTTATCGGCAACGCCCTGGAATGGTATGACTTTATCGTGTATGGCTTTCTGGCCAGCATCATCGCCCGGCAGTTCTTCCCGTCCGACGACGAGTACGCCTCGCTGCTGATGGCCCTTGCCACCTTCGGCGTCGGGTTTTTCATGCGCCCAGTGGGCGGCGTGCTGCTGGGCATGTATTCCGACCGCAAGGGCCGTAAGGCGGCCATGCAGATGATCATCCGCCTGATGACCGTGTCCATCGCCATGATCGCCTTCGCGCCCGACTACCTGGCCATCGGCATGGCTGCGCCGCTGCTGATCGTGGTGGCGCGCATGCTGCAGGGCTTTGCCACCGGTGGTGAATACGCCAGCGCCACGGCATTTCTGGTGGAAAGCGCACCTGCCCACCGCAAGGGCCTGTATGGTTCGTGGCAATTGGTAGGGCAGTGCCTGGCGGTGTTTTCCGGGGCGGCAATGGTGGCGTTGGTTACCCACCTGTGCTCGCCTGAGGCGCTGGACAGCTGGGGCTGGCGCATCCCGTTCGTGCTGGGCCTGCTGATCGGGCCGGTCGGGCTGTGGATTCGCAAGCATATGGAGGAGCCTGAGGCGTTTGTCGAGGCGCGTCGCCATGCCAAGGGCCAGTCGCCCGGCCTGTGGCAGGTGCTGCGTGAACACCGGCGCAGCCTGCTGGTGTCGATGGGGTTGGCCTGCGGCGCGACGGTATCATTCTACGTGGTGCTGGTGAACATGCCGACCTTCGCCCACAAAAGCCTAGGCCTGCCGCTGGACCAGGTGCTGCTGGTGCAGATGCTCGCCGTGGGGCTGATGACCCTCCTGATTCCGTTGTCCGGGGCGCTGTCTGACCGGCTGGGGCGGCGCCCGGTGCTGATGGCCTTCACCCTGGCGTTCTTCGTGATGGTCTACCCACTGTATGTGTGGATGGCCGCTGCGCCTTCCCTGGAGCGCCTGTTGGTCATGCAACTGCTGTTGTGCACGGCCATCGGTGGTTTCTTCGGCCCGGCACCTACTGCCCTGGCCGAACAGTTCCCGGTCCAGGTGCGTTCCACCGGCGTGTCGGTGGCCTACAACGTGGCGGTGATGGTGTTCGGTGGCTTTGCCCCGTTGATCGTGACCTGGCTCACCCAGGTGCTTGGCACCCCGGTGGCGCCGGCGTTCTATGTGCTGTTTGCCTGCCTGCTGACATTGCTGGGCACCTATTGCCTGAAAGAAGCACCGCGGGCAGTCAAACCTGCCGCCTTCAACCTTGGAGTAAAACCGTGAAGCCGCTAGCCATCGACCCCATTGTTGCCCTCGATGCCGAGGCACTGTCCCAGGCCATCCATGCCCGCCAGTTGTCATGCCGGGAGGTGATGCAGGCCTACCTGGGGCATATCGAGCGCTTCAATCGGCAGGTCAATGCACTGGTCTCGCTGCGCCCGGCCGAAGTGCTGCTGGCCGAGGCCGAGACGCGTGACCGCGAACTGGCCCGTGGCCACTCGCGCGGCTGGATGCATGGCATGCCGCAGGCAATCAAGGACCTCGCCGCCACGGCAGGGCTGCGTACCACGCTCGGCTCGCCGCTGTTTGCCGAGCAGGTACCCGAGCAGGATGCGATCAGCGTGGCGCGGGTGCGGGCGAGCGGGGCATTGATCATGGGCAAGAGCAATGTGCCCGAGTTTGGCCTGGGTTCGCAAAGCTACAACCCCTTGTTTGGCACCACCACCAACGCCTACGACCCGTCGCGGGTGGCGGGTGGCAGCAGCGGTGGGGCTGCAGCGGCGCTGGCCATGCGCTTGCTGCCGGTGGCCGACGGCAGCGACATGATGGGCTCGCTGCGCAACCCGGCGGCGTTCAATAACCTGTTCGGCCTGCGCCCATCGCAGGGCCGCGTGCCACATGGGCCGGCGCCCGAGCTGTTCGTGCAGCAGCTGGCCACAGAAGGGCCGATGGGCCGCAGTGTGGTCGACGTGGCGCGGCTGCTGTCGATACAGGCGGGTGTTGATGCCCGGGCGCCGCTGTCGCTAAGCGAAGGCCGGCGCGATTTTGCCGTTGGCTTGCCGCGTGATTTTCGCGGTGTACGGGTGGGCTGGCTGGGCGACTACAACGGCTATCTGCCGATGGATGACGGGGTAATGAGCCTGTGCGAGTCGGCGCTGGCCGACTTTGCCGAGCTGGGCTGCCGGGTCGAGGCCTGCCAGCCGGCATTCGACCTGGCGCGCTTGTGGCAATGCTGGCTGACCCACCGCCACTTCCTGGTGCATGGCAACCTCGGCGCAGCCTATGCCGACCCCGGCAAGCGCGCATTGCTCAAGCCCGAAGCACAGTGGGAGGTGGAAGGTGGCTTGCAGCTAAGTGCGGCGGCGCTGTACCAGGCTTCGTTGGACCGCAGTGACTGGTACCGCGCCATGGGCAAGCTGTTCGAGCGTTACGACTTCCTGCTGTTGCCCTCGGCTCAGGTGTTCCCTTTCGATGCACGCCAGCCATGGCCGACGGTGGTCGGGGGGCGGCCAATGGACACCTACCACCGCTGGATGGAAGTGGTGATCGGGCCGACCCTGGCCGGTTTGCCGAGCATCAGCGTGCCGGTGGGGTTCAATGCCGCCGGGTTGCCCATGGGCCTGCAAATCATAGGCCCGGCGCAGGCCGACCATGCCGTGCTGCAGCTGGCGTATGCCCATGAACAGCTCACCCGCTGGGTGGTGCGCTGCCCGCCACAACGCCTGCTTACGCCATGAAAGCATGGGCAGGCGCGGATCTTGCTGGCTATCCTGACCATCCCGCTACAAGGAGGTCATACCCATGGGCATCACGGCAGACAGCGGCGGCGTGCGTTCAGTGGAGCGGGCGCTGGCCATCGTCGACCTGCTGGGCGAACACCAGGCGTTGGGCCTGGAAGAACTGCACTACCTGACGGCGCTGCCCAAGGCCACGGTGTCGCGCATGATCGCCACCTTGCAGGCGCAAGGCTGGGTGTACCGCGGCCTTGCCGACCGGCGCTACCGGCTGTGCGCGCGACGCCTGTTCGGTGACCGCCAGTTGCGTTTCAAGCGGCGCCTGGTGGAAAGCGCAGCGCCCATGCTGCTGGAGCTGAGTGAGCGCACCGGGCTGGTCGCTGACCTGTCGTGTTTCGACGGCCAGCGGCTGGAGGTGATGGAAAGCGCCATTCCCCAGGTGCTGCGCAAGCGCTACCCGCACACCTGTCAGATCGTCGGGCAGCATGCCAGCCTGTTTCATTCGGCGATGGGGCGGGCGTGCCTGGGGGAGCTGGCGGTGGACGAAGTGCAGCGCCTGGCGGCCCATGAGCGGCTGGGTGACGACGGGTTGTTGCGCGATATCGAAGAACAAGCGCACAAGGGCTTTGGTCAGCGCACCGAAGGCTACTGGGAATACCCGGTGCGCCTGCCGTTCCTGATCCGCGCCATTGCCTTGCCGGTACATGCCGAAGGGCGCCTGGCCGGCAGCATTGCCTTGCAATGGCCGCTGGATCAGGCGCCGGTGGAGCGGGTGTCGAGCCTGCACCTGAGCAGCTTGGCGACCACTGTGAGTGAAGTGCAGCGGGCCTTGGCACCATGAGTGCTTCTGCACGGGCCTTTTAACAGCACGAGGCTGCTCCAGGCATGGCCACTCTTGACGCTCGGCAGGGGGGGCGAGAGGTACGACCTAGAGTTCGTGTTTGTGTCGAGACCGGGCGCCGCCCCTGCGGCACTCAGTCTCAAACACATCCCACATCTCAAGCCATACGCTCGATCAACGCCCACAACGCCGCATCATTGAAATCATCGACAACCAGCCTGGCGCCCGCTGCCAGCAACCGCTCCGGGGTCTGCGTCGTGGCCACGCCCACGGTAAAGATCCCCGCGCCACTGGCCGCGGCCGTCCCCGGCAATGAGTCCTCGAAGGCCAGCGCTTGCCCGGCCTCGGCACCCAGCCGCTGCAGGCCGGTGAGGTAGGGCAGCGGGTCCGGTTTGGGCCGTGCCAGCTCTTCGGCCACCAGCACATGTTCAAAGTGCTGGCCAAGGCCCATGGCGTTCAGCATGTGCTCGGCGTTCAGCCGCGGTGCGTTGGTCACCACACACATGCCGATGTCATGGGCCTGGGCATGCTCCAGCAGGCGCAACAGGCCCGGCATCGGTTCAAGCGACGGCGACATCGCGCGGAACAGCGCTTCCTTGCGGTCGGCCAACGCCTGGCACTGTTCGACACTGGCGCCGCTGAACAGCTCGGCGAACAGCTCGCCGTTGGCGCGGCCGCTGACCTGGGCATCGAACTGCGCCTGGCTCAGCTCGCGGCCGTCGTGTTCACGCAGCAGTTGGCGAAAGGCCTGCAGGTGCAGGGTGTCAGTGTCGGTGAGGGTACCGTCAAGGTCGAACAGCAGGGCGGTCAGCATGGGATATCCAGATGAAAAAACACAAGCCAGGGGATCATAACCAAAGCTGACGACGAAGGGGGCTGTTCAGCGTGCTCCGAAAAGAGTACAAATGTGCTCCATGGACACTCTTACCCCCAAACGCCGCGCCATTTTCGAATTCATCCGTGAGCGCATTGCCGAGCATGGTCAGCCGCCGAGCCTGGCCGATATCGCCACGCGCTTCGGTTTTGCCTCGCGCAGCGTTGCACGCAAGCACATCACCGCCCTGTGCCAGGCCGGTTACATCGATGTCACGCCAAACCAGGCCCGGGGCATACGCCTGGCCGAGCCGCTGCGCCGGCCGGAAATCCTCGAAATACCCGTGCTGGGCCAGGTGGCGGCGGGTGCCCCCATCGGCCCGGACCTGGACATCCACGAGCAGTTGCTGCTCGACCCCAGCCTGTTCCGCCGTACCCCCGACTACCTGCTGAAGGTACGGGGCGACTCGATGATCGACGACGGCATCTTTGACGGTGACCTGGTCGGCATCCTGCAACAGGCCGACGCCCGCGACGGGCAAATCGTGGTTGCGCGCCTGGACGGCGAAGTGACCATCAAACGCCTGCAACGCCAAGGCGGCACTTACCGGCTGTTGCCACGCAACCCGGCCTATGCGCCGATCGATGTGCAGCCCGAACAGGACTTTTTCATCGAAGGCGTGTTCTGCGGCTTGCTGAGGCGCGACTGATGGGCGCCGTGGTCGACCTCGACAGGCTGCTGGAGCAGCGCCGGGTATGGCGCGGCCGGCAGGCCCAGGCGCGGCCACTCGGGCTGCAGCCCACCGGCCATGCGGCCCTCGACGAACGTTTGCCGGAAGGTGGCTGGCCGGCGGCAGCACTGAGTGAGCTGTTGCTGGCCAACCCCGGCTGTGGCGAATTGCAGTTGCTGTGGCCAACCCTGGCCCGGCTGAGTGCAGAAGCCAGCAGAGTGGTGCTGGTGGCTCCACCCTTCATCCCTTTTGCACCGGCCTGGCAGGCAGCGGGGGTGGACCTGCGCTGGCTGGTACAGGTGGATGCCGAGCCTGCCGATGCCCTGTGGGCTGCGGAACAGTGCCTGCGCTCGGGCAGTTGCGCGGCGGTGCTGTGCTGGCCGGAACGTGCCGATGACCGCGCCCTGCGGCGCTTGCAGGTAGCGGCCGAAACCGGGCAGGCACTGGCGTTCGCCTGCAGGCCGCAGCAGGCGTCGCACAACCCTTCACCCGCAGCGCTGCGCATTGCAGTCGACACGCGCCCGGCGCAATGGCGCGTGCTGAAAAGCCGGGGGGGCATGCCTCCAGCGCTGCCTATTCCCTGCCCGGGGCGGGGCTGATGCACCATGCTCTGGGCCTGCATCCTGCTCCCGCAGCTTGCGTTGGACACCGTCCTGCGGGAGCGTGACGACCCTGACACACCCTTGGTGCTGATTGGCGGGCCGACCCAGCGTCGCGTGTTGCAGGCAGTCAACCCGGCGGCCGCCGCACTTGGCCTGCGGGCCGGGCAAACCCTTACCGCTGCGCGTGCCTTGGCCGATGGCTTCACCTGTGTCGAAGCCGACCCCAAACGCATCGATCAGGTGCAACAGCTGCTGGCGGCCTGGGCCTACCGCTTCAGTGCCCAGGTCAGCCTGCATTACCCACGGGCGCTGCTGCTGGAAGTGGGCTCCAGCCTGCAACTGTTCGGGCCCTGGCCTTTGTTCGAGGCGCGTCTGCGTCAGGAATTGGCAGAACTCGGCCTGCGCCAACGCATTGTCCTGGCCAGCAACCCGGTGGCTGCTCGCATGCTCGCCAATGGCCACGATGGCCTGGCCGTGGGCGATGTCGACGCCACCCGAGCGGCGCTGCTTGGCATGCCCATCACGCGCGTCGGCCTGCCGGCAGAGGCGGCCGAAGCGTTTGCCCGCATGGGCTTGCACCAGCTGGGCCAGGTATTGGCCTTGCCGCGCGATACCTTGGCCAGGCGCTTTGCGGCCCAGGTGCAGCTGCACCTCGACCAGTTGCTCGGCCTGCGCAACCTGGGGCTGGACTTCTACCAGCCACCGGACCGTTTCGAAACCCGGCTGGAACTCAATTTCGACGTCGAGTCGCACCAGGCGCTGTTGTTCCCGCTGCGGCGCATGCTCAACGACCTTGCTGCATTTCTGGCCGGGCGAGACTGTGGCGTGCAGCGCTTCTGTCTGCATCTGGAGCACGCCGAGGGGCCGGATACCCTGCTCAAGGTGGGCCTGCTGGCGGCCGAACGCGATGCTGCGATGCTGTTCGAGCTGGCCCGTGGGCGCCTTGAGCCGCTGCGCATACCCGCACCGGTGCGCAACCTGCGGCTGGTTGCCGAAGACTTGCCACCCTTCGTGCCACAGCATCAGGCGTTGTTCGACCCGCGGGCGCAACAGGCGCAACCCTGGGCGCAATTGCGCGAGCGGCTGCGCGCCCGGCTGGGGGATGAGGCCGTCAAGGGGCTTGGTGCAGCCGCCGATCACCGCCCCGAATGCGCCTGGCAGTTGGCGGAGCAGGGGGCCCAAGGCAACATGCCCGTTGCACCGGGCAGCCGCCCGGGGTGGCTGTTGTCGGCACCGATCGCGCTGGATGACGCCGCCTACCAGGTGCAGGGCTACGCCGAACGCATCGAATCAGGTTGGTGGGATGGCGGCGATGTGCGTCGCGACTACTACCGCATCGAAACCCGTGACGGCCTGCGCGGCTGGGCCTACCGCGACCTGAGCCAGGCCGGCCCGCTTTGGCTGCAGGGTTGGTTCGCATGAACACCCCGGGTTATGCCGAGCTGCATTGCCTTTCCAACTTCAGCTTCCAGCGCGGTGCATCGAGCGCCGACGAGCTGTTCCGGCGTGCGCGCGAGCAGGGCTACCAGGCTTTGGCGATCACTGACGAATGCACGCTGGCCGGTATCGTGCGCGCCTGGCAGGCAGCCAAGGTGCACCAGTTGCGGCTGATCGTTGGCAGCGAGGTGCAATTGTGCGACGGGCCCAAACTGGTGCTGTTGGTCGAAAACCTGACGGGTTACCAGAACCTGTGCGCCCTGATCACCCGTGCCCGGCGGCGGGCAGAGAAGGGGGCGTACCAGCTGTTTCGTGATGACTTGCTGCTGCACCACCAAGGCCTGCTGGCCCTGTGGGTGGCCGCTGACAGTGGCGATATCGCTACCGGCGCGTGGCTGCGCAGTGTGTTCGCTGAGCGCCTGTGGCTGGCCGTGCACCTGCATCGGGGCAGTGACGATGCCGTGCACCTGCAACGGCTGCGGGTACTGGCGGCTGATGTAGGCATTCGCACCGTGGCCTGTGGCGACGTGCACATGCACGTGCGTGGTCGCCGTGCCTTGCAGGACTGCATGACTGCCATCCGCCAGCATTGCCAGGTGAGCGAGGCCGGGCGCTTTCTGTTTGCCAATGGCGAACGGCACCTGCGCAGCCAGGCGCAACTGGGCGAGCTGTATCCGCTCGACCTGCTGGCCGAGACCCTGGTCATTGCCCGGCGCTGCCAGTTTGACCTGAGCGAACTGAACTACCAGTACCCACGCGAACTGGTGCCCGAGGGGCATACCCCGGCAAGCTGGTTGCGCGAATTGTGCGAGCAAGGCCTGCCGCTGCGCTGGCCAGGCGGGCCGAGTGGCAAGGTGCGGGATGTGCTTGCCAAGGAACTGGGGCTGATCGAAGAGCTGGGCTACGAAAGCTACTTTCTGACGGTGCACGACATTGTCGCCTTCGCCCGCAGCCAGCGCATTCTATGCCAGGGCCGGGGGTCGGCAGCCAACTCGGTGGTGTGCTTCGTGCTGGGCATCACCGAGCTTGACCCCATGAAACACCACCTGCTGTTCGAGCGCTTCCTGTCGCGCGAGCGCAACGAGCCACCGGACATTGACGTGGACTTCGAGCACGACCGGCGCGAGGAGGTGATCCAGTATGTGTTCCGTCGCTATGGCCGGCACCGGGCGGCGCTCACTGCGGTAGTCAACACCTACCATGCCGCCGGTGCGGTGCGGGATGTGGCGCGGGTGCTGGGGCTGCCTGCCGACCAGGTGGATGCCCTGGCCAAATGTTGTGGCCGCTGGAGCGATCGCATACCCGATGACCAGCGCCTGGCCGAGGCCGGTTTCGAAGCGGGCAGCCCTTCGCTGCGGCGGGTGCTGGTGCTGGCCGGCGAACTCATCGGCTTCCCCCGGCACCTGTCGCAGCATCCGGGTGGTTTTGTCATCTCCCAGCAACCGCTCGACCAGCTGGTGCCGGTGGAGAATGCCGCGATGCCGGAGCGTACGGTGATCCAGTGGGACAAGGATGATCTGGACATGGTCGGCCTGCTCAAGGTCGACGTACTGGCGCTGGGCATGCTTAGCGCCTTGCGCCGCTGCTTCGACCTGCTGCAACGCCACCGTGGCCGGCACCTGACCCTGGCGACCATCCCTAGCGAAGACCCGGCCACCTACGCCATGATCAGCCGTGCCGAAACCATGGGCGTTTTCCAGATCGAGTCACGCGCGCAAATGGCCATGTTGCCGCGGCTGCGGCCCCAAAAGTTCTACGACCTGGTCATCGAGGTAGCCATCGTCCGCCCTGGGCCGATCCAGGGCGACATGGTGCACCCGTACCTGCGCCGGCGCCTGAAGCAGGAACCGGTGACGTATCCGTCGCCGCAACTGAAGGAGGTGTTCGAGCGTACCTTGGGCGTGCCGCTGTTCCAGGAGCAGGTGATGGAGCTGGCGATGGTCGCGGCCGACTATACCCCGGGCGAGGCCGACCAGTTGCGCCGCAGCATGGCCGCCTGGAAGCGCCACGGCGGCCTGGAGCCGCACCGCGAACGGCTGGTGCAGGGCATGTTGCGCAATGGTTACACGCTGGCGTTTGCCGAGCGCATCTTCGAGCAGATCAAGGGGTTTGGCAGCTATGGCTTCCCTGAGTCCCATGCGGCCAGCTTTGCCTTGCTGTGCTATGCCAGCAGTTGGCTGAAGTGCCATGAGCCGGCGATTTTCACCTGTGCGTTGGTCAACAGTTGGCCGATGGGCTTCTACAGCCCTGATCAACTGTTGCAAGAGGCTCGCCGCCAAGGTATCGAGGTACGGCCGGTTGATGTCTGCCACAGCGACTGGGACTGCACCCTGGAGCCTGATGCTGAAGGCACCCTGGCCATTCGCATGGGGCTGCGGCTGGTGCGTGGCCTGGCCGAAGCCGATGCCAGGCGCGTGCAGCAGGCGAGGGCGCAGCGGCCGTGGCGCAACGTCGAAGACCTGTGCCTGCGCGCCGGCCTGGACGCTCGGGCCCGTGCCCGCCTGGCTGATGGCGGGGCGCTGCGCGCCTTGGCCAGCGATCGGCATCAGGCGCGCTGGCAGGTGGCTGCGGTGCAGCCGCAGCTGCCGTTGTTCGCTGATGTGCAGGCCTTGCCTGAAGAAACGGTGCAATTGCCCGTGCCAACCGTGGGCGAGGACCTGATGGCCGATTATCAAACCCTCGGCACTACGCTTGGCCCACATCCACTGGCCCTGTTGCGCGCTCGTCTGAGGGCACTGGGGTGTCGCAGCTCCAGTGAATTACAGGGTGTGGAGCATGGCGACAACATTGCTGTGGCCGGGCTGGTGGTGGGCCGGCAACGGCCTCAAACCGCCAGCGGTGTGACCTTCGTTACCCTGGAGGACGAACATGGCATGGTCAACGTGGTGGTGTGGCGTGCGCTGGCCGAACGGCAGCGGCGGGCGCTGGTGGGTTCGCAGTTGCTCAAGGTCAGTGGGCGGCTGGAGCAGGAGAATGGGGTGCGGCACCTGATTGCGCGGCGGTTGGAGGATGTGAGTCCGCTGTTGCAAGGGCTGGATGTGCGCAGTCGGGATTTCCATTGAAACCCCAACGCTCGGTACTTGCGCGGTTCCTTGTGGGAGCGGGCGAGCCCGCGAAGCAGGCACCGCGTTGCAAGGCACCGGCCTTGCCGGTGTTCGCGGGCATGCCCGCTCCCACAAAGGTCGCGTCTTGGGCCAGATTGCGCTTGGCGAACGGCAGCGGCGGGCGGTGGTCAAGGCTTGCTCAACGCTCGGTACTTGCGCGGTCTCCTGTGGGAGCGGGCGAGCCCGCGAAGCAGCCACCGCGTTGCATGGCACCGGCCTTGCCGGTGTTCGCGGGCATGCCCGCTCCCACAAAGGTCGCGTCCTGGGCCAGATTGCGCTTGGCGAACGGCAGCGGCGGGTGGCGCAGTTGCTCAAGGCTTGCTCAACGCTCGGTACTTGCACGGCTACCTGTGGGAGCGGGCGAGCCCGCGCAGCAGCCACCGCGTTGCAGGGCACCGGCATTGCCGGTGTTCGCGGGCATGCCCGCGCCCACAGAGGCCATCTACTGGTCCAGCTTGTGCTCGGCGGTTACACCATCGCCAACCGTTGCTTGTGCGTCGGCGCAGGGAACGCCCGGTCGATCGCCCCCAGGTCTTCGCTGGTCAAGGTCAGCGCTCCCGCTGCTGCATTGAGCTGCACGTGCTCGGGCGCCACCGCCTTGGGGATGGCGATCACGCCGTCATCGCGGGTCACCCAGGCCAGGCTGACCTGGGCCGGTGTGGCGCCATGGCGCTTGGCGATTTCCGCCAGTACCGGGTGCTGCAACAAGCGCCCGGCCTGAGCCAGCGGGCAGTAGGCCATGGTCGGCAAGCCACGTTTTTCGCACCACGGTAGCAAGTCGAATTCGATGCCACGCTGGGCCGGGTTGTACAACACCTGGTTGGTGGCACAATCAGGGTTGTGCAGTTCGCGCAGGTCGTCGACGTCGAAGTTGGACACGCCCCAGCGCTTGATCTTGCCTTGCTCGCGCAAACGCTCGAAGCCTTCGACGGTTTCCTCCAGCGGGTGCTGGCCACGCCAGTGCAGCAGGTACAAGTCGATGCAGTCGGTGTCCAGCCGGGTGAGGCTGCGTTCGCAGGCAGCCGCCATGCCGCGCAGGCTGGCATTGTGCGGGTAGACCTTGCTGACCAGAAATACCTGGTCGCGGCGCCCGGCAATGGCTTGACCTACGACCTCTTCTGCCCCCCCTTCGGCATACATCTCGGCGGTGTCGATCAGGTTCAGGCCCAGCTCGATGCCCTGTTGTAGCGCCGCGACTTCGGCAGCCTTGCGACCTGGGTCTTCGCCCATGTACCAAGTGCCTTGGCCGATGGCTGGAACACTCGTGCCTGCCAGATTTACGTATCGCATGTCACCTCCGGGATCCGGGTATTGGAAAGAAGCACCTCAAGCAGTGCTTGCGCTGCAGTGGAAAGCTTGTGCTCGCTGAGGGCAATCACGCCGATGCGCCGCTCGACAGTGGGCTCGACCAAGGTGACGCAGCGGGCACCCAGTTCCTGCATCTGGTTGATGCACAGCGCCGGCACGGCACTGACCCCCAGGCCGCTGGCAACCATGCGGCCGATGGTCGTCAGCTGGTGGCTTTCGAACGCTACTGCCAGCTTGCCGTGGCGGGCCGCCACATTCTGCTCCATCAGCAGGCGCACTGCCGAAGGGCGCTGCAGGGCCACGAAATCTTCGGCCATCAGCTGTGCCCAGCTGACCTGGGGCAGCAGTGCCAAGGGTGAGTCGGCGGCCACTACCGCAACGAAGCGGTCCATGTACAACGGATGGAAGTCCAGCCCATCGATGTTATCCGGCTCGAAGCCGATGCCCAGTTCGACGCGGCGATGGCGTACCAGTTCCTGTACCTGTTCGTTGATTACGTCATGCACGGTGACGTTGACCTTGGGGTAGCGCTGGCGAAACACCTTGAGCGCGTGGGGCAACAGGTTGCCGGCAAAAGCCGGCATGGCCGCCACCGACACACGGCCCAATTGCAGGGTGAAGCGCTGGCGCAGCATCTCTTCGGTGTCGTCCCAGTCGGCCAGCAGGCGGCGTGCCAGTGGCAACAGGACTTCGCCTTCGGCAGTCAGGCTGACGCTGCGCGTGGTGCGGCTGAGCAGGGCGCCGCCGAGGTTTTCTTCCAGCGCCTTGATGGTCAGGCTCAGTGCCGGCTGCGAAACGTGCAGGTGTTCACCGGCCTGGGCGAAGCTCTGGTACTTGGCCACGGCGACAAAGGCGCGCAATTGTTTGACGTTCATGTCGGGCCTATCGTTTATTTTGTAAAAATTATCAATCGATGACGAAAACAAAATTAACAAATCAGTCGCTTGCGGTGAAGATGTCTGCACACGCTCACCGACAGCCTCGTCGGTTAAACAACTACAAAAGGCGGATCAGCATGGCCGGACTGGACAAGCGCGTTGCAACCTATGAACAGGCCCTCGAAGGCCTGAGCGACAACATGACGGTACTGGCCGGTGGTTTCGGCCTGTGCGGCATCCCGGAAAACCTTATCAGCGAAATCAAGCGGCGTGGCGTCAAGGGCCTGACCGTGGTCTCCAACAACTGCGGTGTGGACGGTTTTGGTCTGGGCGTGCTGCTGGAAGACCGGCAAATTCGCAAGATGATCGCCTCCTACGTGGGCGAAAACGCCGAGTTCGAACGCCAGTTGCTCAGTGGCGAGCTGGAAGTGGAACTGACCCCACAGGGCACCCTCGCCGAGAAAATGCGCGCAGGTGGTGCCGGCATCCCGGCGTTCTACACCGCTACCGGCTATGGCACCCCGGTTGCCGACGGCAAGGAAGTTCGCGAGTTCAAGGGCCGCAAGTACATCCTGGAGGAATCCATCACCGGTGACTTCGCCATCGTCAAGGGCTGGAAGGCCGACCACTACGGCAATGTGGTGTACCGCAACACTGCGCAAAACTTCAACCCGCTGGCGGCCACCGCCGGCAAGATCACCGTGGTCGAAGTGGAAGAGATCGTCGAGCCCGGCGTGCTGCTGCCAAGCGAAATCCACACCCCGGGCATCTACGTGGACCGTGTCATCGTCGGCACCTTCGAAAAGCGTATCGAAAAGCGCACCGTCAAGGCCTGAGCGCCATCCACCCGAACAATAAAGAGATCCTGACCATGGCACTGACCCGCGAACAGATGGCGCAACGCGTTGCCCGTGAACTGAAGGACGGTTACTACGTCAATCTGGGCATCGGCATCCCCACCTTGGTGGCCAACTATGTACCCGCCGACATGGATGTGATGCTGCAATCGGAAAACGGCCTGCTCGGCATGGGCGAATTCCCCACCGAAAGCACCCTCGATGCCGACATGATCAACGCCGGCAAGCAAACTGTCACCGCCCGCCGCGGCGCCTCGATCTTCGATTCGGCACAATCGTTCGCCATGATCCGTGGCGGCCACGTCGACCTGACCGTACTGGGTGCTTTCGAGGTGGACGTGCAGGGCAACATCGCCTCGTGGATGATTCCTGGCAAGTTGGTCAAGGGCATGGGTGGGGCCATGGACCTGGTGGCCGGCGCCGACAACATCATCGTCACCATGACCCACGCCTCCAAGGACGGCGAGTCCAAGTTGCTGCCGCAGTGCAGCCTGCCGCTGACCGGTGCGGGCTGCATCCGCAAGGTGCTGACCGACCTGGCCTACCTGGAAATCGAAGACGGCGCCTTCATCCTGCGCGAGACCGCACCCGGGGTCAGCGTCGAGGAAATCATCGAGAAAACCGCCGGCAAGCTGATCGTGCCGGATGATGTGAAGGAAATGACATTCTGATTGCCCGCTACAGACTGCCCCTTGTAGGCACAGCTTTGTGCTGCGAAGGGGCCTGTTATGGGGTGGCCAACTCGCCACCCCTATAGCGCGAAGCTTTGCCTTACCGCCAGTGATGCCTTGATTCAAGGCCTCTGCAGGCTTGGCGTCAGCTTTCAGACGCGTATCATGGCTGCCTCAGCCTGGGAAACCCGCGTCACATGTCTATCCGATTGAAACTGCTGCGTAAGAAACTGGGGATGACCCTGGAAATGCTGGCCGAAAAGACTGGCATGACCAAAAGCTACCTGTCCAAGGTCGAGCGCGGCCTCAACACGCCCTCGATCGCCGCGGCGCTGAAACTGGCGAGAGCGCTGAACGTCAACGTCGAAGAGCTGTTCGCCGAAGAACAGGTTGGGCAGAGCCGCTACAGCCTGGTGCGCCATACCGAGCGCCAGGCCCTGGTTGGCGATGGGCAAGGGCCGGGGTACGCGGCCCTCACCAGTCAGGTTGGTCAGCGCAGCCTGCTGCCGTTTCTGATTCAGCCGCCGTCCGAGTTCAGCGACCCCACGTTCAAGGAACACCAGGGCGAAGAGTTCCTGTTTGTTCACGCAGGCCAGGTGGAAGTGGACTTCATGAGTGAGCGGGTGCTGCTGGAGCAGGGCGACGCCCTTCATTTCAACGCCCAGACGCCGCACCGGCTGCGCTCGGTAGGTGTCTCACCGGCGCAATTACTGGTCGTGGTTCACCACGCAGACGAGTGAAACATCAGGGGGGCAGGTATGCCCCTTGTTCTCAGCTGTGAAACGCCAGATCCATCGCACCAGCCCTCCCTTGCATAATCTGCATGTCGTTTTTTTGACGAATGCACCCATCGCCCATTGAATTTTATTATGGTGTCGGATCATTGACGTAGTGTCATTGTGCCCATAAGCTCAAATCAACAACGAAACAACTCCCGCAACACCGCGCCAATAACTAATTGATTTTCCTGTTTTTAGGAGGGGAGTATGCGCACGACTCTGATAATCAAATCCATGTTCTTGCTGGTGATGCTAAGTGGTGCTGCCCGCGCGGCAGATTCGTATATAAATCAAAACAGTATCATTCCTGTTTCAACTGCAGGCTGGTTCTTTGCCTTTGCTGTCGTCGGTTTTGTTGCTGTTGCCAACCGCAGAAAGATCTGAACCGGATACCTTGTACCTGAAGTGACTGCCCATTGCCGCGAGTCCACTGGCATGGCTTGTGAATTCTCCAACCGTTGCTATATTCCCAGTAGCCCGTAGGGCCAATGTTTACAGGGCGTTGCAGCCGTGCTTGCAGCGTCAAGGCAAAGGCCTCCAGGAAGGTCGAGGCCATCGCGGCAGCTGTGCGCCGTGAAGCGGAGCGAGAGTTGGTGTGTTGTTCTCATTCAGTGCTCTTTGTCGGGCCATTTGGCCGGAGGGACCCTCATGGTGCGTTCAATGTTTGCCGCTTTGTGCATGCTGACGGTGTGGTCCGGCGCCGCTAACGCCGACCAGAGTAGTGCTCCCTACCTGCTCAGCCCCGGCGATGTGGTGATGGTTTCGGTGTGGCAGGAAGACAGCCTGCGTCAAGAAGCCACCGTACTTCCCGATGGCAGTATCACCTTCCCCCTGGCCGGGCGCATCAATGTGGCCGGGCTGGACGTGACAGCGGTCGAAAAGCAGGTCGCTGCCAAACTCGAAAAATACCTCCCCGACCCTAACGTCAGCGTTGTCGTCAAAAGCATTGCCGGCAACATGGTCTATGTGCAAGGCAAAGTGATCAAGCCCGGGCCGGTGCAAATGGCAGGCCCCACTGCGGTATTGCAGGCGTTGAGCATGTCGGGTGGTCTGGACAAGTTTGCGGATGAAAGCGAAATCAAGGTGGTCCGCGGCACGGGTGCTTCCCAAAAAATCCTGCCCGTGCGATATAAGGACCTGGTGTCTGGGCGGGACATGTCCACCAACATCCAACTTCAGGCTGGCGATACGCTGGTCGTCCCTTGATCTTGCCTTTAATAAGAACATTTAATGCCTCTTCTTAGAACAACTCGCATTGCAACGGCAATCTTGGTCTTGCCGTTTACGGACGCGGTACTGGCGGCAAATTGGCAGTCTACGGTGGTGGTACCGACATCCGTCGAATACGACAGCAACCCATTGCTGCTGACCTCGGGGGAAAAGGGCGTAACGCGCACGATCATCGCGCCGGATTACACCCTGATCGGCACTTTTGACCGTGACGAATTGAGGTTGGGGCTTGGCATGCATGTGCTGCGCTCGTCCGATACGGATATCGTCGATGACCGTGAAGACCCTGATATAAGCCTGGGCTGGCAGCGCACTACCGAGCGGGGGCGTTTCGGCCTGGTGGCGCGCTACAACGAAAGCTCGACGTTGTCGGGGACAGTACTGGATACCGGGGTGATTACCACCGACGGTACACAAAAGCTTTACACCTTGACTGGCAACTGGAGCCAGGCGGTGACCGAGCGCAGTACCTTGAGCAACGAAACCACCTACAACCGTGCCCGTTACGACATCAGTACGCTGACGGGCTACGACGAACTGGCGAACGTCTTTACCTGGACTTACGCCTGGAGCGAGCGGGCTGATCTGTATAGCCGTTTTGGTGCCCGGCGCTATGAGCCCGAAGAGGACCTTACCGCGACCGCTTCCAACAGCTACACCCCGGCAGTCGGCATCAAATACCAGCTTGCCGAGGGCTTTAGCGCCGACGCCCATGTTGGCGTCAACCAAGTGTCAGGTGACGATGGCGGCCGACGCGGGGAGGGTGGGGTTGCGTTGCTGTACACCGGCCCGCGTGCCGTTGCCAGCCTCAGCGCCGAGCGCAGCACGGTGGCAAGCGCCGAAGGCGGTTTCGCTGAGCTGGACCAGGTGCGTGGTGTGTGGAGCTATGCGCTGACCGAGTTGTCCCGGGTGGGCGCGGACGCCGCGTGGCAAGACAGCAAGGGGCAGTCGCCCAACACGCTGCAGACTTACAGCGTATGGGCCAGCCGCCAGTTTTCGCCTTACTGGGACCTGCGCCTGTCGCTGATGTACAAGGAGCGGCAGCAGGACCATGTACCGGATGCAACCGCTACGATCGTTGGTTTGACGTTGACGTACAGGTACCCCGACATCTGAACTTCAGGCAGGTGGCCCTATGAAGTCTGACTACGAGCTCTCCCTCAGAGATTACATCGCCATTATCAAGGACAGAGCCCTGGTGTTAGGGGTGAGTGCCGCAGTCATTCTCGCCGCGACCGTGGCCGTCGCGTTGATGGTGCCGCCGATCTACCAGTCGACCGGCACCATTCTGGTTGAGTCACAGCAGATTTCGCCCGAGCTGGTGTCGACCAACAACACCAGTTTTGCCGATGAGCGCATCGAGGTGATCCGTCAACGGGTGATGACCCGCGAAAACCTGTTGCGCATCATTGGCAAGTACGACCTGTTCGCCGACAAGCGCTTCAGCGAAAGCGACAAGATCGACCAGATGCGCAACGCGATCGTGGTCGAAACCCTTACCACCTACGTGCGCGGTCGTGGTGAAGCGACCGTGGCGTTCAATGTGTCGTTCGAGCACAAGCAGGCACAAGTGGCCAAGGAAGTCGCCGACGAACTGGTGACGCTGTTCCTCAACGAAAACCTCAAGCAGCGCACCGAGCGGGCCAATGAAACCACCGAGTTCCTCACCCAGGAAGCCAACAAGCTGGGCGCCGAGCTGGCCAGCCTGGAGAACCAGCTGGCCGATTTCAAGCAGGCCCACGCCAATGCCTTGCCCGAGCACCAGACCCTGCGCATGAACATGTTGTCGCGTGCGGAGCTGGAGTTCCGTGAGGTCGACCGTGACTACAAGGCTGCCCAGGAAGAGCTGCGCTACCTGGAACTGGAGCTGTCTGCGGCCAATGCCGGCCTTGCCACCAAGGTTGCCGAAGGCACCCGGTCAACCCGTGCTGACCCGCCCGAGGACCTGCCAAGCCTGAAAGCCGAATACGCGCGGCTGATGACCCGCTACAAGGACGCCCACCCGGATGTGGTGGCGGTCAAACGCAAGATCCAGGCGCTCGAAGCCAGCGGTGGCCGCACTGCTGCAGCTTCTACGGTCAGCCTCGACGTGGCCCGTGTCCGCGCCAAAATGAGCGCCGCCCAGGTACGTATTGCCTCGCTGGCAGAGCAAAAGCGCGAGCTGACCCGGAAAATGGAAGGCTACGAAGCGGAGATCCTCGAGGCACCGCAGGTCGAGCGCGGCCTGGTGACTTTGATGCGTGACCACGACAACGCACGGAAGAAATACGAAGAGATTCGTGCCAAGGAAATGGGCGCAAAGATTACCGAAAGCCTCGAGCAGGAAAACAAGGCTGAACGCTTCGTACTGCTCGAGCCCCCCCTGTTGCCTGAGAAGCCGATCAAGCCTAACCGCAAGAAGATCGCTGCGCTGGGCCTGGTGTTGGCACCGGCCGGTGGCGGTGCGCTGGTGATGCTGCTGGAGATGCTCAATCAGCGTGTGCGCGGCGTTGGTGCCCTGGAAAGCCTGCTGGGCAAACGGGTGCTGATGGCACTGCCCTATATCGATACCCGGGCCGACGTGGCCCGACGCAGGCGCTGGCGCAATCGCCTGATCCTGGCGGCACTGGCGCTGGCAGCTATCATGATAGGGCTGGTGCACGTGTTCTACATGCCACTGGATGTGCTGTTGTACAAAGTCATGTCTCGGTTTGTATAGGGAAAGCAGTGATGGACAGGATCAAGCCGGCTGTTGGCAACAATATTCATCAGGTTACCCCGGGTACCCCCCAGGCACTGTCTCCCGCCCCCGGTACGGCGCTGGCAGAAGTGCCGGGGCAGTTCGATTACGTGAACACCAAAGTGGTACCACTGCGTCCAGACCACCTGGAGCGTAACCGCATCGTCGCGTACAACAAGAACTCCAACATGAACGGGCCGATCGACCTGTTGCGTACGCAGGTGCTCAGGGCCATGGACGAGAACGGCTGGCGTACCTTGGCCATCACCTCGCCAACGCCGGAAGCGGGCAAGACAATGTTGGCGATCAACCTGGCCATGAGCATTGCCCACCACACCACCAAGACCGCGTTACTGGTGGACTTCGACCTGCGCCGGCCCAAGGTCGGCAGCTACCTGGGCCTGCCCATGGAGCAGGCACTGAACGAGCTTCTGGCGGACAAGGCCGAGTTGCAGGACTGCCTGGTCAACCCCACCTTGCCGCGCTTTGTGGTGCTGCCGACGCGGGTACCCGTGCCCCTGTCGACCGAGATGCTGTCCTCGCCCAAGGTAAACAACCTGATTGGCGAGTTGCGCAACCGCTACGAGTCGCGCATCTGCATTTTCGATTTGCCACCGCTGCTCAGCTCGGACGATGCGATCACCGTCATGCCCAAGTTCGACTGTGTGTTGCTGGTGGTGGCCAACGGGATGAACAACAAGAAGGAAATCGAGGATTGCCTGCATCACCTGGCCACGGTGAACCTGATCGGGACAGTGTTGAACAAGGCTGACGAACAGCCGCGTACCTATTACTGAGCCTTCTGGCCGTCCGCCTGTAGGTGCGGCCTTGTGCTGCGCCTACAGGGAACGAGCCCACTCAGCGCTCCCAGGGATACTGCAACTCCCACTGCCACGCATGCCGCACAATCTCCTCCAGCGAAGCGAACGCCGGGCGCCAGCCCAGCACGTGCATGGCTTTGCTCGCATCCGCCACCAGCCGTGGCGGGTCGCCGACGCGGCGCGGTGCGTCAAGGGCATTGATCTGCCGCCCGGTCACTGCCCGGGCCGTATCGATCACCTCCTGCACCGAAAAGCCCAGGCCATTGCCCAGGTTGAACGCGGCACGCTCGCCACCGGCCCGTAAATAATCCACCGCCAGTGCATGGGCCGCCGCCAGGTCTGCAACATGCACGTAGTCGCGAATGCAGGTGCCATCCGGTGTGTCGTAGTCACGACCGAACACTGTCACCGCCTCGCGCCGGCCAGATGCAGCCTGCAGGATCAAGGGGATCAGATGGGTTTCCGGGTCGTGACGTTCCCCGAGCTGACCTTCCGGGTCAGCGCCCGCTGCATTGAAATAGCGTAGGCATACCGACTTCAAACCATAGGCCCGGTCGAAGTCCTCAAGAATCTGCTCGACCATCCATTTGCTCAATCCGTACGGGTTGATCGGCACCTTGGTGTGCGCTTCATCGATCGGCACGTACTGCGGGTTGCCGTAAACGGCGGCGCTCGAAGAAAACACCAGGTGCCTGATGCCGGCATTGACCATGGCCTGCAGCAGGGCAAGGGTGGCTGCGACGTTGTTCTGGTAGTACTTGCCGGGCGCGCTGACCGACTCGCCCACTTGAATGAACGAGGCGAAGTGAAACACAGCATCGAAGCGGCACACGCCAAACAGCACGTCCAGTGCGGCTTCGTCGGCGATGTCGAGCCTGGCCCACTGGATACCGGGGCCAGGTGAGACCAGGTCCGCGACCAGCACTTCATGGCCGGCGGCGAGCAGGTGCTTGACCATGTGCGAACCAATGTAGCCCGCACCACCCACAACCAGATATTTCATCCCCACCTCCTGGAATCTGCTGTTTACAGACGCAGTGAACACTCCCTGACACGTGCAGGTGGGATGATCATCTACAGGTGACCTGAGCGTAGATGGCCCTATGCTCTATTTCAAGAATAGCCAGTTGGACATGTAGGTGCCGTCGAAGGTAATGGTGTATTGCCCCTCCTTGTAGGCCACCGGCAGCGGTTTCAACTGCACCTGTGCATCGCGGGCGAACAGTTTCAGGCCGGCGGGTGCCTTGATGTTCAGGCTGCCTTCAAGGGGCTCCACATTGAACGGCGTCTTGTCATCGGCCTTGGGCATCGCACGGGTGCCCAGAGACAGCAGAAGCTCGCGCGACTGACCCAGTGGCTTGCCGTCCAGGCTCTGGACCACCACGCTGGCGTAAGGCGTTTTCGTATGTATCTGAATGGAACCCAGGTTGATCGGGCGGCCGCCCAGCCAGCCGCTGGCGGCCTGGGTCAATGGCGTGTCGATGGTGTAGATGCCTTGTTGCCAGTTGCGCCTGAGTTCGCCAGTGTCGGTCACCGACTCGGTGGCATCGGCGGCCAGCAGCGCTTGCCCCGGGTCGTGCAGCACCTGCGCGTCTGCCGGGATGGGTGCGGGTTTCAGCCAAGGCAATTCCGGCGTGTGTGGCAGGGCGATCTGCAACTGGCCCTTTTCCATGGCCGTGCGCAGCAGCGGTGAGTTACGCGGGGTGATCTCCTGGTTGTACAGGGTGGCAGGTGTCGGTGCGAACACGTAGCGAGTGGTGGCTGGTTTTACGTCCGCACGGCGATAGAGCAGGGCAGCGGCGGGCAGGGTGGCGATCATCGCTGGGTCGTTGTACGCGTGCCAGTTGTCCGCCGTGCGCCAACCCGGGTTGAACGCCTGTTGGCTGTAGGCGTATTGCAGCATGGCGTCCCAGCCTTGGTGGCTGGCGGTGCCGGCGATGTAAATCGGCAGCGAATGGCGGTCAGGCAGTGGGAAGGGCTCGGCGTTCCACTCGGTAACGGTCAGCGGTTTGCCGACGACCTGGGCGGCAGCAATCCAGTCGATCATGCCGTCGCTGGTCAGTGGGTTCTTCTCCAGTTGGCCTGTGTCGCCGTAGCTGTGGGCGTCGATGACATCGCCAACGCTCAGTGCCGGCAGTGCGCTAAGCCCATTGCCGCCCCAGGTGCTGGTGGTAGCAATGGGGACTTTCACGCCCACGCTGCGCAAGTGGGCGATCATGTCGGCATTGAAGCGTTGTTCCAGTTCGTTGAGCAACAGCTTCGACGGCCCATGCTCCCAGGCCCGCCAGGTCAGGTCGGCGGGCAGGTCAAACTGTTTGGCAAAGGCCTTGGCCGCCGTCATGTAGCGCGCGCTGTGGCGCGGTACATCCTTGTTCGGCATCAGGGCGTTGCCGTAATGCTGGGTCAGGTCATTCTCGTTGGTGATCAGCACGGCGGCGATGGCCGGGTCGTCCTTGTAGGCCAGGCCCGTGTATTCGTTCACATGGGTCAGGTACTGCTCGGCGAAGCGTTTCATCGCTTGCCGCATGCTGTCGTTCACGTAGGCGTAACCCTTCAGGTCGACGCGGCCGTCCTTTTCAGGCAGCTCCCTGATGTCTTCAATATTGTCGTTGGCGGTAAACCCACGCTGCACATGCATGTCCAGCCAGATGTAGATGCCTTCGTCCTTGAGTGACTTGATCCACAGGTCGAGCTTGCGCAGCGATTCGGCGCTGAGCTGCTGGGTATCGCGCACCAAGGTGCCGTCGCCAAATACGTTGGGGCTGACCCAGGGCGAGTCGTGGTGATGCAGACGCACCAGGTTGAAGCCCAGTGCCGAAAGGCGTTTGGCCTGTTGACGTATTTCGTCGTCGGGGCTTTTGAACAGCGAGTAGGCCGACAGGTTGGTGCCCCAGAAGCGTACCGGGGTGTTGTCGGCGAACATCAACTGGTCGCCAACCGCCTTGACGAAGCCACGCTTGCCGGCGGGTTTTTCTGCTGCGTTGAGGAACGACAGGTCCACCGGCGAGGTGCGCCAGTCCAGCTGGTCATCAGGCCAGTTGGCAGGGTCTGCCAGGCCGAAGCGCTCGCTGGGGGTAGGGCCGAGTTCGATGTCGCCGGTCACGTTGAGCACGGCCTTGAGCTGTTGGCGGCCGGCGCTGATCGGGTCCTTGTAGAGGAATGCGCGCAGCTCGGACGGGTTGCCGCGCTCGAAATAGACCTTGGCCAGTGGCGGGTCGAAACGCATTTCGATGCGTCGCCCCTGGTCGGCCTTGCCCCACGTCCAGCCGCGGTTGTCGGGCAGCAACTGCGGGGCTCCCATGTCGCCGGCGATTTGCGCCGGGTCGAACTGGAACACCATGCCGCCTCCCATGACACCGCTCTGGCGGCTGTGGGCGTCGAGGTCGAAGGCCCAGCTCAGGGTTTGCGCTTGTTCCTTACGGATGTCAGCCTGCAGGTCGAAGTCCAGTTCCTTGTTCTTGCCCTGCAGCGTGTAGTGGTAAGGGCCATTGACCTTGAAGTCGGTATGGAAACCGGTCCAGCTCCAGTTGGCAGCCCAGAAATCGAATTTGGCCTTCATGACCGGGCCACCGCCGTGTGTCACGATAGGCAAGCCATTTTGCTCATCGACACTGACCTGCCAGTCTGAAGCCCAGCTGGCCAGCGGCAGCAGGGCCAGGCCGGCAATGGCCGAAAGGCGCACATAATGACGCAGGGACAGCCTGTTCATGCACTTTACCTGAGTTGTAGGTCGGGTTCTGCCAGTTCCATGACCTGGCTGTTGTGCAGCCGGCGAACAATCTGGATGTAGGCCACGCCCAGGCCAGCAATAGACCAGTACACCACCGGGATGAAGGTGATGCTGCTGACCGTGAAGATGATGACCAGAATGCCGATCAGCGTTGCCAGCAACACCCGGCCGAGCTGTCGTCGCTCGTCGTCCTTGTCGGCGAAGCTGAGCATGGCTCTACGGATACCCAGCAGCACCACGGCAAAGAACGCCACGAACAGGCCTAGCCCGATCAGGCCGACCCGCAGCGCGAGGTTGATGTAGGTGTTGACAATGTCGATGATGCCATCGCCCTGGATCATCGCCTGCATTTCGGGTGTGTTGCGGAAGTCGAAGGAGCCGAACAACGGATTGCGCTGGATGACGATCCAGGAGTTGTCCATCAACCGCTCGCGGTAGGTGATGTTCTCTTTCTCGAGGTTGCCGATGAACGGCAGCAGGTCCAGCACCTTGTCGCCACCGGGCACCACGGTCAGCAAGGGCAACGCCAGCATGCCAGCCGCACCTAGTAGCGCCAGGCGCTTGAAGGCACCTTTGCCCAAGGCGATGAACACCACCACGATGACCAAGGTGCCGACCCACGGGCCGCGTGACAATGGCGCGAACAGCCCGGCGGCCAACAGCAGGGCACCCATGGCCCTGTGCAGTGGGCGTTGCACATAGCCCTGCACGAACAGGAACAGGCCGATGGCCACGCTCATCACGTAACCCAATACAATCGCCTGGCCGGTGGTGACGCTCGCCCGCAACGCACCGCCACGGCTGAGGTAGCCGGACATGCTCCAGGGTACGCCCATGGCGTCGACCAGGGCGCTGTACAGCAGCCAGTGGCGCACATACTCGGCCACGGCGATCAGTGCCATGACGAAAGAGGCGAGCACGAAGGCCAGCAGGGTGTCCTTGAAGTCGCTGATCTGGCGCAGGCCACGGCTGGCCACGTAATACGGCAGGAGTACGTCGACATACAGGTACAGCGCCTGGCGCAGCGTGTCGGTAAGGGTGGTTTCGCGCAAATAGAGCACGCTCATCAGCAGCAGGCCGGCCGCCAGCAATTTATCGGCCCAGGTGCGGCCAAAGCGCTGGGTGTCACTTTGCCGGCGCAGGTGCAGCGCGGCCGGCAGCAGCACGCAGAGGGTCAACAGGCGAATATGGTTCAGGTCGACCAGATAGTTGACCACGCCAAACCCGGGCACCTGTACCGAGGCTGGCGGTATCAGGAACAGCAGCATGTAGAACAGCGCCAAGGGGTTGTGCTCGCGGCGCCCGGCTAGCCAAAGGACGACCGCGCCCACACCCAGGTACAGCCAGAAGCTGTGCGAGAAAAAAGCCAGCAGCGTCAGCAGGAACCACAGATTGCGCCGGCGCTTGTAGTCGCTGAGCGGAATCAGGTCGGTGGCAGGCCGCCGCGCCATCAGGAAGACCACGCTCGCCAAAAACAGGATGACGATCAACGCACGAAAATGTTCAGGCATTGGCTATGTACACCTTTCCCTTGGTGGGCAACGGCTAGCATCATGGCTAATTGAAACTATAGTGACTTTTAGCCAATCAGTCAGAGATTGAAGTCATGCCGTCGATTGATGTGTCAGCCGCCGCGAGCCTGCGCAAGCGGGCCCTGAGAGCCGGGTCGTGGAACCTGGTCTCGCAGGTGGCTTCACAGGTGATGCGCCTGGGCGGCAATCTGATCATGGCCCGCTTGCTGCTGCCGGAAATGTTCGGGGTGATGGTCATTGCCACCACTGTTTCGATACTGCTGCATTTGCTTTCCGATGTCGGCCTGCGCCAGAACATCATCCAGAGCCACCGTGGTGACGATCCGGATTTTCTCAATACCGCCTGGACCGTGCAGATCATCCGCGGTTTCCTGCTGTTTGCCCTTACCCTGCTGCTGGCCCTGGGGGCTTGGTTGGCGCAACTGGCCGAGCTGTGGCCGGCCGACTCCACCTATGCCGCTCCCGTACTGCCGATGGTGCTGGCAGTAACCGGCTTGTCGGCGGCCATCTGGGGTTTCCAGTCCACCAAGATAGATGTGGCGGTACGAACTTTCCAACAAAAGCGCGTGGTGCTGGTCGACCTTGGCTCGCAGGTGGCCGGCCTGGTGGTCATGCTGGTACTGGGCTTGCTGACCCATTCGATCTGGGCGCTGGTGTTATCAGGCCTGGTTTCGGCGGTGGTCTGGACCGTGCTGGGGCATACCGCCCTGGAGGGGCCCACCAACCACCTGCGCTGGGACCGTTCGGCGCTGACCGAACTGATCGTGTTTGGCCGCTGGATCCTGTTGTCGTCGATGGTCGGCGTGCTGGCGATGTACGGCGACCGTATGTGGTTTGGTGCCAGCATGTCGGCGGCGCAGCTGGGTGTGTATTCGATCGCCGTGCTGATCCTGGGTGCGGTGCAGACCGCGCTCATGAAAATTGTCGGCGCGGTGGCGCTGCCTGCTTTCAGCGAAGCGGCCCGGGCCGACGACAAGCAGCGCCTGAAAGCGCTGTATTTCCGCTTTCGGCTGCTGGTCGACCTGCTGGTGCTGTTCATTTGTGGCGGGTTCCTGACCGCCAGCCCATTGCTGATTGGCTGGATGTATGACGATCGCTACCGCGAAGCAGGGCCGATGCTGGCGATTCTTTCGCTATCGTTCATCGTATTGCGCTATACCTTGGCTCATCAGGTGTGGATTGCCTTGGGCCTGACCAAGTACCAGGCCATGGACAACATCATCCGCCTGGTCTCGTTGTGGGGACTGTTGCCGCTGCTGCTGGCGATTGGCGGGGTGGAGTGGGCTATCTGGGGGGTTGCCCTGCATGCTGTGCCAACGCTGGTGCTGGTTGTGTACGTGAACTGCAAACTGGATATCTTCAGCCTCAAACGTGAGCTGGTGGTACTGCCGATGTTGCTGGTCGGGGCGCTGTGCGGGGCACTGCTGACGGCCTTTTTCAACTGGCTGTAGCGCAGTTTGCCGGGTGTAACTTTCATGGCTACAGGTCACGGGATCATGGGGAAGCTCACTTTTTGTACTGCGCAGTTGGGTCGTAGAGGCTTCCTCCAGAGCTGTGTCTTGCTCGGCGTGGGGGGCGCAGTGTTCGGCGCCTCGGCGGCCGTTGCTGGCAAGACCGTCGAAAAGCCCGGGTTCGTGGTAATCAACGGCTGGGTATTACCGTCCCGTTACTTCCGGAACGCGTCAGCATGATCAAGGACTTTCAGCAGCAGAAGGCGCTGCGCGACCACTACGATTTCGGCATCATCGGGGCCGGCCCGGCGGGTATAACCCTGGGCTTGCGCCTGGCAGCCGCCGGCTGGAGCGTAATGATCGCCGAAGGCGGGGGCCGCGAATATGCGGCGTACTCGCAAGACTTGTACGCGTGCTCATCCACCGGCCTGGAGCTGTATGCCGAGGAATCCCGCCTGCGTTACCTGGGGGGCACCTCCAATCACTGGGCTGGCCGGTGCAGGCCATTCACGCCTTCGGATTTTGCCGTTGCCCCGCCAGGCGACTTGCCGGGTTGGCCAATTCCCTACTCGGAGATCGAAGGCTTTCTGCCGGCAGCGATGGAGATTGTCGACCTGGTGCCTGGCGCGGAATTTCGCGCGATGAATACCGGCCTCGATGGCGGTGACTTCGAGGCGGACTGCTTTCTGCTCAGCACACCGACCCGTTTTGCGCAAAAGTACGCTACAGCACTGGAACAGACCCCAGGTCTGGACGTATTCATCCACTGTAATTGCGTTGACCTGGAGTTCGACAAGGCTTCCGGCCACTTGGCTGCGGTGGTTTTGTCCGACTATGAGCGCAATCGTCAACGCCTGGTGGCAAGCAACTTCATTCTGGCCGCAGGCGCCATCGAGAATGCTCGGCAACTGTTGAACAGCGAGACCCTGGTGGCCGCAGGCATGGTGAGCAAGGAAGGGCTGGTCGGCGGGTGTTTCATGGAACACCTGAACATCGAAATGGGCACTTTCATCCTCAAGTCCGGGCAGAGCCCGGAACCGCGCCAGTACTACACCACCGATGCTTTCGTCGACGAGTACAAGGCCGGTAAAGGCAATGTCACCGCCTCCTTGCTGGCTGATGTGCGAACCTATGGCCGCACTGCCGAGGTCAAGTATTTTCTCGAGAGCCTGGCCTGCGACATGGGGTTTGCCAGCAAGGTCGCCTTCGTCGCCAAGTTCAGCTGCCCCGGTGACGGCGTGATCGGCACCATGATCGAGCAGTTCCCCAACCTGCACAGCCGCATCTCGCTGCTGGACGAGAAGGATGCGCTGGGCGTGGCCAAGGTCAATGTCAATTGGGTGCTTAGCGCCGAAGACCGGCACACCATCAAGTGCATTGGCAGCGAACTGGCCAAGCAGTTCGCCGACATGGACCTGGGTTTCGTCAAGCTCAACGATTTCGTCTACGACACCTCGATACCGCTGAGAATGGCACCCCATGCCCATCACATGGGCACCACGCGTATGGCCGCCTCGCCGCAGTTCGGTGTGGTCGATGCCAACTGCAAGGTGTTCGGTACCGAAAACCTGTATGTCGCCGGCAGCAGCATTTTTGCCAAGGGCGGCGCCTCCAACCCGACCATGCCGCTGTTGCAATTTGCCTTGCGGCTGGCCGATCACCTCGATAACAAGATGAAAGCGGCCGGCAGCGCCGCAGCGTGATGCAGGTTGTACACGGGTGAGAGCGATGCGGTCAGCACCTAGAAGAACGAGACCGGAACGCCTCAGGACACTCCAGATTGTTCAGATCGCGAGGCCAGGCAGTATGAAGGGATGGATACGCAAGGCAGTGGCGCATTACGCCCATGCAACCGGGCGAGGTGGCAAATTCTACAGGAGGTTCTGCAACCCCTCTGGTCTTGAATGGGGGGCCTATCTGGCCCGATGGGGCAACTTTCATTCGGTCGGCAGCAATTTCTACGTCAATACAGGCTGCAAGTTTCTCGACCCGTCGCTGGTACGTATCGGTAACAGCGTGGGCTTGTCCGACTGCACGTTGATCGGTCACGACGGGGTGGTATTGCTGATCGAGCATCGCTTTGGCAAGCACCTGGATTCGGTCGGCTTCATCGACATCAAGGACAACTGCTTCATCGGCCATGGTGCGATCGTGATGCCTCGCGTGACCATCGGGCCTGAATCCATCGTGGCCGCAGGGGCGGTGGTGACCAAGGACGTGCCGCCAGGCACTGTCTATGGTGGTAACCCGGCTGTGTTCATCTGTACCACCGAGCAGCTGATCCAACGGGTCGAGGCACGTTGCGAAGCCTACCCATGGATCGATCTGGTGAAGGAGCGCAACGGTGCCTACGACCCGGAAGTGGAACCGCTGCTGATGGCGCAAAGACGTCAGTATTTCTTCGGGGACAGCTGAAATGGCTAGCAAACCTGTGGATGTCATGGTGGTCAACTTCAATACCGCTGGACTGCTGCAGCCGATGTTCGATGCGCTGCGCCGGGCCGACAGCGAGCGGCTGGCCAGTTACCTGGTGGTGGACAATGCCTCGCGCGATGATTCGGTGCAGCGCATGGCCCAGGTGTGCCCCGAGGCACTGCTGCTGAGCAACAAGCAGAACGTGGGTTTCGGCCGGGCCAACAACCAGTTGTTGGCGCACCTCAAGGGCAAGTATGCCTTGCTGCTCAATACCGATGCCTTCGTTGCCACCGACTCACTGCAGAAAACGCTCGACTACATGGACGCCCACCCGGAGTGCGGCGTACTGGGGGTGCGCCTGGAGGGGCGCGATGGCGACCTGCAGCCCAGTTGTCGCTACTTCCCCACGCCGCTCAATGTGTTCGTCGGGCGCACCGGGCTGGGGCGGTTCTTCCCAGGGCTGAAGATGGTCGACGACATGAACTGGGACCACGCTTCGGTGCGCGAATGTGACTGGTTGCCCGGCTGCTTCTACCTGGTGCGCCGCGAAGTGCTCGACAAGGTGGGGTTGTTCGACCCGCGCTACTTCCTTTATTACGAAGAGGTGGACCACTGCAAGCGGGTGAAGGAGGCGGGCTGGAAAGTGGTGTACTACCCGCATACCACGGTGGTGCACATCGGTGGCGAAAGTTCCAAGTCGGTGGCGGAGCTGGAGGCCGCCAGCCGGCAGATCTCGTCCTACCAGATCGAAAGCGAGCTGCTGTACTTCCGCAAGCATCATGGGGTGGCGGGGCTGGCCCTGCACATGCTGCTGGTCACGCTGGGCGACCTGGTGCTGGCACTCAAGGCGCTGTTGAAACGACGCGGCTGGGGCGCCATCCAAGCCTGCTGGCGTCATTGCCGGGCAACCTGGTCATTGCTGTTCAAGACCCGGTACGCCAGCCAACCGACAAGGTAGGTGGAGCCATGTTCGAGAATATTCGCGCCGACCTGCGTGCCCATGGCGGGGACTGGGGCGCCCAGGGCTTCTGGGTATTGCTGGTGTACCGCTTTGGCCGCTGGCGTTATACGCTGCGCCCGGCACTGCTGCGCAAACTGTGCTCGCTCATCTACAAGGTGCTGTTCAAGTTCGTCCAGATCATCACCGGTATCGAACTGCCTTGCGAGGTGGTGATCGGGCGCAACTTCGTCATCGATCATTTTGGCGGCATCGTTGTCAGCGGCTATGCCCGCTTCGGCGATGACTGCCGTATCCGCAACGGCGTGGTGGTGGGCCTGAAGAATGTCGACGAGCCGATTGCCCCGGTGTTCGGCAATAACGTCGACATTGGTACCGGGGCCAAGGTGCTGGGCAGTATTCGCATCGGCAACAACGTCATCATCGGCGCCAATGCCGTCGTGCTGGTAGATGTGCCTGACAATTCACTGGCAGTGGGGGTGCCGGCCATCATCAAGGCCCGGCAACCGGCCGCCACGGCATCGGTCGAGTGAGGCCTATGGCAACGGTGATCGGCGTGGTGGTGATCGGCCGCAATGAGGGCCAGCGTCTCGAGCGCTGCCTTGTTTCGCTGGCGCAGGGGGCGGACAAGGTCATGTACGTCGACTCGGGGTCCACCGATGGTTCGCTGCAATTGGCCGCCAACCTTGGCGTGGCAGTGCTGGCGCTGGACATGAGTATCCCGTTCACTGCCGCACGCGCCCGCAATGAAGGTTTTGCCGCCTTGCAGCGCCTGTTGCCATCGATGCAACTGGTACAGTTCGTCGATGGCGACTGCGAGGTGAATGCCACCTGGCTGCCCACTGCGCAGGCTTTTCTTGAGCAGCACCCCACAGTGGCAGTGGTGTGTGGTCGCCGGCGTGAGCGCTTCCCGCAGCGCTCGGTGTACAACTTGCTGTGCGACCTGGAATGGGATACCCCGGTCGGTGAGGCCAAGGCCTGTGGCGGCGATGCGCTGATGCGGGCAGACGCCTTTGCTGCCGTGGGTGGCTTCCGTCCTGACCTGATCGCCGGAGAAGAGCCGGAACTGTGCGTGCGTTTGCGGGCCAACGGCTGGAAAGTCTGGCGACTGGCTGCCGAGATGACGCTGCACGATGCCGACATGACCCGTTTCAGCCAGTGGTGGCGGCGTAGCCTGCGCGCTGGGCATGCCTATGCCGAGGGCGCCTACTTGCATGGCCAGCCACCCGAGCGGCACTGGCTGCGCGAGTCACGTCGGGCCTGGTTGTGGGGCCTGGGCATACCTTTGGTGATCGCGCTGGCCTGCCTGCTGCTGGGCGGCTGGGGCCTGCTCTTGCTGTTGATCTACCCACTGCAGGCCGTGCGTCTGGCCCGCCGCGGCGGCAAGTCGACGCGCGAGAACTGGCTGCAGGCTGTGTTCCTGGTGTTGGGCAAATTTCCGGAAATGCTCGGCCAGCTGAAGTTCCTGCGCCACCGTCTTGCGGCTGGCAAATCGGCTTTGATCGAGTACAAGTGAGAGAAACCCATGAAGCTCGGCACCCTCGTGAAAAGTGTGTTTATCTTGCAACCGGGATACTCGTTGCGGGCGTTGCACAACAAGTACAAGTTGGCGCGGCAGATCGCCAGGCAGTGGCCTGAGCTGAACGGGTTCATGCAGCGCATGACGGCGGCGCTGGGCCCCCATGGTCTGCAGCGTCTGGGTGTGGATTGTATCGGTGTCGTGCAATGGCCTTACATCAGCCGATGCTGGGAGGCGCCACAGCGTCTGGATGTGGTGGCTTCACACTTTGAACGGGTGGCGGGGCAATTCCCGGCGTTGCTGTTGCTGGGCCGCGACGAAAACCTGAGGCTGTGTGACCTGTCCAGCCATTCGCCGGGCTGCTGCCTGGTACTGGACCGGCCAATCTGGTTCAAGCGCGAAGGCGAACTGGTGCTTAACTTGTTCCAGGCCGACCTGCGTGTGGCATCCCTGGCCTTCACCCTGGGCCGCAGCCAGGGTGAGACAAGTCTGTTCATCGGTGCGGTGCAGGGCATCCACAAAGGCGTCGACAGCGAAACCTCGCTGGCCATCTACCGTGACCTGACCAAGGACTTCGAAGGGCTGCGGCCACGCAGCCTGTTGCTCGAAGCGTTGAAATGCCTGGGCAGGACCCTGGGTGTGACGCAGCTGTATGCCGTCAGCGACGCCTGCCGGCACCATCGCCATCCCTATTTTGGCAGCGACAAGGGCCAGGACCTGGCGGCCAACTACGACGTGATCTGGCAAGAACACGGTGCCACAGCGTCTGACCGTGAGGATTTTTTCAGCCTGCCATTAGCGCCGGCGCAACGGGCGGAAACTGACATCCCGGCCAAGAAACGGGCGATGTACCGCCGCCGCCAGGCATTGCTCGACGATGTTTTCACCCGTTTGCAGGCAGCATTGCCAAGCAGCAATCACAACCTTGGACTACAAGGAAAACAGGGGGATGCATTTGCTGTGAGTGCATCGGCAGTAGACGGACCGCCCGTAGTCGACAGCCTGAAGTGAAGGTTGCCAGGGAAGGTTGGTCATCAAGCGGGTTTGGATCTGGATTCGTATGCGCATTGCTTACTTCATCAATCAGTACCCGAAAGTCAGTCACAGTTTCATCCGTCGCGAAATTCTGGCGCTGGAGCGCCAAGGGGTCGAGGTGCAACGTATAGCCCTGCGTGGGTGGGACGCCGAAGTGCAGGATGCCGAGGACACAACCGAACGGGGCAAGACCCGCTACGTATTGCAAGGTGGGCTCAAGGGGTTGTTGGCACCGACGTGGCAGGTACTGCGTACGCAGCCGCGGCGGTTTTTCCAGGCGCTGTGGCTGGCCATGCGCCTCGGCTTGCGGGCCGACCGTGCCTGGCCCTACCACCTGGTCTACCTGGCCGAGGCCTGCCAGGTGCTGCAGTGGTTGCAGGCAGGGGAGGCGACACATGTGCACGCGCATTTCGGCACCAACTCTACTGAAGTGGTCATGCTGGCCAACGCCCTGGGCGGGCCGGCATACAGCTTTACCGTGCACGGCCCTGAAGAATTCGACAAACCACAGTTCCTGCACTTGGGTGAGAAAGTACGGCGCGCCGCCTTTGTCGCGGCGGTGAGCTCGTACGGGCGCAGCCAGCTGTACCGTTGGGTGGCGCACGAGCAGTGGGGCAAGGTGAAGGTGGTGCATTGCGGCCTGGAGCGTGGCTTTCATGAGGTGGCGCCGGTCAATGTGCCGCCGGCACCAAGGCTGGTGTGTGTCGGGCGCCTGTGCGAACAGAAGGGCCAGCTGCTGTTGCTGGAAGCGGCGCGCTGTCTCGCTGCCCAGTCGATCGCCTTCGAGCTGGTGCTGGCGGGTGACGGTGAAATGCGCAAGCAGATCGAGGCCTTGATTGCCCGGCACGGCTTGCAGCAGCAAGTGCGTATCACCGGTTGGATCAGCAGTGCGCAGGTACGCGAGGAAATCCTGGCCGCCCGTGCGCTGGTGCTACCCAGCTTCGCCGAGGGCTTGCCCGTGGTCATCATGGAGGCCATGGCCTTGCGCCGGCCCGTGCTGACCACCTATGTAGCGGGTATCCCCGAGCTGGTACGGCCTGGCGAAAACGGCTGGTTGTTCCCTGCCGGTGCCGTGGACGAGCTGGCAACAGCCATGGCCGACTGCCTGGCGCAACCGGCCGAGGTACTGCAGCGCATGGGCGAGGTGGCCTACCAGCGTGTAGTGCAACGGCATGACATCGACACCGAGGCGGCCAGGCTGGCCGGCTATTTCAAGGCATACGCATGATAAGTGTATTGGGTTGGTTACTGGGCCTGTTGGCGATCATCGTCCTGGTACCGGTGTCGGTGCTGGTGTTGCAAGTGTTGCTGGCTTGCCTGCCGGCGCGGTCGAGGCCCGAGGGCATTGGCGAGCGCCCGCGAGTGGCGGTGTTGGTGCCCGCCCACGATGAGGCGTTGGTCATTCGTGCGATGCTGGCCAGCGTTACGCCGCAGCTGCTGGACGGCGACCGCTTGCTGGTCGTGGCAGACAACTGTTCGGATGACACGGCCCGGTTGGCACGCGCGTCCGGCGCCGAAGTGGTAGAGCGCCGCGATACGCGCTTGCGCGGCAAAGGTTACGCATTGGATTTCGGCGTGCGCCACCTGGCTCAGCGGCCGCCCGAGGTGGTCATCGTGGTGGATGCCGACTGTCAGGTGGGCGAGGGGGCGATCGACTGCCTGGCGCGCCGCTGCCTCGAACTTGGGCGCCCGGTACAGTCGCTGTACCTGATGCGTGCACCGGCAGGTGCCGGGTTGAGAGTGCAGGTTGCCGAGTTTGCCTGGCGGGTCAAGAACCTGGTGCGGCCACGCGGCTGGGCGCGCCTGGGCCTGCCATGCCAGTTGATGGGCGCGGGCATGGCGTTCGGCTGGCACGATCTGAGCCTGATCAACCTGGCCAATGGTCATCTGGTCGAGGATGTGAAGCTGGGCCTGGACCTTTGCCAGCAGGGTAAGCCCCCGGCTTTCTGCCCCGAGGCACTGGTCACGAGCCAGTTCCCGCTCAGTCAGCAAGGCCTCAACAGCCAACGCACCCGCTGGGAGCATGGCCATCTGGGCTTGATGCTCGCCGACGCACCCAAACGGGCGAAGGCTGCAATCACCCAGCGTAACGCTAGCCTGGCGGCCTTGACCCTGGACCTGCTGGTACCGCCCCTGGCGTTGCTGGTACTGGCCTTGCTCGGGCTTAACCTGGTGACCTGGCTGGCGTACCTGCTGTGCGGCCTGGCGCTGCCCGCGTGGCTCGCCTTGTCCGGTTTGGCCTTGCTGGCCTTTGCCGTGGTGTTGGCCTGGGCGCGCTTCTGTCGTGAAGTGATACCGTTTTCGGTGTTGTTGTACGCGCCGTTCTACGCGGCCAGGAAAATTCCCTTGTACCTGAGCTTCCTGATCAAGCGCCAGGTTGAATGGGTGCGTTCAAAACGGGATGACGACTGATGGCTCAGTGGCAGAATCGCTGGAAGCGAGTGATCGACCAACTGGACGTGATCGCTGATGACGCCGCCGTGCAGCATCTGCTCGACCGCCTGGCCACGCCGGACACGGGCACCGTGCTGGGTTTCGTCAACGCCCATGCGATGAACCTGGTGGTGCGCGATGGTGGCTACAGCCAGGCACTGTCGGCCGCAGATGTGCTGCTGCGCGATGGCGCCGGCATGGCGATCCTGTATCGCGGCCTGGGCCTGGAGCCCGGGCTCAACATGAATGGCACTGACTTCATTCCCAGGCTCATGGCTGCTTACCGAGGGCGCAAGGTCGCCTTCTGGGGCACCCGGCAACCCTACCTGGACCAGGCTGCGCAGCGCTGTAAAGCCGAGTTTGGCATCGTGCCAGTGTCGGTTCACGATGGCTTTGCCAGCGTTGAAACCTATCTGCAGTTGGCCCGCAAGCAGCAGCCCGAGCTGATCGTGCTGGGCATGGGCATGCCCAAGCAGGAGGCGGTGGCAGCGGAGTTGGCAGCCACTGGTGGGCCATGCCTGATCGTGTGCGGTGGGGCGATCCTGGATTTTCTCGGCGGCAAGGTCAGCCGTGCCCCCGAATGGCTGCGGCGTTTGGGGGGCGAGTGGTTGTACCGGCTGCTGCGCGAGCCCAAGCGCCTGTTCATGCGTTATGTGGTGGGCAATCCGCTATTCCTGTTGCGCACCCTGTTGTACCGGAGGGCGGCGGTTTCGGCCAGGCGGGCCCTGTGAATCGGTCAAAATTCGCACAAGCCGTGATTCCGGATACGCCACTAGCGGGTGGCTGCTACAGTGATATCAATGGCTTGAAGGCTCCACGAACCTGCTGCACTGGCTTTGCATAAGTCTGTTTTCAAGACTTGCTGTTTGATGGAAGGCACTTGCTACGCTCATTTTGATGAGGTCTGAAATGGTTTTCGAACCCAGAAGCAGTCGTTCCTTACTCCAGAGAAGAAGCAGTGTCAGTAACGCCATCCAGGCCGGCCTCGATGGTATTGCCGTCACCGGTATTGCCTGGTACCTGATCTACGACCAGTTCGGCTATATCACATCCGATTACGTGATCATGCTGCTGTTGCTGATTGGCGCACTGGCAGTCATTTATGATCATTATGCGATCTACCGCACCAATGTCGGGCTTTCGATCAAGGCGTTCCGCCTGTTCAAGGCCTGGTCGGCAACGTTTTGCTTCCTGGTCGTCATGGCGTTCCTGACCAAACAGAGCGAAACCTATTCACGGCTATTGGTGGTGCAACTGTTCGTCATTGGTTATTTTGCCCAGTTATTCTTGCATTTTGCCGTGCGCGAACTACAAAAGCGCTTTAGCGCGCATGCGCGCCTGGACAATGCGCTGATCATCGGCAACGGTGACCTGGCCAACTTCCTGTATCAGAAAATCAGCAACAACCCGTGGTTCGGCGAGCGGGTGCTGGGGTGCGTGCTACTCGACAAAGGCGACGGGCAGGGGCTGGAGAGTGCCGAGGGCAAGCAGCGCCTGCCGGTGCTGGGGCATATTGGCGACCTCGACGAACTGGTGGCCCAGCACGGCATTCGTACGGTGTATCTGGTGACGCCACTGGGTGGCTCCGAGGTCATCAACGACGTGTATTTCAAGTTGCTCGACAAGTGCATTGCGGTGAACTGGGTGCCGGATATCTTCTCGTTGCGCCTGATCAACCACAGCGTGCGGGAAATTGCCGGCATTCCGGTGCTGACCTTGTCGGAGACACCCTTGACGGGCATGAGCCTGTTCTTGAAAAACCTTGAGGACCGGGTGCTGGCCGCGTTGATTTTGCTGTTTGCATCACCCGTGCTGCTGGCTGTTGCGCTGGCCATCAAGATCGATAGCCGCGGGCCGGTGTTCTTCCGCCAGGAACGTACCGGCTGGACAGGCGAATCGTTCCGTATCTGGAAGTTTCGCAGCATGCATGTTCACCAACCGGAAGAAGGGGTGGTCAAGCAGGCGCAGAAGAATGACCCACGGTTGACCCGGGTCGGTGCCTTCATCCGGCGTACAAGCCTTGATGAACTGCCACAATTGTTCAATGTACTGACCGGGGAAATGTCCCTGGTAGGGCCGCGGCCACACGCCTTGCAACATGACACCCTGTATTCGCAGGATATCGTCGACTACTTTGCCCGCCACAATATCAAGCCAGGCATGACGGGTTTGGCGCAGGTGCGCGGGTTCAGGGGGGAGACCAAGGATATCGAGCAAATGATCCAGCGGGTCGACTCGGACATCGAGTACATCAACAACTGGTCGTTGTGGCTGGACTTTGTGATTCTGGTGCGCACGCTCAATGCCTTTACGGGTAAGCAGGCTTATTGAGCAACGCCCGCCCGCATCGACCGTGTACCGCCAGTTAGTCCTTGTTCAACGGATGCAACTCCCTGAACCCCCGCGCTTCTTCCACCAGCCAGTCATGCACTGCCCGCGCACCCGGCTGGTTCAAGCCGCCTGGCGGGTAATGCACCACATAACGCTTGTGGTTGGCGATCGGTACACCAAACGGCACGATCAGTGCCCCGCGTTCCAGTTCATCATTGAGCAGCGTGCGCCGGGCAATCGCCACGCCGATCCCGGCAATCGCCGCCTCGATGGTCAGGTGGTTGCGGTTGAAGGTGTGCCCGCGCCGTACATCCAGGCCGGCGGCGCCGATGCCTTCCAGGTAGAACTCCCACTCGGCATATTCCGAACTGCCACGCCAGGCGGTGATGTCATGCAGCAGCGGGTAGTGCGCCAGGTCAGCCGGGCCGTGCAGCGGCGGGCGCCCGCGCAGCAGGGCAGGTGAGCACACCGGGAAGATCTGCTCGTCCAGCAGCGGCGTCGAGAGCATGCCTGGGTAACTGCCATCGTTCAGGTCGATGGCCAGGTCGAAGTCGCCCGGCGTCAGCGCCTGGGCACTGTCCTCAGCCACCAGGCGCAACTCGATGTCCGGGTAACGTTGTTGAAAACGCGGCAAGCGCGGCGTGAGCCATTTGGCCAGGAACGACGGGATCGAACGCACACGCAACGTGCCGCGGATTTCTCCCGCGTCCAGCCGCAGCAGTTCGGCCTCGATATTGCCGTAGGCCTCGGCCACCGTCTGGGCCAGGCGTTGCCCCTCGGCGCTCAGCTCCACGCCGCGCGCCCGGCGCAGGAACAGCCGGTAGCCCAGGCGCTCTTCCAGTTGGCGCATCTGCTGGCTGACCGCGCCCGGGGTGATATGCAGCTCTTCGGCACAACGGGTGAAGGACAAGTGCCGGGCTGCGCAGGCAAATACATGCAGCCAGACGAACATCTGACCATTGAGTTGTCGTCGCATCGTTTAGTACCACTAAAGGCTTGCTTAGGAAGTTTCGTTGGTCATCCGTGAGTCAGCGCGTCAGTATCGCGCAAAATCGTAATAACGCTCAATTTCTCCAGACAACCCTACCTTGGATGCATGTCAGGGCAGGGTCAGGCATTAGCATGGCTATCAGTGTTTTCGACCTTTTCAAAATTGGCATCGGGCCTTCCAGCTCCCACACCGTCGGCCCGATGCGGGCGGCGGCTACCTTTGCCCAGGCCCTGCGTGAGCAGGGGCTGCTGGCGCGGGTAACGCGCGTGGAAGTGCGGCTGTATGGCTCGCTGTCGGCGACCGGGGTTGGCCATGCCACCGACCGCGCGTGCCTGCTAGGCTTGATGGGCCAGTGGCCGGACCGTATCGACCCGGCCACCATCGAGTCGCGCATTGGCCAGGTGCTGCAGGAAGACTGCCTGATGCTCGACGGTAGCCATCCGCTGGCCTTCGACTATGGCCGTGACATGCTGCTGCTCGACGAGAGCCTGCCTTATCACCCCAATGCCATGAGCCTGGAAGCCATGGACGGGCAGCACAGCCTGTTGAGCCAGACCTATTTTTCGGTAGGCGGCGGCTTCATCGTCGAGCAAGCCGAGATCGATGCGCCGGCAAGCGAAGCGAATGCCGTGATGCTGCCTTATGAGTTTGACAGTGGTGCCCAACTGCTGGCGTTGTGCAAGGCCCACAACCTGAGCGTGGCGCAACTGATGATGGCCAACGAATGCGCCTGGCGCCCGGAGGCCGAGGTGCGCGAAGGCTTGTTGCGCATCTGGGCGGCCATGCGTGAGTGCGTGGCGAACGGCCTGCGCAACGAGGGCGTCCTGCCAGGCGGCTTGCACGTCAAGCGCCGCGCTGCGCGGTTGCACCGCAGCCTGCAGGAGTTGGGCAAGCCCAACGTGATCGGCTCAACCCTCAGCGCCATGGAGTGGGTGAACCTGTTCGCCTTGGCGGTCAATGAGGAGAACGCCGCGGGCGGGCGCATGGTTACCGCGCCCACCAACGGTGCCGCTGGCATTATCCCGGCTGTGCTGCATTACTACATGAAGTTCAACCCGACCGTTTGCGATGCCGATGTCGTCGATTTCCTGCTGGCGGCTGCGGCGGTCGGTATTTTGTGCAAGAAAAATGCGTCGATCTCGGGGGCAGAGGTAGGCTGCCAGGGCGAGGTGGGTTCGGCCTGTTCGATGGCTGCCGCCGGCTTGGCCCAGGTGCTGGGGGCGACGCCGCCGCAGCTGGAAAACGCGGCCGAGATTGCCCTGGAGCACAACCTCGGGCTCACTTGCGACCCCGTGGGTGGCCTGGTGCAGGTGCCCTGTATCGAGCGCAATGCAATTGCTGCAGTAAAAGCGATCAATGCCGTGCAGATGGCGCTGCGGGGGGATGGCGAGCACTTCATCTCGCTAGATCGGGTGATCCGCACCATGCGTGATACCGGGGCGGACATGCATGCCAACTACAAGGAAACCTCGCGCGGCGGTTTGGCGGTCGCTTTTGTCGAGTGCTGAGTTTCAACGCGGTCAACTGGAGCGGCCTTGTGTCTCGATGGGCCGCTCCTGAACCAGATTGCGTTGACCGGTTGGGTCAGAACTGAATCAGCGGCCTTTCTGCTTCGCTGCCAGGAAGCTCGCACGCATGTCCTTGGCCCAGCCATCCAGCACCGGCTTGACGTCGTTCAAGGTCAGCTTCTGGGTATCGTTTTCCAGCTCCTGGCCCGCGCCCTTGCGTACCACCTGGGCCAGCACCTTCTGGCTGGCACCGTCCAGGAACGCTGCCTCCACACCGACATCCACGTCCTGGTCGCGGCCACCCATGGCGGTATTCACTCCCGCCGCGATAAGCGCGATAGGGATCACCTCGTAAGGCCTGAGGCCCTCGTTACTGGTGGACACTGCCGTGATCGCCGGGCGTATCACGATCACGCCCGGGCCAGGCCCCTTGGCCAGAGGCATCACGCTGCTCATTTCCCTGCGCAGGGCCTCGTTGAAGTAGCGGGTGATTTCCTGCAGCGTCTGCTGCGAGATAACCGCTGTTGGCTGCGGTTTGGGGTAGAACTGGCTTGGCTCGACGAACACCTGGCTGTACTGGTTGATATTGACCTTGGGGTCGATCCAGCGCATCACCGGGTCACCCGACGGGCTCTTGGCCTCTTGCAGCCGGCTGTAATCCTTGAGGAAGCCGGAGTAATCCTTGGGGTCCACGCGGTTGCTGGAGCAGGCGGCCACGGCAAGCAGCGCGGCGCACAACAGGGTAATGCGAGGCAATGATTTCATGATGAAAAGGCATCCATGAGAGGTCGGCCTCAACAACGCTAGCACGTGCGAGGCAGTTGGCCAGTGGACGGGGCAATCCTCTTTGAAAAGTACAGAATGCGTGACCGGGACGCGCTCGCCCTGAGTGGCGCTGCAAACGTTGTTGCCCACTCAACCCAGGGCCTCACGCAAGCGGTACCACAGCATGCCCAGTGCCAGCAGGGGTGAGCGCAGGGCCTTGCCGCCGGGGAAGGTCAGGTGCGGCACGGCGCTGAACACATCCAGGCCGTGGCTATGGCCGAGGGCGATGCTTTCGGCCAGCAATTTCGCCGTCCAGTGCGTCACGTTCAGCCCGTGCCCGGAATAGCCTTGGGCGTAATACACGTTGGGGTGCTGGCCAAGGCGCCCGACCTGGGGGAACCGGTTGGCGGTGATGCCGATCATGCCACCCCACTGATAGTCGATGCGCACGTTGGCCAGTTGCGGGAACACCTTCAATACCTTCGGCCGCATGTACGCGCCGATGTCTTTAGGGTCGCGCCCGGAATAGTGGCAGGCGCCACCGAACAGCAGGCGGCGGTCTGCAGTGAGACGGTAGTAGTCCAGGCCGACCTTCTGGTCGCACAGCGCCATGTTCTGCGGGATCAGGCTGCTGGCCAGCGCTTCGGGCAAGGGTTCGGTGGCCACCACATAGCTGCCGGCCGGGAGCACCTTGCCACTCAGGCGCGGTTCCAGTTCATCGAGGTGAGCGTTGCAGCCCAGCACCAGGCTGCTTGCGCGCACCTTGCCGCGCGCCGTGTACAGCGTCAGCCCGGGCCCGTGCTCAATGCGCAGGACCGGGCTTTGCTCGAAAATGCGCACGCCCAGGCTGTGAGCCGCGCGGGCTTCGCCCTGTACCAGATCCAGCGGGTGCAGGTGGCCCGAGCCCATGTCTACCAGGCCGCCAGCGTACTGGTCGCTGGCGACGATCTCGTTCAACTGCCCGGCGCCGACCAGGCGTGTTTCATGGCGATAGCCCAGGGCGGCCAGGTCGTCCTGTTCATCCTTGAAAGCGGCGAACTGCGCATCGGTGTTGGCCAGTTCGCAGAAGCCCCAGCGCAGATCGCAGGCAATACCGTAGCGGGCGATGCGGTTGGCCACCAGTTCCACTGAGTCTATGCCGGCCTGTTTCAGGTAGCGCACACCGTCCTGCCCGACATGCCGGGCAAAGCCGCTGACATCATGGCCGATACCGCGAATCAGTTGGCCGCCATTGCGCCCACTGGCTCCCCAGCCGATGCGCCGGGCTTCCAGCAGCACCACCGAGAGGCCGCGCTCGGCCAGCTCCAGGGCGGTATTGACCCCGGTCAGCCCGCCGCCGATCACGCATACGTCGGCCGTCAGTTCACTGTCCAGGCTGGGGTAGGGTGCCGCGTCGCGCGCTGTGGCGGCGTAGTACGAGGCGGTGTGTTGGGTATTGAAAGACATGAGCGTTCTCGACTCAGCGGTTGGACTTGATCTTGCTCCAGGAGCGGGTCATGACGCGCATGATTTTCGGGCTCGGGGTGCTGGAGATGTACAGCTTGTCCAGCACCTCCTGGGGTGGGTAGATCTCGGGATTGTTCACCAGCGATGCATCCATGTAGGCCTTGGCGTCCGGGTTGGCATTGGCATAGCCGACCGTGGCGCTGACCTTGGCGATCACTTTGGGGTCGAGCAGGTAGTTGATGAACGCCAGGGCCTGCTCGGGGTTGTTGGCGTCCTTGGGGATGGCCAGCAGGTCGAACCACAGGTTGCTGCCTTCCTTGGGAATGCTGTAGGCGACCTTCACGCCGTTCTTCGCTTCTACGGCGCGGTTGGCAGCCTGGAACACGTCGCCGGAGTAGCCGAACGCTACGCAGACATTACCGTTCGCCAGGTCCGAGACGTACTTGGAGGAGTGGAAGTAGGTGATGTAGGGGCGCAGTTCGAGTAGCCGGGCCTCGGCCTTGGCGTAATCGCCCGGTTTTTCGCTGCGCGGGTCCAGGCCCAGGTAGTTGAGCACGGCCGGGAACAGTTCGTCGGGCGAGTCCATGAATGCCACGCCGCACTGCTTGAGCTTTTTCAGGTTCTCGGGCTCGAACAGCACCGCCCACGAGTCGATATGGTCCACACCCAGTGCCGCCTTGACCTTGTCGACGTTGTAGCCGATGCCATTGGTGCCCCACAGGTAAGGCACGGCGTACTGGTTGCCGGGGTCGTTCTGTTCAAGTTGCTTGAGCAGTTTGGGGTCCAGGTGCTGCCAGTTCGGCAACTTGCTGCGGTCCAACGGCAGGAAGGCCCCGGCCTGGGCCTGGCGGGCGAGGAAGTGGTTGGACGGTACCACCACGTCATAACCTGTGCGCCCGGCCAACAGCTTGCCTTCGAGGGTTTCGTTGGAGTCGAACACGTCATAGACCACCTTGATTCCGCTGCTGGCCTGGAAATCGGCCAAGGTGGTGTCACCGATGTAGTCGGTCCAGTTGTACACACTGACCGTGGGCGTGGCCTGGGTGGTGGTGGCGAACAGCAGGGTGAATGCAGCGGGGATCAGGACTTGCAGATGACGCATGGGAACACCTCGTTGGTCTTGTTCTTCGAGTTCGGAGCAGGCTTGCCTGTGCATGGGGTGCAAAGCACCCCCGCAGTGGATCAGACACTCAGCATCAGGAATTCACGCTCCCACGAGCTGATGACGCGCTTGTAGTTCTCGTGTTCGGCGCGCTTGACCGCCACGTAGCCCTGGACGAATTGCTTGCCCAGGTACTGCTGCACGGTTTCGCAGTCTTCCATGTGCTGCAGCGCATCTTCGATGGTGATCGGCAGGCGCAGGTTGCGTCGTTCATAGGCACGGCCCTGCACTGCTGCGCTAGGGTCGATCTGCTCGACCATGCCCAGGTAGCCGCACAGCAGGCTGGCAGCGATGGCCAGGTACGGGTTGGCATCGGCCCCCGGCAGGCGGTTTTCCACCCGCATCGCCTCCGGGCTGGACGTAGGCACGCGCAAGCCGGCGGTGCGGTTTTCTACACCCCACTCGACGTTGACCGGTGCCGAAGTATCCGGCAGGAAGCGGCGGAACGAGTTGACGTTGGGCGCGAACATCGGCAGCAGCTTGGGGATGTACTTCTGCAAGCCGCCGATGTGATGCAGGAACAGCGGGCTCATGCTGCCGTCTTCGTTGGCGAAGATCGGTTTGCCCGTGGCGATGTCGACCACGCTCTGGTGCAGGTGCATGGCACTGCCGGGTTCGTCGGTGATCGGCTTGGCCATGAACGTGGCGGCCACGTTGTGCTTGAGCGCTGCCTCGCGCATGGTGCGCTTGAACACGGTGATCTGGTCGGCCAGGTCCAGCGCATCGCCGTGACGGAAGTTGATTTCCATCTGCGCCGGGCCGTCTTCGTGGATCAGCGTATCCAGGTCCAGGCCCTGGATCTCGCACCAGTCGTAGACGTCTTCGAACAGTGGGTCGAATTCGTTGGCGGCATCGATCGAGAACGATTGACGGCCACTTTCAGCACGGCCGGAACGCCCCAGTGGCACCTGCAGTGGCAAGTCCGGGTCTTCGCAGCGCTTGGTCAGGTAGAATTCCATCTCGGGCGCGACGATTGGCTGCCAGCCCTTGTCGGCGTACAGCTTGAGCACCTTCTTCAGCACGTTGCGTGGCGAAAGCTCGATGGGGTTGCCTTGCTTGTCGAAGGTGTCGTGGATCACGATCGCGGTTGGCTCGATCGCCCACGGGATCTGGTAAACGGCAGTGGGGTCAGGGCGGCAGACCATGTCGATGTCGGCGGCGTCGAGCAGGTTGTAATAGATGTCATCATCGACGTAGTCGCCGGTGACCGTCTGCAGCAGCACGCTTTCTGGCAGGCGCATGCCTCGCTCATGGAGGAACTTGGCGGTGGGCGCGATCTTGCCGCGGGCGATGCCGGTCAAGTCGCTGATCACGCATTCGACTTCGGTGATCCGGTGTTCTTTCAGCCAGGTGGACAGCTGATCGAAGGGGGCGTTCATACAGACCTCTTGGTTGGGTTTTGGTGTGGGAGCGTGGACGCTTGCGAAAACCGTTCAACAGTTGCGAAGGCGTTACGCTTCCCAGGTGACGCGCTGGAGACTATCTTGGGCGCAGCCCCCCGGGGCGATCTATCCACTTTCTTCAGTATCGAATGCACCAAAAGAGTGCATACAGGATGATGTGTGACAACCGCCAATGCGTTGAAGGTCCAGGCTTTCCATACCACTGACGTCACCGAGCAAGTGCGCGCCACCCCTGGCTGGCAGCAGCAGTACCGGCAGATGTCACCCGGGTACTTCAGCGGTGAGCTGCGTTGTCTGGGGCTGGATGGCGTGGAGGTGTACGAAGAGCGCCTGAATACCCGTGTGGAGCAGTTTTTTCGCGCGCCAAGCGGCGCGTTGGCGTTTTGCTTCGACCGCAGCGAGAACAGCCTGTACCTGCTGAACGAACAAAGCCGCAATATCTGGATCACGCCGGAGAACTACCACGAGGTGGCGGTCGTGTTCGACCAGGCCTTCCTGGCCCGTCATGGGCTGGACCCGCAGCGCCTGGAGGGGTTGTTCATGGTGCCATTGGGCAGCGGCCAGAATGCCTTGTTCGGCAGTTGGCTGAGCGCCATCCTGACGCGCCTGGCCGAGGCCGGCAGCCCGCTGCAGGGGCCGGCCCTGGCAGAGCAACTGCTGGAGGACTGCCTGTTCATACTCGACAACGCCTGCCAGCGCTTGCAGGGTGTGGCCCTGGGGCGACGTGACGAGGAGCGGGCGATCATGCGCCGGGTCAGCGAATGGGCGGCCGACTGCCCGGAAGAAACGCTGAACCTGGTGGAGTTGGCGGAGGTTGCCGGGGTTTCATTGCGTCAGTTGCAACAGGCGTTCAAAGCGTTCACCGGCATGCCGCCTGCGCACTGGTTACGGCTGCGCCGTTTGAACGGCGCGCGGCGCGATCTTTTGCGGGGAGGAGGGGTGACCGTCGCCGAGGTAGCGATGCGTTGGTCGTTCTGGCATTTGGGAAGGTTTTCAGAGAGTTATCGGCAGTTGTTCAAGGAGTTTCCGAGCGAGACGTTGCGGCGGGGCAGGGGTTGAGGGGGCACGCCAAAACTGAACCCAGCATCCCGTGCCGAAAGTTGCTATCGTGCCGCCCTGATTTCACCCGAGGTGCCGATGTTCTACCTGCCTTTGCCCAGCGACCAGGCTGACCGCCTCGCCAGCGCGGCTGTAACCGAGTTCTTCACCACCGCCAGTGTGCTCGATGCCGCTGCCGTGCTGTTCGTGCAAAACCTGCCACGCCAGCCAGCCACCGCCTCGGCCGACGCGCAGGAGCGTCGTTTCGCTGAAATCGTGCGCATCGCCAACCAAGTCGAAGGTGTCGCCCCCGGGCGCTTCCAGGGCCAGGTAGCGCAGCACTTCGATCGCGAAGCGTTCGCCATGGGCCTGGGCATGCTGGGCGAAAATGGCATTGCACTGCTGTCGGCCGAAGTGGAATACCAGGCGGACGAGTTGCTGGATGACGAAGGCCAGTGGAACTTCCAGTTCGCCGACCGCTACCGCCAACGGGCCACGCCGCTGCACCCGGTGTACCTGCCGTCGCTGGCCAGTGACTTGATGCTCAGCGACCAGCAGAACCGCCTGCTGCGTGAATTCCTCAGTGGCATCGACGAGTCTGTGGCTGTGCAAGGTTTCGCCGGCACCGGCAAGACCTTCCTGATTCACCAGTTCGCCCGGCTGCTGGACCCCCAGCGCACATTGCTGCTGGCCTTGACCGAAGGGCAGTTGCGCGCGCTGCAGGCGCGGGTCAAGGACGCTGCCGCCTATACCGCGCTGACCTTCGGCCAATTGGCTGACGAGCTGCTCAACCGCGACCTCACCAGCAACGGCTGGCGACTGCGCGACCCATACCGCACCAAGCTGTCCTGGCGCCCCCAGGAAGCGCAAGTGGTGCGCTGGCTGGCCATCCCAGATATCGGCCCGCTCGCAGCGCGTGACGTGGTTGCCTTGTGTATCCGCGCCGTGCGCACGTTCTGCCACAGTGCCGATACCCAACTTCAGCTGCACCACTTGCCCTGGGCCGGGCCGGGCACTTCGCCGCTGGATCAGGAGGTGCTGCTGGAGAAGGCACGCCTGTACTGGCAAGAGCTGATTCGTCCGTCGGCGCGGGACATTCAGCTGCCGGTGCGTGACTACCACCGGGTCAAGCTGCTGTCGCTGACCGAGCATGTGATCGACAGCCGTTACACCCATGTCATCGTCGACGAGGCCCACGAGCTGTCGGCACCGATGCTGGCGGTACTCGATCGCAGTCCACAGTCGATCATTACCCTGGGTGACGAACTGCAAAACCTCAACGGCCTCAGCCCGCACCATGGCAGCTTCATCCGGCAACGCTGCATCGACCATTCACTGCGCGCCGGGCCGGCAATGGACAATGTGCTCAACCCGTTGATCCAGGCGCACCCGGCCACGATCCAGGCGGCCTTCAGTGGCAACGCCGAGCACTACACCCGGGTCAGCTTCTTCGATACGGTGATGGTGCCGGAACAGCCCACGGCGCTTATCGTCGATGATGAATGGGGGCTGTTTGGCTGGTTCCAGCGCCTGACGCATCAGGGTGTGCCGTTCTTGTTGCTGAAAAGCGCTCGCAAGGACTTTGAACTGTTCGTCGAGGACTGCATCGAGCTGTACCGCTACGGCACGCGGCCGCGCCACCCGATGCTGTTCCGCTATGCCAGCTGGCAGGCGCTGGAGCAGGACAAGGGCGATGACAAAGCGTTCGTCGCCGTGGCCAACATGCTGCGCAAGGGCTACACGCCGGAGCACTTTGCCAAGGCCAAGAGCCGTTACCGCTGGGACAAGGCGCCGAAGTTGTTCCTGGGGCGTGTACGGGATGTGAAGAACATGGAGTTTGCCCGGGTGATGGTGTCGCCGGAGCTGATGGTGGCGCCACAGGTGGCGGGTAACCGCAATGAACGGGCGCGTATGCTGGCGGGGTTGTATACCGCCTGTTCGCGGGCGCGGCATGAACTGATCGTGCCGGGGGGGATGCTGGACTGGGTCAAGGACCAGGTTCGGGATTGAAGCGCCTGGGGCTGCAAAGCAGCCCCAGGGTCATGGATCAGTTACGGTCCAGCCACACCGTCTGGGCATTGGTGAACTCGCGCACCCCAAAGTGCGACAGTTCACGGCCGAAACCGCTCTTCTTCACGCCACCAAACGCAACACGGGGGTCGGAAGCGCAGTAGCCGTTGATGAACACGCCACCGGTATCCAGTGCGGCGGTCATGCGTTCGGCCAGCGCATAGTCGGCTGTGTAGATGGTCGAGGCCAGGCCGAACTCGCTGTCGTTGGCCAGTTCCACGGCATGGTCGGCATCGCGTGCAGTGATGATCGCCGCTACCGGGCCGAACAGCTCCTGCTTGAACGCGGTCATGTCCGGGGTGACATTGGCGAACACGGTCGGCGCGTAGAAGTTGGCCACACCTTCGACCTTGTTGCCGCCCAGCAGCAACGTGGCGCCTTCGGCCAACGTCGCCTGAACCTGGCCGTCCAACTCGTCGCGCAGGTCGTAGCGGGCCATCGGGCCGATATAGGTGTCGTCCTCCAGCGGGTTGCCGATTTTCAGCTGGCGCGTGGCTTCAACGAACTTGTGGGTGAACGCGTCGACGATGCTGGCTTCCACGATCAGGCGCTTGGCGGCGGCACACACCTGGCCGGTGTTCTGGTAGCGGCCTATCACCGCAGCCTGAACGGCGGCATCCAGGTCGGCGTCAGCCAGCACGATGAACGGGTCGGAGCCACCCAGTTCCAACACGCACTTCTTCAGCGCGGCACCGGCCTGTGCACCAATCGCCATGCCGGCACGCACGCTGCCGGTCAGGGTCACGGCGGCGATGCGCGGATCGTTGATGGCGCGGGTAACGCCATCCGGGGTCACGTTCAGTACTTCGAACACGCCTTCCGGCAGGCCGGCATCCTTGAACAGCTCAGCCATCAGGTAAGCGCTGCCCATCACGTTCGGTGCGTGCTTGAGCACGTAGGTGTTACCCGCCAGAATCGCCGGCACGGCGCCGCGCAGCACCTGCCAGAGCGGGAAGTTCCACGGCATCACGGCCAGGATCGGGCCTAGCGGGCGGTATTCGATACGGGCTTTTTCGACCTGGGTCGGCTCGGCGGCGAGCATGGCCGGGCCGTGCTCGGCGTACCAGCGGCAAAGGCCCACACACTTGCTGACTTCACCGCGAGCCTGGGCGATCGGCTTGCCAATTTCGCGGCTGATCATGTGCGCGAAGGCTTCGGCCTTGGTTTCGAGGGTGCCGGCCAGGGCCAGCAGGTACTCGCTGCGCTGACCCAGCGACACCTGGCGCCACTGGCGGTAGCCAACCTTGGCACGTTGCAGCGCCGCTTCCAGTGCGGCGTCGGTGTCGAACGGGTAGGCGCCGATCTGCTCGCCGCTGTACGGGTCGAGGGAGATGGCGTGGGTCAGGCTGCTGATCGCGCTCATGGCGGGACACTCTCGTTGTTGTTAATCAGTGAGGCCAGACTAGTGGGCTATGGCTTTAATGAAAACTGAATAATAATGAGCGAAACATTCACGTTTGGAGAATGGCTGTGGACCTGGTGCAACTGGAGATCTTCAAGGCTGTGGCAGAGCAGGGCAGTATCAGCGCCGCCGCGCAGCACATCCATCGGGTGCCGTCGAACCTGACCACGCGCATCAAGCAACTGGAGGAGGACTTGGGGGTAGAGCTGTTCATTCGCGAGAAGAGCCGCCTGCGCCTGTCGCCTGCGGGTTGGAACTTCCTCGAATATACCCGGCGCATCCTCGACCTGGTCCATGAGGCGCGGCTGACCGTGGCGGGTGAAGACCCGCAGGGCACTTTTGCCCTCGGATCACTGGAGAGCACGGCGGCGGTGCGCATCCCCGCGTTGCTGGCGGCCTATAACCAGCGCTACCCCAAGGTTGACCTTGACCTGTCCACCGGGCCCTCCGGGACCATGCTCGAAGGCGTGCTGTCTGGTCGCCTGGTGGCTGCGTTCGTCGACGGCCCGGTGCTGCACCCGACGCTGGAGGGCATACCGGTGTTCGAGGAAGAGATGATGGTCATTGCGCCGCTCAACCATACACCGGTAACCCGCGCCCAGGACGTGAACGGTGAAAGCATCTACGCCTTCCGCGCCAACTGTTCATACCGCCATCACTTCGAAAACTGGTTCGTAAAAGACCAGGCGGTACCGGGCAAGATCCACGAAATGGAGTCGTACCACGGCATGTTGGCATGCGTCAGCGCTGGCGCCGGCCTGGCCATGCTGCCGCGCAGCATGCTCGACAATATGCCCGGGTGCAGCACCGTCAGCGCCTGGCCAATGTCGGAGGACTTCCGTTACCTGAAAACCTGGCTGGTATGGCGACGGGGTACGGTCTCGCGCAGTTTGAGCATGTTCGTGAAGTTGCTTGAAGAAGGACGCGCAAGCTGATGTTTTTTCTCGATAACAGTCGATATCCAGAATGCTCAGGGCCAGCCCGTGCTCAGCGTCAGCGATGCCGGGCCACTGCTGTATGTGCAGCTGCCTCCCGGCAAAGCACAGCGTTTCCAAGTGATTTAGCCAATAGTGGCAATACACTTCCAACTTTCTGATTATCTGGACAATAATCAGAAAAGTATTACTTCGTATGACCGGTTTGGATGCACCGGTCAGCGCATAACATCGAGGGGCCCAAGCCCCCGCTTGCCGTGTAGACCATCAGGAGAGTCGTTGATGAAAACCCGTCTAGCAGCTTCGCTGGCCGTTGCAGTGCTGGCCTTTGCCGGAGCCGATCTGGTCCAGGCTGCGCAGATATCAGGCGCCGTGGGCGCCACTGGCCAAGGTGACATGACCTACCGTATCGGCATGTCGTTCGACTGGGACAAGAAATGGCTGCAAAGCAGTGCCGGTCATGTGAGCGGTTACTGGGATGCGGCCTACACCTATTGGGAAGGTGGCGATGCCAGTGGTGCGCATTCGCTGTCGTTCAGCCCGGTGTTCACGTATGAGTTCAGCGGCTTTACCTACAAGCCTTACATCGAGGCAGGTATTGGCCTGGCAGCGTTTTCAAAGACCGACGTGGGCGACCAGCGACTGGGGTCGTCGGTCAACTTCGAAGACCGTATCGGCTTTGGCCTGAAGTTGCCGGGAGAACAGAAGGTAGGCATCCGTGCCATGCACTACTCCAACGCCGGGATAAAGCAGCCAAACGACGGCATCGAGTCGTACTCGCTGTTCTACAGCACAGCTTTCTGAAATTACGGGGCCGCTGCGCGGCCCCGGCAATTCAGAACGTATAGGAAACGCCGGCCTGCACCGTGCGCGGTGCGCCGGGGTATACGTAGCTGTTGAACGCCCCCTCGTCATACCCCTTGTTGAACACGTTCTTCACGTCCAGATTCAACCGCACGTGTTCGTTGACCTTGTAGAACGTCAGCAGGTCAACCACGGTGTACTGGTCCATGTTGTAGGTGACCGCCTCGGTCTGGCCATTGCGGTCATCCACATACTTCAACCCAAGCCCTAGCCCCAAACCTTTGGCAAAACCGTCCTGGAACTCATAAGTGTTGAGCAGGCTGAAGCTGTTGCGCGGGATGTTGGCCAGTCGCGTACCCGTCGGCAGGCGGTTGTCCTTGGTAACTTCGGCGTCGACATAGGCGTAGCCACCGATTACCCGCCACTCAGGCGTGATATTGCCGGCGATGTTGATATCCAGCCCGCGGCTGCGCACTTCCCCGGCGGCCAAGCTGTAGTTGGTATTCACCGGGTCGCGCGTCAGGACGTTCTCCTTGACGATGTGGTAGATCGCTGCGTCGACACTCAACTGGCGGTCGAGTGACTCCCATTTCACACCCAGCTCGTAGGACTTGCCTTTCTCTGGGTCGAAACCGCCGCCACTGGCCGGCGTGCCCGTATTGGGTTTGAACGAACGTGCGGTGTTGGCGTAGACCGCCAGGGTATCGGTCAGGTCGTAGATCAAGCCAAGGCGGGGTGTAACGCCGTTTTCGCCCTTGCTGAAATCGCCGGCATTGTTCAGCTTGTTGTCATAGTCATGCTCGAAACGCTCGAAGCGCACACTCGCCAGCGCCTTCAATCGCTCGGTCAGCGCTACCTGGTCCTGAATGAAGAACGCCCACGTCTGCAGGTTTTCCTTGTCCCAGGTGGTGGTGCGGTCCAGTGCCGGGCGCGGCTGGCCCAGTACCGGGTTGTAGATGTCGATCGGGTAGGCTGCCGAGGAACGCTGGATGATCGAGTTGTAGTCGTAGTTCTCGTATTCGACCCCGGTCAACAAGGTATGGCTGAAATTGCCGGTGTCAAAATGCCCGGTCAGGTTCAGCTGCCAGTCGCGGTCGGTCCACTCCAGCTTGCGGTAGTTGAAGTTGCGCTGCAGCGTGCGTCCATCTGCCGGTGCGCCGTCGGCTTCGACAGCGTTGCCTTTGAGCGAGCCATCGAGGAACTGGAACCCGCCAGCCAGCGTCCAGTTGTCATTGAGCAGGTGCTCGAAACGCAGCTGCGCCATGTTGTTGTCGTTATGCAGCAGGTTGTCGCTGCCTTTTTCCCAGATATAGGTATCGCGCGAGGCGCTGCCGGTCTGGGTGGGGTAGCGGGTCAGGCCGCGATCGAGGGGGTGGTTGTTGCGCATGAAATCGCCTTCGAAGGTGATCTTCGTGGCGTCATTGACCTGCCAGCTGATGACCGGGGCGACATCGTAGCGTTCGCTTTCGACATCGTCGCGGAAGCTGTCGCCACCTTCACCCAGTATGTTCAGGCGGTAGGCCAGCGAGCCGTCCTGGCTCAGCGGCCCGGTGGCATCGAGGGTGGCACGGTGCATGCCTTGGTCGTCGAACTGGCTGCCAAGGGTGACCTTGGACTCAGGCAACGGCTGCTTGCTGACCACGTTGAACGTACCGCCAGGGTCGCCACGGCCGTACAGGCTGCTGGCCGGGCCACGGATGACCTCCAGGCGCTCGACGGTGTTGGCGTCCGGGGCGTTGGGGTAGCCGCGGTTGATCGGAAAGCCGTTGCGATAGAACTCGCCGGTCGTGAAGCCACGCACGGTGAAGGTTGTCAGGCCCTGGCCGCCGAAGTTGTTGGCGCGGCCGACACCACCGGCGTAGTCCAGGCCGTCCTGCAGGCGCGTGGCGCCCGTGTCTACCAGCACATCCTTGGGTACCACGCTGACCGATTGCGGGGTTTCGTGCAGCGCCGTGTCGGTGCGGGTGGCACTGGCCGAGCGGGTGGCCTTGTAGCCTTCGACCGGGCCGTCGGCGCGTTCGCTGTCGGCAGTACTGGTGATGCTCAGGGCCTGGAGTTCGATCTGGTTAGGGTCGCTGAGCGGTTCAGGCTCGGCAAAGGCCAGCGGGGAGACAGCATGAAGCACACAAAGCGAAACGAACGTGCGGCGCATCGACGGTACGGTCCTTGAATAGGGCGCTAAGGGGCTGGGTCGGGAGATGCCGCGAACATACTACGAATCATTATCAAATGCATTAGTTTTGAGTGGCACTGGTGTACCAGAAACCAAGGGGGAAGAAGTTACGGTCACAGTAGTGCCTGCAGGAGCAACCTTGTGCTGCGAAGGGACCGATAGGTCAGAAGCTGCTCTGTGGGTGGAATTGCCTCTTCGCAGTACAAGGTCGTCCTAGCCTGGCCCCTGGTCAGTCTGATGAAGCTCAGCGAATCGCCTTGATCGCCAACACATTGCACAGCGGGTGTTCCAGCACATGCGCCGTTGTCCCGCCCAGGAATGTCTGCATGGCGTCATGCCGATGGCTGCCCATGACTATCACGTCCACCCGGTTGTGGCCGACGAACTGGGCAATTGCCCTGGTCGCAGCCCCTTCGAGGAAGTGCCGGCGCTCCAGCGGAATCTGGTGATGGTCGCCCAGGCGGTTGAACGCCGCCCGCTGCGCGGTACGCACGCTGCCATCGAAGCCGGGCATGGTGACCGCACCGGCACCGAAGTCGGCGATGTGGGTCTTGGCCGCATCGCACACATGCAGCAGGTGCAGCTCGGCGTTGCACTGCAGGGCCAGGTCATGGGCGCAGTGGATGACTTGCTCGTCCAGGTGTTCGCCAGCGCCGTGGCTGTTCAGGTCCACCGCGGCAGCGATCTGCCGTGGCAGGGGCAGGCGAATGTCGCTGACCAGATGCACGGCGACCGGGCTGTCCTTGAGCAATTGCCAGTCCAGCGGCGTTACCAGCAGGCGTTTGAGTACGGGTTCGTGCTGTACGTCCTTGACCAGCAGATCGCAGCCCAGCCGTTCGACCCGCTCTAGTACGCTGCCCAGCGGGTCGCGGGTCAACAACAGCTCGGTGGACACGTCCAGGCCGGCATCGCTCAGCTGTTCGGCCTCATCCGCCAGCCATTGGCGGTTGTCGCTGAGCAGCCGTTCACGCTCACGGCCATCGCTCATCAAGCCAAAGGTGTCGACGTCGTCGACGAATACATTGATATCCAGCAGGGCACCGCTGGATTCCGCCAACGCCGCAGCGCGTTGCAGCGCAGGCGTATGACGCATTTGCGGGCCGAGCATGACGAACAGACGTTTGAACTGGCTCATCGCACACCTCCACGTGTGGCAGCCCCCCGGTGATCTGGTCATGTTCAGTCTAGACTGCCGCAACGTACACCGGGGCGATGTGTCGGGTATGATGCGTGCCCCATCATTGTCACGAGGCCCGCCCCATGTCCCTGAGTGCTGAACAGATCGTTGAGTATCGCGCCTTTGCCGAGCAATTGGCCGATGCTGCCGCTGCAGCGATCGCGCCGTACTTCCGCGCCAGCCTGGATGTCGAGGACAAGGGCGGGCGCCTGTACGACCCGGTGACCGTGGCCGACAAGGCCGCCGAGGATGCCATGCGTGAGTTGATCCAGGCTCGGTATCCCGAACATGGCATTCTCGGTGAAGAGGCCGGCGTTGCAGTGGGCAGCAGCCCGTTGACCTGGGTGCTGGACCCGATCGACGGCACCCGGGCGTTCATTACCGGCCTGCCACTGTGGGGCACCCTGATTGCCCTGAATGACGGCACCCGCCCGGTGCTGGGCGTGATGAACCAGCCGTTCACCGGCGAACGTTTTGTGGGTACCCCGGCAGGCGCCTGGCGCAGTGGCACGCCGCTGAAGACGCGTGCCTGCACCGACCTGGCTGCCGCCACGCTGATGTGCACCACGCCGGACATGTTCGACACCGCCGAGCGCAAGGCAGCATTCGAAGCGGTCGCCGGCAAGGCGCGGTTGATGCGTTATGGCGGTGATTGCTATGCCTACTGCATGCTGGCCTCGGGCTTTGTCGACGTGATTGTCGAAGCGAGCCTTCAGCCGTATGACGTACAGGCGCTGATGCCGATCATCGAAGGGGCGGGTGGCGTCATCACGGCGTGGGATGGTAGTTCGGCGCAGGATGGCGGCTGCGTGGTGGCCTGTGGGGACCCTGCGCTGCATGCGCAGGTGGTGGAGATGTTGCGCCACGCCATGTGATCCGGGTTCGTCGCGCCTAGCCTCTTCGCGGGCGAGTCCCTTCTTGTGGGAGCGGGTTCACCCGCGAAGAGGCCGCCACAGGTTTCCATTCTCTCCAGCCACCGCACTTTTTCCCATTTTCGGGCTCTATGCTTGGCCAGGCCGCGCTGACTCCCGGCGCAGCCGCCGAATATCGACCCGGTACCGATGGTTGCAAGCTACCCGAATTTCCTCCCCCGCCTGCTACTGACAGGTGCCCTGGCATGCCTGTGCGCCTGCACGCAGCAGCAGGGCCGTGACATGGTCAACCAGCTCGGCAACGGCAAACCCAGCGAGCTGTTCCAGACCAGCGTCGACCGCCTGGCCACGCTGTCGATGCGCGACAACCTGCAAAGCCTGTACCTGCTGATGAACAAGCTGTACCTGCGCAACCCCAGCCAGTGGAAAGTGTCTGGCTACCTTGACGCCGCCACCGCCGAGCGACAGATCCGCATCGCCATCGAACAGCGCCGGCCGCTGCCGCAACTGGGCAACCGCCGTGACCTTGCAGCCTTGAGCTACGCCCTGAGCCCCGAGTTTCGCGGGGACCGCGTCGGAGCCTTCATCTACGCCATTGGCAGCATGCTGATCACCGCGCATGGTGGGCGTACCGAGTTCTACATGACCGATACCATCGACCCGCTGTTCGTCAACAACGCCGCGCGCAATATCGAGAAGGCAACATGGATGCTCAGCCAGCGGCAAGATGCCAATGGGGTGTTGCTGCTGTTCTCGAACGAGATCTCGGAGGAGGGCACCAACCTGAGTTTTGCCGTGGAGTTCGGCAAGATCGTCGCGCGGCTGGACTTGCTGGCCGAGTTGCTGGATGAGCGTTATCGGCGCATAGGCTTGAATTACGCGCAGAGCCTGTTGCTGATGAACTTCCTGCCGGTGCAGTGAATGACGGTCGTTGCAGGAGTGCTGATCCGGCGCCATGTGCAGGCCACGTGAGTGCTGAAAGATACTGTTCGATAAACGAACACACATGACGCCGGACCTGTCCGCTATCCGCCCAGCCAATCCCATCGTTGCATTGCCCAACCCCCGCCTTTTTGCTGTAGTGTCCCCTATCCGCCGGCTGTCGCCTGCCCCTGCGACGCGCTGCCAGCCCGATAGAATGACCGTGATGACCGCAACCACAGCCGACAAGGCGGTAGGGCGCGGCGACCAGAACAATAACGATACCGAGTGCCTTGCCTATGGAAAGCCGCCTGCTGAGCGAGCGCAGTAGCGTGTTTCACCACGCCGACCCTTACGCTGTGTCCGATTATGTGAACCAGCATGTAGGCCAGCATTGCATCGGTCTGTCCCGCACCACCCACCCCCAGGCCAGCCTCAGCCATCGCAAGTTCGCCGAGCTCGACCTGTGCCGTATCAGCTATGGCGGCAGTGTTCGCGTGACGTCGCCCGCGCTGGAAACCATCTACCACCTGCAAGTCTTGCTCAATGGCAACTGCCTGTGGCGCGGGCACAAGCGCGAGCAGCACCTGGTACCGGGCGAGCTGCTGCTGATTAACCCGGACGACCCGGTTGACCTCACCTATTCGGAAGACTGCGAGAAGTTCATCCTCAAGGTGCCAACCCGGCTGCTGGACTCGATCTGCGATGAACAGCGCTGGCAGCGGCCTGATGGGGGCGTGCGGTTCTTGCGCAATCATTACCGGCTGGATGAGCTGGATGGCTTCGTGAACCTGCTGGCCATGGTTTGCCATGAGGCGGAAGTGGGCGATTCACTGCCCAGGGTGCAGGGCCATTACAGCCAGATTGTCGCCAGCAAGCTGCTGACCCTGATGAGCACCAATATTCGCCGTGAGAGCCTCAGCTCAGCGGGTGCAAGCCTGGAGCGGATCATCGACTACATCGACCGCAACCTTAAGTCCGAGCTGACAGCGGAGACGCTGGCGGAGCAGGCATGCATGAGCCTGCGCTCGTTGTATGCGCTGTTCGACCGGCACCTGCAGACCACACCCAAGCAGTACGTGCGACAACGCAAGCTGGAACAGGTGCGTGCCTGCCTGGGCGATGTCAGTTGCTCGGTACGCAGCGTGACCGAACTGGCCATGGATTATGGTTTTCTGCACCTCGGGCGTTTTTCCGAGGTGTATCGACAGCAGTTTGGCGAATTGCCGTCCGAAACCTTGCGCAACCGGCGTTGAACCCTACCGGTCTCTCGCGGGTACGCCCGCGAAGAGACGCTTGAACCTGTTACCTCAACCTGCACAAAACGGATAGCACCCCGCACAAACCGGATATTGCGACCCAATCCCAGCCTCTAACCTGACCAGGTCTAAACAATAACAAGGGAGACCCTGGCCATGTCCCTGGGATTCGACTACCTCGATGCCATGCTCGAGGACGACCGTGAAAAGGGCATCTACCGCTGCAAGCGGGAGATGTTCACCGACCCACGCCTGTTCGACCTGGAGATGAAGCACATCTTCGAGGGCAACTGGATCTACCTGGCCCACGAAAGCCAGATCCCCGAGAAGAATGACTTCCTCACCCTGACCATGGGGCGCCAGCCGATTTTCATCGCGCGCAACAAGGACGGTGAGCTCAATGCCTTCCTCAACGCCTGCAGCCACCGCGGTGCCATGCTGTGCCGGCACAAGCGCGGCAACCGTTCCAGCTATACCTGCCCGTTCCACGGCTGGACGTTCAACAACAGCGGCAAACTGCTGAAGGTGAAAGACCCCAGCAACGCCGGCTACCCCGACAGCTTCAACTGCGACGGCTCCCACGACCTGACCAAGGTGGCACGCTTCGAGTCGTACCGGGGCTTCTTGTTCGGCAGCCTGAACGCCGATGTGAAGCCGCTGGTCGAGCACTTGGGCGAGTCGGCGAAGATCATCGACATGATCGTCGATCAGTCGCCTGAAGGCCTGGAAGTGCTGCGCGGTGCCAGCTCGTACATCTACGAAGGCAACTGGAAGCTCACCGCCGAAAACGGTGCTGACGGCTACCACGTAAGCTCCGTGCACTGGAACTACGCTGCCACCCAGAACCAGCGCAAGCAGCGCGAGGCGGGTGACGAGATCAAGACCATGAGCGCTGGTGCCTGGGCCAAACAGGGCGGCGGTTTCTATTCCTTCGACCACGGCCACCTGCTGCTGTGGACGCGCTGGGCCAACCCCGAAGACCGCCCGGCCTACGAGCGCCGCGAGCAGCTGGCGGCCGATTTCGGCCAGGCGCGCGCCGACTGGATGATCGAAAATTCGCGCAACCTGTGCCTGTATCCCAACGTGTACCTGATGGACCAGTTCAGCTCGCAGATCCGCGTCGCCCGGCCGATTTCGGTGAACAAGACCGAAATCACCATCTACTGCATCGCGCCGAAAGGCGAGAGCGCCGATGCTCGCGCCAAGCGTATCCGCCAGTACGAAGACTTCTTCAACGTCAGCGGCATGGCCACCCCGGACGACCTGGAAGAATTCCGCTCGTGCCAGACCGGCTATGGTGGCGGCACGGGCTGGAACGACATGTCTCGCGGCGCGAAACACTGGGTCGAAGGCGCCGATGAGGCGGCCAGGGAGATTGAGCTCGAACCCCTGCTGTCTGGCGTGCGTACCGAAGACGAAGGCCTGTTCGTGCTGCAGCACAAGTACTGGCAAGACACCATGATTCAGGCCCTCAAGGACGAACAGCAGCTGATCCCCGTGGAGGCCGTGCAATGAGCCTGTATGAAACCGTGCGCGACTTTCTCTACCGCGAAGCGCGCTATCTGGACGATGCCCAGTGGGACCAGTGGCTGGAACTGTACGCCAGCGATGCCAGCTTCTGGATGCCGAGCTGGGACGATGACGATACCCTCACCGAAGACCCACAAAGCGAAATCTCGCTGATCTGGTACGGCAACCGTGGCGGCCTGGAAGACCGCGTGTTCCGCATCAAGACTGAGCGCTCCAGTGCGACCGTGCCCGACACCCGCACTTCGCACAACATCAGCAACATCGAGATCGTCGAGCAGGGCGAGGGCAACTGCCAGGTGCGCTTCAACTGGCACACCCTGAGCTTCCGCTACAAGACCACCGACAGTTACTTCGGCACCAGCTTCTACACCCTCGACCTGCGCGGCGAGCAGCCGCTGATCAAGGCCAAGAAGGTGGTGCTGAAAAACGACTACGTCCGCCAGGTCATCGACATCTACCACATCTGATACAGGGTATTGCGAGCATTGCCCGGTGCGTCTTGTGACGCGCCGTGGCCTGGCTCGCCCGCGAGGTGCAACATGAGCTACCAGATCGCACTGAATTTCGAAGACGGGGTTACCCGTTTCATTGAAGCCACCGGTCAGGAAACCGTGGCCGACGCCGCTTACCGCCAGGGTATGAACATCCCTCTGGACTGCCGCGACGGTGCTTGCGGTACCTGCAAGTGCAAGGCTGAGTCCGGTCGTTATGACCTTGGCGACAACTTCATCGAAGACGCCTTGAGCGAAGATGAAATCGCCGAAGGCTACGTGCTGACGTGCCAGATGCGCGCCGAAAGCGACTGCGTCATCCGCATCCCGGCTTCGTCGCAGCTGTGCAAGACCGAGCAGGCCACTTTCGAGGCCGCCATCAGCGATGTGCGCCAACTCTCGGTCAGCACCATTGCCCTGTCGATCAAGGGTGAGGCCCTGAGCCGTCTGGCCTTCCTGCCGGGGCAGTACGTCAACCTCAAGGTGCCAGGCAGCGAGCAGAGCCGGGCCTACTCGTTCAGCTCGCTGCAGAAGGACGGTGAAGTCAGCTTCCTGATCCGCAACGTACCGGGTGGGCTGATGAGCAGCTTCCTGACCAACCTTGCCAAAGCCGGCGACAGCCTGAGCCTGGCCGGGCCGTTGGGCAGCTTCTACCTGCGGCCGATCCAGCGCCCGCTGTTGCTGCTCGCGGGTGGTACCGGGCTGGCACCGTTCACCGCGATGCTGGAGAAGATCGCCGAGCAAGGCAGTGAACACCCGCTGCACCTGATCTATGGCGTGACCAACGACTTCGACCTGGTCGAACTCGACCGCCTGCAAGCGTTGGCGGCACGCATCCCCAACTTCACCTACAGCGCCTGCGTCGCCAACCCGGACAGCCAGTACCCGCAGAAGGGCTATGTCACCCAGCACATCGAGCCACGCCACCTCAATGACGGCAATGTGGACGTATACCTGTGCGGGCCGCCACCCATGGTGGAAGCGGTCAGCCAGTACGTGCGCGAACAAGGCATTACCCCGGCCAACTTCTACTACGAGAAGTTTGCGGCTGCGGCCTGACAGCCCCTCTGATTCAAAGCAATACGCCGACCCTGTGGGAGCGGGCGAGCCCGCGAAGCAGGTTGCGCGGTGGATGGCACGGGCTTCGCCCGTGTTCGCGGGCAAGCCCGCTCCCACAGTGATCGCGCAGCCTTTCAGGCTTTGAGCAAGACAGTTGCAGCCACAGGGTCTCTCGCGAACTGGAGATTTGCATATGAACAACAGATTCCAAGGCAAGGTCGCCCTGGTCACCGGTGCCGCCCAAGGCATCGGCCGGGGCGTGTGCTGGCGGCTCAAGGCCGAAGGCGCACACGTGGTCGCGGTAGACCGTTCCGAGCTGGTCCACGAGCTGGCGGGCGAAGGCATGCTTACCCTCACCGCCGACCTGGAGCAACACACCGATTGCACCCGGGTCATGGCCAGTGCGGTGGAAACCTTCGGCCGCCTCGACATCTTGGTCAACAACGTCGGCGGCACCATCTGGGCCAAGCCTTTCGAGCACTACGAAGTCGAGCAGATCGAGGCCGAAGTGCGCCGTTCGCTGTTCCCGACACTGTGGTGCTGCCATGCCGCGCTGCCTTACATGCTTGAACGTGGCAGCGGCGTCATCGTCAACGTTTCTTCCATCGCCACCCGTGGCGTCAACCGTGTGCCCTATGGCGCGGCCAAAGGCGGCGTCAACGCGCTCACTGCCTGCCTGGCCTTCGAAACCGCCGGCCGGGGCATCCGCGTCAACGCCACTGCGCCAGGCGGCACTGAAGCGCCGCCCCGGCGGGTACCGCGCAACAGTGCCGAGCAAACCGAGCAGGAAAAGCGCTGGTACCAGCAGATCGTCGACCAGACCCTGGGCAGCAGCCTGATGCACCGTTACGGCAGCATCGACGAGCAGGTGGGGGCCATTCTGTTCCTCGCTTCCGACGAAGCCTCGTACATCACCGGCGTGACCCTCCCGGTAGGGGGCGGCGACCTCGGCTGAACTGCAACCTCAAGGCAAAAGCTTTCTTCCACAACAAAAACAAGAGCGACAGATGCCATGCGAACCCTTGACGTACACCCGATCATCGACAATGCGCGCTTTACCTCGTTTCACTGGATGGTCATGGCCTGGTGCGGCCTGCTGCTGATTTTCGACGGCTATGACCTGTTCATCTACGGTGTGGTACTGCCGGTCATCATGAAAGAGTGGGGCCTGACCCCGTTGCAGGCCGGCGCGTTGGGCAGCTATGCGCTGTTCGGCATGATGTTCGGCGCCCTGGTCTTCGGCAGCCTGGCCGACCGCATCGGGCGCAAGAAGGGCATTGCCATCTGTTTTGCCTTGTTCTCGGGGGCGACCATCCTCAATGGCTTCGCCAGCAGCCCGAGCGAGTTTGGCATCTACCGCTTCATCGCCGGCCTGGGCTGTGGCGGCCTGATGCCCAACGCCGTGGCACTGATGAACGAATACGCGCCCAAGCGCCTGCGCAGCACGCTGGTGGCGATCATGTTCAGTGGCTATTCGCTGGGCGGCATGCTGTCGGCAGGTGTCGGCATCTTCATGCTGCCGCGTTTTGGCTGGGAGTCGATGTTCTTCGCCGCAGCGGTGCCACTGCTGCTGTTACCGGTGATTCTCTACTACCTGCCTGAATCCATCGGCTTCCTGGTGCGCCAAGGCCGTGTCGAGGAAGCACGCACGCTGCTCAAACGGCTGGACCCGGACTGCGATGTCCAGGCCGATGACATGCTTCAGGCAACCGACCGCAAAGGCAGCGGCGCTTCGGTGCTGGAACTGTTCCGCAATGGCCTGGCGATTCGCACCTTGGCGCTATGGGTTGCGTTCTTCTGCTGCCTGCTGATGGTCTACGCACTGAGTTCCTGGCTGCCAAAACTGATGGCCAACGCCGGCTACAGCCTGGGCTCAAGCCTGTCGTTCCTGCTGGCACTGAACTTTGGCGGCATGGCCGGGGCGATCCTCGGTGGCTGGCTGGGTGATCGCTACAACCTGGTCAAGGTGAAGGTGGCGTTCTTCATTGCCGCGGCACTGTCGATCAGCCTGCTGGGGTTGAACAGCCCGATGCCGGTGCTGTACCTGCTGATCTTCATCGCCGGCGCCACCAGCATTGGTACGCAGATTCTGCTGTATGCCGGCGCTGCCCAGATGTACGGCCTGTCGGTGCGCTCTACCGGCCTGGGCTGGGCCTCGGGCATCGGCCGTAATGGCGCCATCGTCGGCCCGTTGCTGGGTGGTGCGCTGATGGGCATCAACCTGCCACTTCAACTCAATTTCATCGCCTTCGCCATTCCTGGCGCTATCGCCGCGCTGGCCATGGCCGTGCACCTGGCCAGTGGTCGGCGCCACGCCCAGACCCTTGCCGCGCAGGCCTGAACCGAACAGAACAAGACGAGGTAACCCCCATGACGGTGAACATTTCCCATACTGCCGAGGTACAGCAGTTCTTCGAGGAGGCTGCAGGTTTTGGTAATGCGGCCGGCAACCCACGCCTCAAACGCATTGTGCAGCGCCTGCTACAGGATACCGCGCGGCTGATCGAAGACCTGGACATCAGCGAAGACGAGTTCTGGCACGCCGTCGATTACCTCAACCGCCTGGGCGGTCGCGGCGAAGCCGGGCTGCTGGTGGCGGGGCTGGGCATCGAGCACTTCCTCGACCTGCTGCAGGATGCCAAGGACCAGGCGGCAGGACGCGTTGGCGGTACCCCACGCACCATCGAAGGCCCGTTGTACGTGGCTGGCGCACCGATTGCCCAAGGTGAAGTGCGCATGGACGACGGCAGCGAGGAGGGCGTCGCCACGGTGATGTTCCTGGAAGGCCAGGTGCTGGACCCGCACGGACACCCGCTGCCGGGTGCCACGGTCGACCTGTGGCATGCCAATACCCGTGGTACCTATTCGTTCTTCGACCAAAGCCAGTCGGCGTACAACCTGCGTCGGCGCATCGTTACCGATGCCCAGGGGCGGTACCGCGCGCGCTCCATCGTGCCATCGGGCTATGGCTGCGACCCGCAGGGGCCAACCCAGGAATGCCTGGACCTGCTGGGCCGTCATGGCCAGCGCCCGGCGCACGTGCACTTCTTCATCTCGGCGCCAGGGTACCGGCACCTGACCACGCAGATAAACCTGTCGGGGGACAAGTACCTGTGGGATGACTTTGCCTATGCCACACGGGATGGGCTGGTCGGGGAGGTGGTGTTCGTCGAAGGGCCGGATGGTCGGCATGCCGAGTTGAAGTTCGACTTCCAGTTGCAGCAGGCCCAGGGCGGTACCGATGAGCAGCGCAGCGGGCGGCCGCGGGCTTTGCAGGAGGCCTGATCCACCGCGTGGGCTGTTTCGCGGGCATGCCCGCTCCCACAGGTGAAGCCTGTGCAGTCGTTGTTGGAGCGGGCATGCCCGCGAAGCAGACAACCCCCAAACAAGAGCCCGCCACAAAGGCCGGCCGCTGCCTTGCGAGACGCTTCATGAAAACGCTGATCAAGGACTGTTCTGTGTCGGCCATTGTCGCCGGCTGCATTGCCACGACGATCTCCTACGCCGGCCCGTTGGTGATCATTTTCCACGCCGCCGAAGCGGCCGGCCTGTCGCACCAGCAGTTGTCGTCCTGGGTCTGGGCCGTGTCCATGGGCAGTGCGGTGCTCGGTGCGCTGCTCAGCCTGCGCTACCGCGTGCCGGTAGTGATCGCCTGGTCGATCCCGGGGTCGGCGCTGTTGGTCACTGCCTTGCCGCAACTGGGCCTGGAGCAGGCCGTGGGTGCCTACCTGGTGGCCAACCTGGTCCTGCTGCTGATCGGCATCAGCGGGGCCTTCGACCGCATCATCGCGCGCCTGCCGGGCTCTATCGCTGCCGGCATGCAGGCCGGGATCCTGTTCAGCTTTGGCATCGAGGTGTTCCGCGCCTTGCCGGTGCAACCGCTGCTGGTACTGGCGATGTTCGTCACCTATGTGCTGATGCGCCGGGTGCAGCCGCGCTATGCCGTGGCTGCGGTGCTGGGCGTAGGCATGCTGGTGACCGTGGTCAGCGGTACGTTGCGCAGCGAGGCACTGGTGCTGGAATTGGCCTCACCTCAGTGGGTCACCCCCCAGTTCAGCCTGTCGGCGGTATTCAGCCTGGCGCTGCCGATGGTGCTGGTGGCGCTGACCGGGCAATTCATGCCGGGTATGGCGGTACTGCGCAACGCTGGCTATCCCACGCCGGCCAGCCCGCTGATCAGCGCCAGTGCCCTGGTCGGTGCGCTACTGGCGCCGTTCGGTTGCCACGGGCTGAACCTGGCGGCGGTTACCGCCAGCCTGTGCACCGGCCATGAGGCCCATGAAAACCCGCAACGGCGTTATGTGGCAGCGGTGGCTGGCAGTGCGTTGTACCTGCTACTGGGCATTGCCGGGGCCACCTTGATGTCGCTGTTCGCCGCCTTTCCCGCCGTACTGATCGCTGGCCTGGCCGGTTTGGCCCTGTATGGCGCCATCAGCGAAGCCTTGGTCCGCAGCCTGGCAGAGCCGGCCGAGCGCGATGCCGGGCTGTTCACCTTCCTGGTCACCGCTTCGGGGGTGGCTTTCCTGGGCCTGTCGGCAGCGTTCTGGGGGCTGCTGTTCGGTCTGCTGGCCCACGCGCTGCTGAGGCTGCGCCAACCAAGTGCCCGGGAGGTGCTGCGCCGTACACCATGAACTGTCGTGTTTCCAACGCTTTACCCATAAAAACAAGATCAAGAGAGCTTCGAAATGAACCACACCCCTTGCGTTGCCCTGGGCCTGACATTGCTCAGCCAGCCACTGCTGGCTGCCGAAGGCGGCTTCTTCGAGGATTCGAAGGCCAGCCTGAGTGCCCGTAACTACTACTTCAGCCGCGATTTTTCCGACATTGTGGGGGCCAACAAACAGTCCAAGGCCGAGGAGTGGGCCCAGGGTTTCATCCTCGACTTCAAAAGTGGCTACACCCCGGGCCCGGTCGGCTTTGGCGTAGACGCCCTGGGCTTGCTGGGGATCAAGCTGGACAGCAGTCCAGACCGTACCAACACCGGCCTGTTGCCGGTGCATGGCGACGGCCGCGCTGCCGATGAGTACAGCCGTCTGGCGCCTACCTTCAAGGCCCGGCTATCGAAAACCGAACTGCGTGCAGGTGAACTGCAACCGAACCTGCCGGTGCTGACCTTCAGTGATATTCGCCTGTTGCCACCCACCTATCAGGGCGTGAGTCTGAGTTCGTCGGAAATCGACGGGCTGACCATGCAGGCCGGGCACTTGAAAAGCACCCATCTGCGCAACGAAGGCGGCGACGGCAAGATGAACGCGATGCTCGGCCATGTGCCGATGCGGCAGGCCGAAAGCGACGCGTTCAACTATGTGGGTGGGGACTATGCGTTCAATGCCAACCAGAGCAGCGTCAGCCTTTGGTACGGTCAGCTGGAGGACATCTACCAACAGGGCTTTGTTGGCCTGAAACACAGCAAACCGGTCGGGGACTGGGTACTCAGCGCCAACCTGGGTTATTTCTCCGCGCGTGAAGACGGTGGTGCGCTGCTGGGCAATATCGACAACCAGGCGTTCTTCTCGATGTTCACCGCCCGGCATGGCGGGCACAGCTTTCATGCCGGCTACCAGGGTATTTATGGCGATAGCCCGTTTCCACGGGTATTCGCCAACATCTCGCCGCTGGGCAACGAGGTGCCGACCTATGAGTTTGCCTACACGGACGAACGCTCGTACCAGGTGCGTTACGACTACAACTTCGCCGCCATGGGCGTGCCGGGCCTGACAGCGACCGTGCGCTACATAACCGGTAACAATGTCGATACCGGGCTGGGTTACGAAGGGCGTGATCGCGAGCGTGATCTGGATATCGGCTATGCGGTGCAGAGCGGGGCGCTGAAAGGCTTGGGGATACGGGTGAGGAACGCCATGGCGCGCTCCAACTACCGCAGTGATATCGACGAGAACCGCCTGACGCTGGTGTACACCTGGCAGCTGTTCTAAGCCATTCAGTAGAATTGCGCATCAGGGGTGTATGAGGGTAGCTTGCGGAAACGACTCTTTCAGGAATCCCCCCTTGGACTCCATCACCCAAGCCGTACTCGGCGCGGCGCTGCAAGGGACCGTGCTCGGGCGCATCCAGGGCCGACGCTCGCTGCTGTACGGTGCAGCACTGGGCACGTTGCCGGACCTGGATGTGATCATTCGCTACGCCGACCCGGTGTCGCAGATGACCTACCACCGTGGTTTTTCCCACTCGCTGTTCGTGCTAACGGGGCTGGCCTTGCTGCTGGCCTGGCTGGTCAACAAATGCTGGCCTGGCAAGGGCTATACCTTGCCACGGCTGTTCCTCGCATTCTGGCTGGTACTGGTTACCCACCCGTTGCTGGACGCCTTTACGGTCTACGGCACGCAGCTGTTCTGGCCACTGCAAGGCACCCCGCAAAGCTGGGCGGCGGTGTTCATCATCGACCCGGTCTATACCGTGCCACTGCTGCTGGCGGTCATCTACGCCATCGCCAAGGGCGTGACTGCCAGGGCTAAACGCCTATTGACCCTGGCGCTGGTATTCAGTACCGCTTACCTGGGGTTTGGCCTTGCCGGGCGCATGGCGGCCGAGCAGCGCTTCGAGGCGGCGCTGCACCAGCGCGGTATCGCTACCAACGAGGTCCGCGCCGTGCCGATCGCGTTCAACAGCCTGGTCTGGCGGGTGCTGGCCAAGACTGCGGAAGGGGATTACTACGAAGGCATCAGCAGTGCATTCGACCGGCAAGCGCCCGAGATGCAACGCTTGTCACGTAACCTGCAGCTTGCCCAAGCGCTGAACGATGATCCCCTGCACCAGCGGTTGCGCTGGTTCACCGATGACTGGCTGCGATACGACCAGATCGGTGATGCGCTGGTGGTCACCGACCTGCGTATGGGTATTCCAGGCAACTACACCTTCCGTTTCAACATGGCCCACCGTGACAACCAGGGGCGCTGGATTGTCGATGTGCCTTCGATGTTCCAGGGCGCTGGCCCAGGTTCGATGTTCAGTGGTGCAGACCTGGCGTTGATCTGGCGGCGCATTATCGAACAGCAACCACCCTTGCCTCTGGCAGTGTGGACCGAACGCTACCTGGGCGTCAGCCCCGTAGAGCGCGAGCGCTAGCGCTTGCGCTCGGCCGGGCTGGATCTGGTCAAATGGACGGCGATGTTGACCATGGTCGTCGATCACTTGCGTTTTTTGTGGCCCGAGGCCGATAGCCTGTTCGTGTTGGGGCGGCTGGCGTTTCCGCTGTTCTGCCTGGCGATTGCAGTGAATGTGGGACGAGCCCGTGCGGGGGCGTTGTATACCCGTGGCAACCTGCGCTACCTGGCGCTGATGCTGATGTTCGCGGTGCTGTCCGAGCCTGCGTATCGTTGGCTGGACAGTGGCTCGCAGACATTCAGCGTGATGCCGACCTTGTTATTGGGGTTGGTGGTTGCCTGGGGTGTGCATCACCCCTTGATATCGGCACGCGTGCTCGGCATCGCCGGCCTGCTGGCGGGTTGGTTGTTGCGTGAGCAGCTGATGTATGGGTTGCCGGGGGTGTTGCTGCCGGGCGCCTGGTTGATGGCGCGCAGGCAGGGTGGGGTTGTCGGGTTGTTGCCTTGCCTGTTGGCTGCGGGCGGCAATCTGACCAATAGCTGGTTGCGCGAGCACCTGTTGGCGCCGTTCACGGTGCTGACACTGACTGCTGCGACTCTGGCGATTCCGCTCGGGGTGCTGTTGTTACGGCATGATGAATGGCGGGTGCCCGTAGTGGGGCGCTGGGGTTACCTGTTCTATCCGCTGCATTTGCTGGTCATCAAGGTCCTGTCATGAGCCAGGCATCGGGCCGCGGTGATCAAGGGGGGCGGGAGCCCCGCGTCGGGCCCCCATTGCCCGCGAAGAGGCCAGTACAGCAAGACGCTCAGCTGCGTGCCAACCGCCCACTCACATAATGCGCGACATCATTGAACCCTGGGGTCGACGCATGCCCCGGCGTCACCAGTGAGTCAATGAACGCCTCGTCCTCTGCGGTGATCTTCACCGCCAGCGCACCGCCATAGGTCTCCCACTGTTCCTCGGTGCGAGGCCCTACGATAGCGGAACTCACCAGCTGGTTGTTCAATACCCAGGCAATGGCAAACTCGACGATCCCCACACCTTTGGCCTCGACATAGGCCTGGATCTGCCGGGCAATCGCCAGCGATTCCTGGCGCCACTCCACCTCCATGATGCGCTTGTCCTGGCGCCCGGCACGGCTGCCAGCGTCCGGCACCGCCCCGGGCGCGTACTTGCCGCTGAGCACGCCTCGCGCCAGCGGGCTGAACGGCACCACGCCCAGACCGTGCGCGGCCGCAGCAGTGAGTTGCTCTGGCTCGGCCTGGCGGTTGACGATGTTGTACAGTGGCTGGCTGACTACCGGCTTGGGTACGCCAAGGCGCTCGGCAATATGACAGACCTCGGCAATGCGCCAGCCACGGAAATTGGACACCCCCCAGTAGCGGATCTTGCCTTGGCGCAACAAGTCGCCAATGGCCTGCACGGTCTCTTCCAGCGGTACCTTGTGGTCTTCGCGGTGCAGGTAGTAGATGTCCAGGTAGTCCATGCCCATGCGGGTCAGCGTGGCATCCACGGCATTGAAGATGTGCTTGCGCGACAACCCGCTGCGGTTGGGCAGGCCGTCGGCCGGGCCGAAGCCGACCTTGCTGGCGACCACCCAGTCATGGCGATGGCGCGCCACGGCTTCACCGACGATTTCTTCCGAGCGCCCGGCGTTGTACACGTCGGCGGTGTCGATGAAGTTGATGCCTTGGTCCCAGGCCTTGTCGATGATGCGCAGGGCATCATCGGTACTGGTCTGCTCGCCGAACATCATGCTGCCCAGGGTAAGGGCGGAAACCTGCAGGCCACTGTGGCCGAGGGGGCGGTAGATCATGCGCGTGGGTCCTTGTGCAGTCGGCTGACCTGCCTGTTTTACACACAACCGGGAAGCATTGAAAGGCACCGCTCAGCCAATGAGCGCCAAAGCCTCCTGCAGGCTTAACGGGCGCTTCAGGCGTTGCGACAGTGTCGCCATGGCATCGGAATAACCTTTGGCGATAACGGCCTCGACGCGCTCATCCACACACTGCAGGGCAACGAAATCGCCTTTTTCCGGCTCCCCGACGAATTCGATCCGGTTCCAGTCCCTGGCATGACCCAGCACTTCATAGGTACGGCCGTGCTGGTAGGTCCAGAAGAAGGGTACATCGGCATAACGGCGCTGTTCGCCAAGCATGTTGGCGGCGGCGATAACCCCGTGTTGCTGGGCCAGGCGCCAGTGTTCGATGCGCACCGGGCGCCCCGTGAGCGGGAACGTGGCAATGTCACCTGCGGCCCACAAACCGTCAGCTGCGCGCATTTCTGCGTCGACCCTCACCGATTTGTCTTCGCCAAGCGGCACACCTTGAAGGAACGCGGTGGCGGGTTTTACCCCGGTGCCGAGCAGGACCAAGGGGGTCTGCAGCCGTTCACCATTGGCCAGTTTCACCGCTTCGGCCTTGTCCTGGCCTTCGATCCGCTCGACCTCGGTAGGGCCATGGAAGGTGATCCCTTTTCGTTCATGCAGCGCGCGAATGCAGCGCCCGATCCGCTCACCCAACTGTCGGGCCAGAGGGACTTCGTGGCGTGTGACCACGTGCACCTGCAAGCCATATTTGCGCAATGCCGAGGCTGCCTCCAGGCCGATGAAGCCGTCACCGACGATGACCACCGGCTGGCCAGGCTCGGCTGCATCGAGCAGCTGTGCAGCATCTTCCAGTGAGCGGAGGGTGAACACCCCGGGCAAGTCGGCACCGGGAATGTCTGGGCGCAGTGCTTTACCGCCGGTTGCCAGCAGGCAGGCGTGGTAATCGATCTGCTGACCATCGGCGAGGGTGACCTGGCGCTTCTGGCTGTTCAGGGTGCGCACCTTGCCGCACTTGCGTTCCAGCTGGCCCTTGCGCAGGGCGTCGGCTTCGAGCAGCGGGGGGACCTCATCGGGCGGCATCTGCCCGGCAATCACGAATTTGCTCAGTGCTGTGCGGTCGTAGGCCGGCTGGCGTTCCTGATCGATCCATACCAACCGGCCAGCGAAGCCATGAGCCAGCAGGGTGGCGACGGCGGCGCTGCCGGCGGCACCGGCGCCGACTACCACGAAACAGCGGGCATCGCTGTGCCTGGGCGGTTCGGTTGCCGGCAGGGGCTGGTCATCGACCCAGACTTCATCGCCCTTGATCCACGCCCTGTAGCGGCGCAGGTCGGCCAGCGCAGGCGGCTCACAGACCACGCCGTCGTCAACCGCGAACGCAGCTTTGTGCCATGGGCAGACCAGCAGGCCACCGCAGACTACGCCTTCGTCGAGTGGGGCTCCGGCATGGGGGCAGTTGCCTTGATAAGCGTGTACCTGCTCCCCTTGACGGACGAGGATGAGTTCTTCGCTACCGGCTTGGACGCGCAGGGGGCGGTGTTCGTCGAGCTGGGCCAAGCGTGCCACGGCGTGCTGGGTCATGGGGGGCTTCTCCAAAGGGGCCTTTGGAATCATTTGACGCCAGGGGCGGGTAGGGGGGGCGTTGAGCTGACGATCGGTGGAGGGGATGAATTTCGTGCGGCGTGGGTGGACCTCTTCACAGGCTCGTGGAAGTGGCCTTATTGCTGCGCCTCGAACATGGCAATGAAGTTGGCCAGCGCTGGCGAAGCATTCTGGGCGCTCCATTTCATGTACAGCCCAAGCCCCGGGGTGGGCTGGTCCTGGATAGGGCGGATCGGGCAAAACCGCACACGTTCGCGCGGGGTCGAGCGGACGAACGACTCCGGCACCAGGGCCACGCCAAAGCCGCAGGCCACCAGGCCAAGCAGGGTGTGGATCTGCGCCGCCTCCTGCACGACCCTGGGGTAGAACCCGGCCGATTCGCACAGCGCAACCAACTGCGCGTGGTAGCCCCCGCCCAGCGCTTGCGGGGTGAACACGAAGTCCTCATCGGCAAACTCGCGCAAGTCGACAACTTCGTGCCGTGCCTTGGGATGGCTGGCGGGCAACGCCATGACGATCTGCTCGTCAAGCAGCAAGCGTGCCTCCAGGGTGCCGACTGGTAGCGGAAGCCTGCGCATGAAGCCAATATCCGCCTCACCGGCCAGCAAGGCCTTGGCCTGAGCGGCGGATGGCATCTCGCGGATGGTCAGTTGCACGTTCGGATAGGTTTCCCGAAAGCGGCGCAAGCGGTTGAGCAGCGAGTCGTAATAGGCGATGGAAATGGCCGTGATGGTCAATTTGCCGCTGACCCCCGCAGAAACGTTGCGCGCGTACTCGATCCCTTGTTCCAGTTCGGCAAGCGTGCGGTAAGCGGTGTCGAGAAACGCTGCACCCGCTGCAGTCAGACGCACCTCGCGCTTGTTACGCAGAAACAGGCCAAAGCCGAGCTTTTCTTCAAGCCGGTTGATCGCCTGGCTCAGCGGTGGCTGCGCCATGTGCAGGCGCTGGGCGGCCTTGTGAAAGTGCAGCTCTTCGGCCACGGCGATGAACTGCCTGAGCAAACGTGTTTCGATCATCCAGCATTCCTGCAGCGTGGCGACACGGCGGTGATATCCATGGGATATCAAAGTTGCATGCTTTTAATATTAAGTCATTGATTTTTTTGTTGATATCGTAAAAAAGGAGAATTGAAGGTAGCCAGAAATGCCCGTTACTCACCTGGCCGGTGCGCTGTGCCATCACACTCATGACAGCGATGGCCAGTACACCGCCACGCGCTTCAACAAAGACAGCGGCGTCAGCTATCGTCTTGACCTCGGCCGTGTGCAGACCAGCGACCTGGCGCAGGTGGCCGAGCGTAGGAGACGCATCAAGGAATGCAACTACGTGCCAGTCAAAGTTGCCAACGCACGCGCGGACCTTGGTGAAAGCCTGGTCTGGGATGAAGGCAGTGGCGTGCTGTACTTTGTCGATATCTCTGGCGGGCGCATCAACTGCCTGGCACCTGATGGCGAAGTCGATTGCCTTTACGAGTCTGCCGCGCGCATTGGCGCCCTGGCGCTGACCGACCGAGGCAACCTGATTTTCACCGAGGATGCCAGCGTGGCCATCTTCGATGTGCCAACGCGCAAGGTGCGCCAGCATTCGGCATCGGTTCATCCGCGCTCGACTTTCCGCTTCAACGATGGCGCCTGCGACCCGCAGGGACGCTTCGTCACCGGCCTGATGGACGAGGCCCCCAGTGGCAATACCGGGGCGCTCTTTCGCTTTGACTGGCAATTGAGCGACCAGGTGATTCACGATGACATGGCTTTGCCCACCGGCCTTGCCTGGTCGCAGGACGGCCACACGGTGTACTTCGTCGATTCGGCGGCGCGTGCGATCTACCGCGCCGAGTACCTCATCGAAGGCCGGCTGGGCGCTGTTACGCTGTTTGCCGAAACCCCCGCCGAACTGGGCCGGCCGGATGGCCTGGCGCTGGACCGCGAAGGCGGGCTGTGGGTGTGCCAGTACCATGGCAGTTGCCTGCTGCGCTACGACCGCCACGGGCACCTGACCGACCAGGTGTTGATGCCAGTACCGTGCCCCACCAGCTGCTGCTTTGGCGGGCCCGGGATGAACACCTTGTACATCAGCACCGCGCGTTACGACATGATGCCAGAAGACCTGCACCATTATCCGGACGCTGGCGACCTGTATGCCATCCGCCCGGAAACGGGCGGCGTCGCCAGGCACAGCTTCAAGGAATAAGCGGTTGCACCTGACTGGCCGGTAGCACGGCCAGTTCGCCAAAGCGTTGCGCCGAGTCGATGTAGCGCAGCGCCGACTTGGCATCTTTCCAGCCCACATAGCTCATCAGCGATTTCAGTTCCCAACCATTGGCGGTTGCCCAGGTGGCGAAGCCACGCCGTAGCGAGTGGCCGGTATACAGCGCCGCCGGCACCCCGGCGCGTTCCAGCATGCGCCGCAGCAGGCCGACCAGGCTGTTGCTGTTGAGCGCGCTGTCGCCAAGGTTGCCCCAGCGGTCGAGTTTGCGGAACACTGGTCCATGGGCAATACCGGCGACTTCAAGCCATTGCAGGTAGGCAGTGACAGGGCACAAGGCCTTGAGGGCAGGGGTGCGGTGCTGCACGCCCAAGGCTTCGCGGTCGCCCTTGCTGCGTGGCAGGAAAAGCGTAATGCCGACACCGGCTTCGGCCTGGATGTGTTCGATGCGCAGGCGTGCCAGCTCATCGCCGCGAAAACCACGCCAGAAACCCAGCAACAGCAAGGCGCTGTCACGGCGAGCCCGGCGCAGGGCTGCCAAATCGTGGTGCTCTCGGGCTTGTCGGGCTTCTTCTTCAAAACACGTCACAGCAGTTTGCAGGTGTTGCAGCAACAGCGGGGCGGCCTGTTTGGGTGGCGTCGGGTGCAGGGTGCGGATGCCGCGCAGCACCTGACGCACCAAGGGTGCCTTGGTCGGGTCGGGGAAACCTTGGGCGACGTGCCATTGGCTGAGCGCGGCCAGGCGTTGACGCAGGGTGCTGACGGCATGCTGGTCGGCATGATCGGCCAGGTAGCGGGCGATACTCTCGGCAGTGGCCGGGAGAAAACCGCCCCAGTGGCTTTCGAAATGTTCGATGGCGGCCTGGTAGCTGCGCCGGGTGTTGTCACGGGTGGCGGCGCGAAGGTAGCGCTCGATATCGGTCATGGTGCGGGTGTCGGTGTGTGATCGGTACACGATAAACCGAAATGCGTTGCCTGTCCTTGCCCAACGCCATCGGCAAGCCTGCCGTTGCGCTCAGTACACGCATGCCTTGTCCTCGATACCGTTGAAGGGCGGGTAAACCCACAGCTGCGGCAGCGACAGTGGCCGGCTGAAGTGGTAGCCCTGGGCGATATCGCAGCCGGCAAGCTTCAGATACACCACCTGTTCACGGGTTTCCACCCCCTCGGCCACCACTTCCAGGCCCAGACGCTTGGCCAGGATGATGGTGGAGGACACGATAGGGCTGTCGTCATGGCTGTTGGACAGCGCCGCGATCAGCGAACGATCGATCTTCAGCTTGCTCAGGGGCAGTGAATGCAGGTGGGCAAAGCCGGCGTAGCCACGGCCAAAATCGTCCAGACTGATACCCAGACCTGCGCCGCGCAACGTATGCAGGTGCGCCACCGCCGTGCCTTCGGGGTCGAGAATGGTGGTTTCGGTAATTTCCAGCTCCAGCTGCTGGGGCGCGATGCCATGATGCTGCAACTTGCTCAGCAGCCGGTCAGCAAAATCGGCTTGACGCAGCTGCAGGGCGGAGACATTGACGGCCAGCCGTGTCTTGCGGCCTTGGGCATTCCAGCTCGACAAGGCTTCACAGGCCAGCTGCAGTACTTCCCAACCCAGCTCGACAATGAAACCACTGCGCTCGGCCAGGCCGATGAAGCGGTCCGGGTACAGCAGGCCGAACTCGGGGTGGTCCCAGCGCACCAGCGCCTCGTAGCCCAGCACCTGGAGGGTGTCGAGGCGCATCTGCGGCTGGTAGTGCAGCACGAACTGGCGTTCGGCCAAGGCACTGCCGAACGCCTGTTCAAGGGTAAACGCCTGGATATCGGCCAGGTTCAGCGAGGGGTCGAAAAAGCGATACTGCGCGCGCCCTGCCTGCTTGGCCGAGTACATCGCCGCATCGGCGCTGCGTATCAGGCTGTCGATGTCCTGGCCATCACGCGGACAGATGCTCACCCCTACGCTGGGGCTGGTGTTGACCTCTTGGCCATCCAGGGCGTAGGTGGCCGACAGTTTCTGCACCAGTTCGTGGACCCAGGCGTTGATCTGCTCCTCGCTGCGCTCGCCGGCCAACAACACCACGAACTCGTCGCCGCCAAAGCGCGAAGCCTCATCGCCCGGCTCCAGCAGGCGCTGGATACGCCCGGCCACAGCCTGTAGCAGCAGGTCACCAATCTTGTGCCCGAGCGAGTCGTTGATCGACTTGAAGCGGTCCATATCGATGAACAGGATCGCCATCAGTCGGCGCTTGCCACGTTGCCGAGTCAACGCCTGGCTGGCCACCTCGACGAACTGGCGGCGGTTGTGCAGGCCGCTGAGGTGGTCGGTGGCGGCGGCGTGGCTACTGCGCCGGTGTTCGTCCTCCAGGCGCACGATCAGCTGCTGATTGACCTGCTGGGCATGTTCCAGCGCATCGAATGCCTCCTGGCGCTTGCGTAGCAGGCGCAAGGTCCATAGCAGGCTGGCCAGGATCATCAGGGTCATGCTCAGGTTCAACCAGAATTGCCGGGAATAGGCCAGCGTCGAGGGTGTGAGGATTTCTGCCTGGCGCTGGCTGACCACCACGCTGAAGCCTTGCTCGGGTACATGGCGGTACACGCTTTGGTAGGCATCACCCGCTACGTACTGGGTCAGCATGCCCGCTTCGGTGTTTAGCGCCGGCAGCGGGGGCTGCAATAGGTCGCCGGCAGTCACCGTGCCGCTGTTGTCGATGCGCAGCCGCTCCAGGCCGTCATCCTGCAGCAGACGCACCAGGCCACTGTTGCCCAGGTCGATAGGCTGGAACAGCACCGCCAGGTAGCCGACGTCCAGTTGCACCGCCAAAATGTTGTCGATTTCCCGGCCGGTCGAATTGGTCAACGGCAGCAGGAAGGGCAGGCGCCAAGTGGGAAGGGCAGCGGTTTGGTTGACAGGCTGAATGCTTGGCAGGAAAGGTTTGAAACCGTAGCGGTCAATGTGCCGTTGCAGTTGGCGCAACCAGTCTGCCGGCAACTCGGCGGCCTCATCGGTATGGCTGGCCGACAGCAGCCGGCCTTGTCGGTCGTACAGGCTCAAGCGCTTGAAAACTGGGTCTGCTACCAGGCTGGGTGCCAGGCGGAAGTTGCCCTGACGCAGCGCTTTCATATCGTCCTGGGTAACACGACCCACCGCCTGGGCGCGGTCGACAAGCTGTCGCAGGCTTTCGCCCAAGATGTTGGCCAGGTTCAGGTGCTCGATGGCCTTGGCCGACAGTGCATCCTGTCGGGCGGCGGCTTTCTGCGTGACGTGCAGCCCCCAGAGAAAGGCCAGGGTCGCTGCACAGAGTATCAGGATCAGCAGTCGCAGAAGGCTGGATGAGGAAAGCGAACGGCGAATCACTGCTGATAGTTCCCGACCCTGGGTGATGCTCGGAAAATACGACAGCGAGATGACAGCCTGATGACTGATGACTGATGGCTAATCGCCTTTAGGGGATTCCCCTATTTGCAACGGGAGTCTGCAGGCGTGCCGTTTCTTCTTCGAGGTAGCTTATCAATGCGCTGACTTCGGCATCGCCCAGGCGCATGTTGGGCATGGCCAGGCGGTTGTATTGCTCGAACAGCAGCATGGCCAGGGGGTCTTTCTCGGCCAGCATCTGGTCGGGCGCCTTCAGCCAGCGGACCAGCCAGTTGGCGTCACGCTGACGGGTCACGCCCAGCAGGTCGGGACCGATGCCTGGCGGGCCTGGCTCGGTATTGCCCACGGTGTGGCAGGACGAGCAACGGGTGCGGAAGATCTGCTCGCCGCTGCTGGGTGCGCGCATCTGCGGCGCTTGAGCGTAGTCATTGGTCATGGCGCTGGCCTGCTTCCAGTTGTGCAAGCTGTTGCCGAGGCGGTCGGCGAGGATGTACGGGCTTTCGAAAGGCGAGGCTTTCATCCAGCGGCCGGTGGCCTGGTTGCCGATGATGAGGCTCAGGTTATGGTCTTTGGAGCGGCCGTTTTCCAGGCCATCGATCCATAGCCCCAGGCTGCGGCGTAGTTGCTCGATATCGTCAGGTTCGCCGGTCAGCAAGGTCCAGCCTGGGCCGATGCTGAACTTTTCGGCATAGCGCTTGAGGGTGGCGGGGGTGTCGTTATAGGGGTCGATGCTGATGGCGTAGAGGAAGATATCCTTGCCGACCCGGTCACCGAGGATTTTCTGTACCTGGCGCAGGCGTGCGGTTTCCACTGGGCAGGAATCGGAGCAGCCGGTAAAGATGAAGTTGATGGCAACCACCTTGTCCTTGATAAGGTCGTCGAAGAAATGCACTTTTTCGCCATCCTGGGTGAGCAGGGGGATGTTGGGGAAGTAGTTGGCCCCCCAGGGAGAGGCAGCTGCTTCGGCCACCGTTTGTTGGGGGTGCAGTGGCCAGAACGGTATGCTGGCGGCGAACAACGCAAGTACCAGCAGGAAACGCCATGAGCCGGGCATGATGCGGTCCTCGTGGGTTGGCTGAGCGGGGCCGCATAGGGGTCCCCGCTTTGCACTCACTTGTATTTGACTGGCGCTGTCACCGTCTGGCCCAGTGCCGATTTCACCGTGACCGTCGCTGGCGTGGCCGGGCCAAAGCCGGTGGTGGTCACCGCTACCCGCCAACGGGCCCCCGTAGTCGTGGCAGTCAGCGTCGCGTTCCCCAGGCTTACCGGACCACCGGTGGTTGCTGCAGTCACACTGATGCTGTTGCCCGTGGCCACCGTGGTAGTCCCCTGCACATCCCAGGTGAAACGGTTGCCGCTGCGTTCCTGCACCGTGGCACTGGTGACCTTGAGTTCGTCGGCCGCCGCTGCTGCGGTTACGGCGATGCTGACCGTGGCCGGGGCCACCGACTCGGCACCCTTGGTATCACGCGCCGTGTAATTGAAGCTGGCCGTGAATGGCGTGGCGACCGCAGCGGGCGGGCTGTACGTTACGGTGGTGCCGTCAGTGCTGACGGCACCCTGGCCGGAGTCCGGCTGGCTGAGGCCGGTTACCGTGAGCGGTACATTGCCGTCCGGGTCACTGTCGTTGGCCAGCACGTTCAGGGTGATCGGTGTGCCAGCCGTCGTTGCGGCACTGTCATTGGCCGCGACGGGTGGTTTGTTGGCCGGGTCGTCATTGTCGTCGTGGGTTTTGGTGCGGAACGTTGGCAGGCCTACCGAGGCCATGTAGTGCACGCCATCCCATCCCGGAAGCGGGGTCGGCATCACCTGGAACTGCCCCGGGTGTTCAATGTCCCAGCGCAGCAGCATCGAAGTGTCCTCGTGCTGGGTGTTGTGGCAGTGCTCCATGTAGGTGCCGGCAAACTCGCGGAAGCGGATGGCCATTTCCACCTCTTTGGACGAATCAGGTTCCTGCCCGATACGGTACACATCCTTGCGCGCCCATTTTTCCCATTCTGGCGGGGCCTTGCCGTCGCGGCTAAGAATCACGCCTTCCTCGAAGTGCACGTGTACCGGGTGGCTCCAGCCATTGCCGCCGTTGACAATCTTCCACACTTCCAGGGTGCCGTCGCCGCTGAAACCAGCGTCGGTGGACTGGTTGGCCAATTGTGGCGCGGCACTGATGCGGCGCGGGTCCATGCTGTAGCCAAAGCCGCCGTCGGTCTTGATGGTCCACGGGGTGGTGTCCGTGCCGTCGGAGCGGCCAAAGATGAACTCGCGGTGTCGGGCATCCTTGAGTTTGGCCTGGTCCGCTGCGGCATCGCGGTCAATGGGCAGGGGCAGCATTTTCAGGCCGGCCGCCTTGCCTGGCTTGGCCGGCTCATAGGCTACCGGGTCCATGCTCAGGTCCTGGCCGGTGTACGGCTGCACCCACAGTTGCAGAAACTTGCCGACTGCCGGATCGCCGTTGTCCCACTGCGGGCCTTTGCTGGTCTGCTTGATCACCGCCTTGTATTTTTCCGACAGCACGTCGGCCAACGGGATAGCTTGCTTCGGACCTTTGCCGGAGTCGTGCTCCATCAGGTTGACGAAGTACAGCTTGTCGCCTGCCTTGATGCCGTTCCTGGCGAAGTTGATGATGATGTCGTAGCGCTCGGCAATGGCCTGCACCGGCAAGACGCCGTTGTTGTCTTGCCGGTTGCCGTCACCATTGAGGTCCATCGTGCCGTCGAATGGCACCGCGTGTTCCATGATGTTGCCGTCGTTGGCGATCATGTGGAATGGTACCCGCGCATACGACAGGTTGGAGCCGGACGGGCCTTTGAACTCACCGCTGTTACCGGCAATCTCCCGCACCACGGCGAACTTGAAGTAGCGCGACACCGAGCCGTTGAGGAGACGGAAGCGGTAGCTGCGCGCGCGCACCTTGAGCCTGGGCTTGTACTGCCAGTTGACCAGAATCTGGTCAGCGAGGAAGCCGTCGGTGTTGAACGGGTTGAACCACAGCTGGCCATTGGCATCCCAGGCTTTGTCGGCAATCACCAGGTTGACGTCATAGTCACGGTTACCCCAAGGCATGGCTGAACCGCTTGGGAAGCGCAGGTTGACACCGTCCTGCAGGGCTTCGTTGCCGCGGTCCAGGGCACTGTAGTAGTTCATCATCACGGCGTTGCCCTTGTAGACGTTCTGCGCCGTGAAATCCATCATGTGGTCGTGGAACCAGTGGGTACTCATGGTTTCGCGCCAGTCGCCACGAATCTTGATGCTGCCGTTCTCGCAGGTTTTCAGGCCCGGTGTGCCATCGTTGACGAACAAGGTTTCACCCGGCGAGCAGGGGAAAGCTGCTCGCGGGTCCTGGGCACGGGTGTTGATGGTGTCGTAGCCTGCCAGTTGCACCGGCCAGCGGTAGTCGTAGTACTGGCCGGGGAAGAAGTACGCGTTGGCAAAGCCGTCGCTTTCGGCCGGGGAGTGGCCGTTGTGCTCGTGGGTCGAGATGGTATGCAGGCCAAAGCCACCGTTGGCCGACGGGTCAATCGGCAGGGCGTTGTAATGGCGCATCAGGATTGGCTGGCCGTAGCGCACCATCAGCAGCTTGGGCGGGAAAGTGCCGTCGAAGGTCCACAACGATTTGTGGTTTTGCAGCGGCATGTTTGGGTGGAAGCGTATGTCGATACCCTTGGTGGTGCCCAGCGTGGTCGGAATGTCGGAGGTCTGGTAGTACAGGCCTCCCGGGGCGAATTCACCGACGGCATAGTTGTGCAGTTGCTTGCGGTCGCGCAGACCGAGGTTGATGCGCGCACCGGCCTGGGCGGTCTTGAACGCTGCCTGCGGGTAGAACTCGTTCCAGCGCTGGTGCGACCAGCCTTTTCCTGGTGGCCGGCCTTCAGCGGGCGAGCCGACCGGCTGGCGGTTGAGGAACATCTCGATCTGCGCCTTCCATGGGTTGCGGTCCAGCACGTTGGCGTACTGGGTCGGGAACGGGTACAGGCCGGGTTGCTTGAGGAACGCTTCCAGTGCGCTGCCACTGGGTCCGCTGCGTGCCACCACGTTGGGGTCTTGCGCGGGGGCCGCGCCGAGGGTGGGGACCGGGAAGGTCAGATCGGGCGCCGGCGTGGTCGGGTCGAGCATCTCTGGCCCGAACTCTTCGAACAGCAACAGTTGCTGGGTGAAAGGTTGCGCACCGAACAACGGGCTGGGTTTGCCGTTGGTAGGGTACTTGTCCGACGTTTGCAGGGCAGGCGGCAGCACGTTGTCGGTGCGTACCGTGCTGCGGTCGCCATACACGCCATCGGTCAGCTCCAGCGCGCCCTCGTTGGCCTCGGGCAAGGTTTTCAGCTCAAGCAAGGCAGCGGTCGGGTCGTCCGGCTGGTCGGTGTAGGCCGACGGGTCGGTCGGCGGTGGCGGGCTGTTGTCGTCGAGGGGGGCTGCCATGGCCGTGATCAACCCCAGGCTGATAATCAGCGCAGTGACGGAGGACAGATGGAACGCGCGCCTGGACGCGTGGCTCATGGCGGATGTTTTCATTGGCTTAAGCCTCTGTTGCGGCCTTACGGCCTTAAGCCATCAATGGCGTTCTGCCCGTTAAATGGCCATGAGCAACAGCTATGCCAACAGATATTTCAGTAATGCTTTGACATACAAAACCTTGCAGCGCCTGGCGTGCACTAAACGATGGCGCGTCAAGAATGGGGGCAGATACCCATTAGCGGGTCACAATTGCCCACAGTTTGGGGAGTTGGAGAGTAGTGACAGGCGCGGCGCCCTCGGGTATACCTGAACGCCACCAAGGGGAGCCCGGCAATGGGCTGAGAAACCGCTGAACGCTACAGCGCGGTGACCCTTCGAACCTGATCCGGATCATGCCGGCGAAGGGATGGGGCTTGTAACCTGCCTTTTTGCCGGCCTCACTGCGAGGCCAGTCCATGCCAACTTTCAAGGTCTCGCTGTCACCCTCATCAAGGACAGCAACATGACCGAACGTTTCAGCCAGTCCCTGCGCCGCCAGTGCGAGCCGACCTGGTCGGCGGCCGTTGGCCACCGTTTCGTGACCCAATTGTGCGACGGCAGCCTGCCTGACCCGATCATGGTCAGCTACCTGGTTCAGGACCACCGTTTTCTCGACAGCTTCCTGACCCTGCTGGGCGCGGCGATCGCCACCGCTGACACGTTTGAAGCCCGCCTGCGCTTCGGCCGCTTTGCCGGGATGATCTCCAGTGACGAGAACACCTATTTCCTGCGTGCCTTCGAGGCCCTGGGTGTCAGCCCGGCGCAACGCAGTGAACCGGCCGATACCGCGCCTACCGCAGGTTTCAAGGCGATCATGCGCGAAGCGGCAGCCACCCGTTCCTATGCAGCGGCACTGGCGGTGCTGAACGTTGCCGAAGGCCTGTACCTGGACTGGGCGCTCAAGGCGCCGAAACCGATGCCGGACAACTTCGTCCATGCCGAGTGGATTACCCTGCACGACAACCCGGCGTTCCAGGCATTCGTCGCTTTCCTGCAGGCCGAACTGGACCGCGTCGGCCCGCAGGAGGCCGCATTGGCCAGTGACTTCTACCAGCGCACCGCGGCGCTGGAGCTGGCTTTCTTCGATGCAGTGTACCCGGAGGGCAAATGAGCATGGATATCTTCGAGCGCCTCAAGGCCGCCGCCACGCCACAATGGAACAGCTACGTAGACCATGACTTCGTGCGGCAGATGGGCGAGGGCACGCTGAGCGAGGAAGCGTTCCGAACCTACCTTGTGCAGGATTACCTGTTCCTGATCCAGTTCGCCCGCGCCTGGGCGCTGGCCGCCTACAAGAGCCGCCGCCCGACCGACATTCGCGCGGCGCAGGCCGGGCTGGCGGCGATCCTGGATGAAACAGAGCTGCACTTGCGCCTGTGCGCGCGCTGGGGCTTGACCCAGGCAGACATCGAAGCCGCGCCAGAGCACCAGGCCACGGTGGCATACACCCGTTACGTGCTGGACTGCGGCGCTGCCGGCGACCTGCTGGAGCTGCATGTGGCACTGGCACCTTGCGTGATCGGCTATGCCGAAATCGGCCGGACCCTGGCCGAGCGCATTGGCGACTTGAGCAATCACCCCTACCGCGAGTGGATTGGCGAGTATGCCGGGGAGGGCTACCAAGGGGTGGCCGCAGCAGCGCGCAAGCACTTGGACGAACTGGCAGCGCGCAGCATGACCGAGCAACGGTTCGCCGAACTGGCAGGGATTTTTGGCCAGGCCTCCAGCCTGGAGGCTGATTTCTGGCAGATGGGGCTGGACGGCATCGTGTAAACCGCCGTGGGCTGGGTGATTACTACCCAGCCTGAGCCTGCTTTGGTGCATGAACGCCTCAAAATAAGTCGTCCCGCACACTTCAAATCGTCAGGTCGCGGCTTTAATGTGCACAGTGCATATGGATTTCTGGGCGACCAGCCCGATTTTTCCGGGTGGCGGCGCAGTAAAAAAAGCGGCCCGCATATTGCTCTTTCTGCTCCCGACTACAAACCCGGAGCCCCCGTGCAATGAGCTCACCCAGCGAATTCCCCCTCAGCGAAGCCCCGCAGTCCGCCCGTAGGGGCCTGCTGCCGATCGCGATGGTCTTGTTCAGCTTCACCTTCTTTACCGGCACGATGTTCGCCGGCGGCAAGCTGGGCATGGCATTCAGTTTTGTCGACATGCTGTGGGTGGCTACCCTCGGCAACAGCCTACTGGCCTTGTATGCCGCAGTGCTGGCCTTCATCGCCTCGCGCAGCGGGCTGAACACCGTGCTGATGGGGCGCTTCTGTTTCGGTGAAGCGGGGAGCCGGCTCTCGGATTTTCTGCTGGGTTTTGCCGAACTGGGCTGGTATGCCTGGGGCACGGCCACGGTGGCCATCGTGCTGGTCAAGCTGCTGGGGCTGGCGGATGGCTTCGGCATGCCTTTGATGGTGCTGTTCGGGCTGGGTTTCAGCATTACGGCCATCATCGGTTTCAAGGGGCTGGATGTGTTGTCGCGGGTGTCGGTGCCATTGATGTTCGTGCTGCTGTTGGTGTCCATGTACATCGCCACCCGTGATGCCGGTGGCTTTGCCGGCCTGGCTGCAGTCGTCCCGCATGAAACCATGACCTTTTCGGCGGCAGTCACCATGGTCTTCGGCACCTTCGCCAGCGGCGCCACCCAGGCCACCAACTGGACACGGCTGGCACGCAGTGGCCGGGTAGCGGTGACTGCCAGCGTGGTGGCATTCCTCCTTGGCAACGGCCTGATGGTGGTGGCCGGAGCGTGGTGCGCGATGGTTTACCAGCAGGCCGATATCGTCGACGTGATGATGCTGCAGGGTCTGTCGTTCGCAGCGGTGGTGATGCTGTGCCTGAACCTGTGGACCATTCAGGGGCCGACCATCTACAACGTGTCGGCCGCCGCCTGCCATTTGTTGCGCAGTGAGCGCCGGCGCACGGCAACCCTGGTGGCGGCCGGAGTTGGGATTGTGCTGGCGATGGGTGGCATGTACGAAATGCTGATCCCGTTCCTGGTGCTGCTGGGGTCGATCATTCCGCCGGTGGGTGGGGTGATCATGGCTGACTTCTGGTATCGCCACCGCGGCAAATACCCGGCGCTGGGTGTGGCAAACCTGCCACGCTACAACCTCACCGGGCTGTTTGCCTATGCCGTGGGCGCTGTACTGGCCTATGCCTCACCGTGGGTCGCGCCGCTGGTGGGCATCGCCGCCTCGGCAGTGTGCTACATCGTCATTCTAGAGCTGGGCGCACGCCGCCGGGCGCCACGCCAGGCGGGTGTCGAGCCGTGAGCCTGGCGCTGGACGAGATCCTGCATTTGCCCGGCCTGCACGAAATGCATGTGCGGGCCGGGGCGCGCAACCTGCAACGGCGGGTACGCTGGCCTTACGTGGCGGAGAACGAGGGTATCGCCGAATGGGTGATGGGCGGTGAACTGGTGTTCGTCACTGGCATCAACCACCCGCGCGGCGAAGCCAACCTGCTGAGCCTGGTGGAGGATGGCGACGCCGTGGGCATTGCCGGCATGGTGATTCTCACCGGCGGCAGTTTCATCCAGAGCATCCCGGCGCCCGTGATCGCGCGCGCCGAGCAACTGGGCTTGCCGCTGATCGAACAGCCCTACGCGCTGAAGATGGTGGTGGTCACCCACCTGATCGGCACTGCACTGGTGCAGATGAGCCAGGTGCGCCGCTCGCGCAACGACATCCTTGGTCAACTGCTGACGGGCGACTACCCGAGCCTGGCGATTGCCCGGCAGCGTGCAGCGCACCTGCAACTGGCGCTGGACAAGCCTCGGCGCCTGCTGGCGTTGCGCCTGACGGGCGTGGACGCCTTGTTCGAGCGCCAAGGGCTGGCCCACGGCGAGCGTACCTGGCAAGCCACCCGGCAGGCCCTGGAAGACCAGCTGGAAGCCTGGTGCCGCCAGCGGCCTGACAGTGTGACAGCGCAACTGCCGGGCGACCTGTTCGTGGTGCTGCTGGCCGATACGCACGACTTACCCGAGACGTTGGGTGCGCTGTACCGGCAGTTGCAAGCCGCGACAGGTGAACTGGGCCTTTACATGGGCCTGTCGAGCCTCGCTGACGATTGCGCGCATTACCGCCAGGCCCTCAACGAGGCACGCCAGGCGCTGGATGTAGCGCAGCATCTGCGCCCGGTTAACGGCTATTGCAACTTCAGCGAGCTTGGCGTCCTGCGCTTGCTGCAAGGTATTGTCGACCGCTCGCTGATCGACGATTTCGTCAGCCGCACCCTCGGCCCGCTGATCGCCCCCGGGCGCAAACACGCCAATGCCCTGGTGCATACCCTCGACGCCTTGCTCATGGAAAATGGCAACGGGCTCAAGGCCGCACAACGCCTGGGGCTGCACCGCAACACCATCAATCAGCGCATTCAGCGCATCGAACAACTGAGCGGGCAGTCGCTGGACGACCCGCTTTTTCGCATGAATGCTTCGGTCGCCATGCTGGTATGGCGCATGAGCGAAATCCACGGCAAGGAGTAACAGCATGAACATTATCAACGCACGCCTGCGCGGCAAGCCTGGCCTGTTCCGCGTCGAACTGAACGGCGAGCGCATTGCCGCCATCGTGCCCCAGACCGACGCCGTGGCGCCCGCTACGGTCAATGACCTGGACGCCGGGCAAAACCTGGTGGTCGCGCCCTTTGTCGAGCCGCACATTCATCTGGATGCCACGCTGACCGCTGGTGAGCCGAAGTGGAACATGAGCGGCACGTTGTTCGAAGGCATTGAGCGCTGGTCCGAGCGCAAGGAAATCACCACCCACGACGACATCAAGACCCGTGCGAAAAAAACCATCGGCATGCTGGTGGACCACGGTATCCAGCATGTGCGCACCCATGTCGATGTGACCGACCCGAAACTCACCGCGCTCAAGGCCATGGTCGAGGTGCGTGATGAAGTGCGTGAGCTGATCGACCTGCAGATTGTCGCCTTCCCGCAGGAGGGCATCGAGTCGTACGCCAACGGCCGGGCGCTGATGACTGAAGCCGTGGCGATTGGCGCTGACGTCGTCGGCGGCATTCCGCATTTCGAAAATACCCGCGACCAGGGTGTATCGTCGGTGAAGTTCTTGATGGACCTGGCCGAGCGTACCGGCTGCCTGGTGGACGTGCACTGCGACGAGACCGACGACCCGCAATCGCGCTTCCTCGAAGTGTTGGCCGAAGAAGCGCGGGTACGCGGCATGGGGGCCCGGGTCACGGCTAGCCACACCGTGGCCATGGGCTCGTATGACAATGCGTATTGCTACAAGCTGTTCCGCCTGCTCAAGCTGTCGGGCATCAACTTTGTGTCGTGCCCGACCGAGAGCATTCACCTGCAAGGGCGCTTCGACAACTACCCGAAACGTCGTGGCGTTACCCGCGTGGCCGAGATTGACCGCGCCGGCATGAACGTGTGCTTCGGCCAGGATTCCATCGTCGACCCGTGGTACCCGCTGGGCAATGGCAACATCCTGCGCATTCTCGAAGCAGGCCTGCACATCTGCCACATGCTCGGCTATGAAGACCTGCAGCGCTGCCTGGACCTGATTACCGACAACAGCGCCCGCACCCTGAACCTGGGCGAGCGCTATGGCATCGAGGTGGGGCGGCCGGCGAACCTGTTGCTGCTGTCGGCGCCGGATGATTACGAGATGGTGCGCAGCCAGGGGCACGCTTTGGTATCGGTACGCAATGGCAAGGTACTGATGCAGCGCACGCCAGCGCAGGTGCAACGTTTGCGCTGACGCTGTTGTCGCCTCAGGTGCACAGGGCGGCCAGGGCGTAGCTTGCGACTTGTGCATCCTGCACTGCCACACCGGTCAGGTCCGCCAGGGTAATCTGGCTGTCGTGCTCACGCCCCTGGGCGCGGCCAGCCAGCAGCGTACCCAGCTCGATCAGCTGGTTAGCGTCGATCCGGCCGCTGCCGAGGGCATGGGCCACTTCGCCGTACTGGCTGCACTGCGCGATGGAGTCGACGATGATACGGTCTGCCCTTGCCACCAGTGCTGGGTCCAGTTCCTGCTTGCCGGGCGCATCGGCACCGACGGCGGTGATATGCGTACCCGGCTGGACCCAATCGCTGTGCAACAGCGCCTGGCGAGAAGGCGTGGTGCAGACGATCAGATTTGCAGCACCCGCAACCTCGGCCGCATCCTGCGTGCTGCGAACCCCGAAGCCCAGCTCGCGGGCAAATGCGGTATAGGCCGCAAGCCCGCGCTCATGCCGGCCCCAGACAATCACCTGGCGGCAGTCGGTCACAGCGCGAAGCTGCTCAAGCTGCATCTGCGCCTGCATGCCGGTGCCGAGGATGCCAATGGCCTTGACGTGGGATGGCGCCAGCAGCTGGGCGGCGATACGCCCGGCCAACGCGGTGCGCATGGCAGTCAGCCAGCCTTGGTCCTGCAGCAGTGCCAGCGGCTGACCGGTGTGTGCAGACAGCACAAGCATCAGGCCGTCATTGCTCGGCAGGCCCTTGGACGGATTGTCGTAGAAGCCTGTCGAAAGCTTGACGGTGAAGGTCGGGCTGCCTTCGATGTAGGCCGACTTCACGCAACAGTCACCGTTCGCGCCCTTGAATGCGAAGCCCTGCACGGGCGGCACCTGCACCTTGCCTTCGGAGTAGGCGATGAAGCCTTCCTCCAGCTGGCTTACCGCCAGCTCCGGGTTGAAGTGGGCGATGATCTGCGCCTTGCTGAAGACCTTCATTGAACGGCCTCGAGGAACTTTTCCAGCAGGATGTTACGGCCACACAGGATCACCGCGACACGCTTGCCCTGATAGCGCTCGGCGAGCTTTTGCATGCCGGCGACCGCCACCGCTGCAGCGCCTTCGATGATCCAGCGCTCACTGCTGGCGATCTCGCGCATGGCACAGCGGATTTCGTCCTCGCTGACCAGCACGGTATCGGTGAGCAGTGCCTGGCAAAGCGGGAAGGTGACCGAACCTGGCTCGACGCCGCCAGCCGTGCCATCGGACAGCGTTTCGCAGGCATCCACTTCGATGATTTCACCGGCCTTGAGCGATTGCTGCAACGTCGGGTCATTCGCCGGCCAGCAGCCGATGATCTCGATGCCCGGCTTGAGTACGCGCAAGGCGGCGCCGATGCCGGAAATCATCCCGCCACCGCCCACGGCAACGAACACCGCATCCAGGTCTGGCGCCTGCTCGAACAGCTCCATGCCGATGGTGCCCTGGCCGGCAATGACTTGCAGGTCGTTGTAGGGTGACACGAAGGGGACGCCCTGGGCCTTGGCTTGCCTGGCTGCTTCCAGCTCTGCACTCAGCGGGTCGGTGGGCAGGCAGACCACTTCGGCGCCCAGCGCGCGCATTGCCTCTGTTTTGTATGCCGACGCGCCCGTGGTGGTGTAGACCTTCACTGGCACGCCAGCCATCTTGCCGGCGAGGGCCAGGGCCTGCCCATGGTTACCGGAAGAGGCGGCTATCACCCCCTGCTTGCGCGCCTCGGCCGGCAGCAGGCGCACCTTGTTGCTGGCGCCGCGAAACTTGAATGAACCCGTGTGCTGCAGGTGTTCGCATTTGAGCAGCACTTCACAGCCGGTCAGTGCTGACAAACGGGCGCTGCGAGTCAGCGGCGTGATGCTGACGGCGGGGCGCAGCGCGCCGTGGGCTTCCTTTATGGACGTGTACAGTGCATCGAGGTATCGGGCATCGACAATGGTCGGTGAAACAGTCGCGACTGGCATGCTGCGCTCCTTGTGGAATATTTATCCACAGTAGAATATTCATCCACTCAAGGCAAGTGGGCGAGCGCCACCACTGGCAACACCCTGACAGGCTGCCAGATCGGCCAAGCGACGGGGGGTTAGCCCTTGAGCTCTTTCAGGTATTTGTAAACGGTGGCCCGACCCATGCTCAGAACGTTGGCGACATAGTCAGCACCACTTCGCCCTTCGAACGCGCCTTCAGCGTACAGCGCCTGCACAAGGCTGCGTTTGTCCTTCATCTGTAAGGTCTGCAGCGACAAGCTGCGCGCTTGCAGCCAGGCATGCAGGAAGGTGTTGATACGTTCCTGCCAGTCGTTGCGGAACAGCGAGTCAGGTTGCGGTACCAGCCGGCTCATCTGGAAGAACGCATCGAGCGCCACGCGGGCTTGCTCCAGTACCGACACGTTCAGATTGATGCACATCAGGTACTCGGGTTCGCCCTGCGAGTTGCGCAGTACGGTACTGATAGAGCGGATCTTCTGGCCGTTCCAGTTGAGCTTCTCGTAAGGGCCCAGGTTGGCACCGCCAAGTACATCGTCCAGTTCGTGATCGATTGCCGAATCATCGCCCAGCTTGCGCCGGGAAAAGTTGTTGGCGATGTGCACGACCGTCTGGCTGTGCAGTTCATGGACGATGACTTCAGCGTGCGGATACAGCAGCAGGGCGATGCTGTCGGCGATTGCCTTGTAGTTTTCCAGGGTCATTTTCTGTCGGTGATCGGTGCTGGACGTCCATGGTGGCGGCAAAGCGTTAACGGCACAAGATGGCGAGCCGGCAGCTTCCGTACGGGTGTGCGGGTTCAAAACAAGACCAATTTGCCTATCACATGCGATAAGCCGTGATTATTCCACCTAAGGAAATGTTTGCAGGGGTGGTTTGATATTGCCATAATTGGTACGTAATTACATGTTACATAACACAGTACAAAATCGTAGGAGCAAGCATGGCCCGTGGCGGTATCAACAAGGTGGTAGTGCAGCAGGCGCGTCAGGCGCTGATTGCCCGGGGCGAAAACCCCAGCATCGATGCCATACGTATCGAGTTGGGCAATACCGGCTCCAAAACCACGATTCACCGCTACCTGAAGGAACTGAACGGCCAGCAGCCGGTGGCTTCCGAAGGCGGGGTCGCGCTGAGCGATGTGCTGAGCCGCCTGGTTGGGCAACTGGCAACCCAGTTGCAGGACGAGGCCGACCTGAAGATCGAGCAGGCCGAGAGCACCTTCACGCAACAGCGCGAGACGCTTGAGGCGCAGCTGGAAATCGCCCAGCAGGCACTGGCAGCAGCGCACCAGCAACACAAGATCGATGCCGCGGCATTGGCGGCCGAGACAGAAAAACTGCTGTCCACACAAAGCACGCTGCAGGCCGAACAGCTGCGCAGTGCCAGCCTCAACCAGGCGCTGGGTGAGTTGCAGGTGCGCCTGGCTGACAAGGACGAGCAGGTCAAATCGTTGGAAGACAAGCACCGCCATGCCCGCGACGCCCTGGAGCACTACCGCAATGCCAGCCGTGAACAGCGCGAGCAGGAACAGCGCCGCCATGAAGCGCAGTTGCAGCAGATGCAGGTGGAGTTGCGCCAGTTGCAGCAGGGCATGATCGTCAAGCAGGACGAACTTACCCGTTTGCACCGCGACAATGAGCGTTTACTGGGAGAGCACCGTCAGGCGGCCAGTGAATGCCGGGCACAGGATGAGTTGCTGGAGCAGCGCGATGCGCAGATCCAGGGCCTGCGCACGATCCTGGCCCAGGCACAAGGTGCCAGCGAAGAGATGCGCCGCCAGCTCGATGTGCAAGCCCAAAGTCTGGAAGCCAGGCGCGACCTGTGCGCCGAGCAGGCGCGGCAGCTGCAGCGGCTTGAGGAGCAACTGCAGGCGCGTGATGAGGCGTTGGCACAGTGTCGGGCGCAGTTGGCCCCGGGCGCAGATTAATCAAACTTTTCCTGGCGGGTGGTTTCTTCCCTAGACACTCACCGGAGACAACGCCATGCCGGGATCTCAACCACCACGCAAAGAGGGGCCTCACTCGACCGAGCAGGCCGATAAAAAGACGGACCTTGGTTTCGACCCCGATTCCCCGGATGTCGAAGACCCTCAAGTCGACCCACAGGGGCCGGCCAGGCCGCCTGGAGACATTGAGAAAAAGGAGTGAGCCACGGCCTTGATGACTGGCCTCATCGCCGGCAAGCCATGCGCTATCCCTCGGGGCGGGCTTGCTGGCGACAAGACCAGACCAGGCAAGTGTCAGCCCTCGGCGCGCCTGGCGGCCTCTACGCCCGCCGCCGACAGCTTGATCGGATAGTGCACGCTGATCTGGTGATCACTGCTTACTGCCACGCTCCCGTCGTGAATCAAACCGGCTTCCTGCAGCGTCTTGAGCATGCCGGCCACCGCCTTTTCGCCGCGGTAGTTGTCCAGCACTTCCTTGCCCAGCCCTTCGGGGTGCGCATGCAACAGGCGGGTAAGTACTTCGGTCTTCAATGCATCGTTACTCATGTGCGGCCTCACTTGCCGTGCTTGGATTGGAGGGCTTTTGCCTGCTCCAGGTGCTGTTCGAGTTTGGGCAGCGTTTCGCTGGCAAAGGCCTTCAGCTCGGCCTTGTCGGACGATGCAGCCTCCTTCTTGAACAGTTCCACCGCTTTTTCGTGAGCGTCGACCTGGTTGTTGAGGTACGACTTGTCGAAGGACTCGTCGCGCCACTCCAGGATCATTTTCTTGATCTTGTCGGTCATCGCGGCCTCATCCGGAACCGAAATGTCCAGTTTGCGGGCAATGTCGCCGAGTTTCTGGTTGGCCTGGGTGTGGTCGGTGACCATTTGCTGAGCGAAAGTCTTGATCTCGGCGTTCTGGCTTTTCTCCTGAGCCAGCTTGCCAGTCACCACTTCGGCAATGCCGGCCTCGGTGGCTGCATCGACGAAATCATCGGAAGTCGTGGCCATTGCGTGCATCGATGCCAGGCCCAAGACCATGGAAAAACCAACATGCCTGATGAAGAGGTTATTCATGCTTCACTCCTTAAACCGTGGCGCGACCTCTGTGTCGCGTACGGTTGAGGGTGAAGCCGTGGCAAAGGTTTAATCTTTTTTGCTGCGGGTTTCGACCGCGCGACACTGAACTAGAGGGTGAGAGGCGGCGAAACGCGCAGACGCATTGCACAACGCCCACTGAAACCGTGAGCATACTCGCTGGCCAGAATGCCCCGGAGCCGTTCGCCAAGCCGCCTTTCCTGAAGCATCTCAAACCCGAAACGTGCATAGAACGGCGCATTCCAAGGCACATCCACAAAGGTGGTCAGTGTCAGCTCACGTACACCGGCGCAGCGCCCTGCATCGACCACTTGCTGCAGCAACCGGCGCCCGACACCTTGCCCTTGGGCCTCCTGGCGCACCGATATTTCATGAAGGTGCAATGCCTGATCCGCCAGCCGGGCGCATGCAAAACCCACAATGCACCCAGCCGCGTCCTGCGCCACCCAACTACCACCTTCCTCGACGAAAGCCCTGTGCGCCGCGCCATCCATGACTTCGCCTTGCGCCAGCCAGGCCAGTGCCGGCCAGTTGACAAAAGCCTGGGCTGCCGAACGCTCGACGTCCGGCAGCCATTCAATGTCCTGTTCAAGGGTAGGGCGGATAAGCATGAATCACTCCTGTCGTTCTAATCCGTCGCCAGCACCTGCGGCTGTAATTGCCAGCGCACCGAGCTTACACCTTTCTCCAGGCTGACCCTGCTGACCAGGCGCTCCAGCTGCGCCGGTGCCTGCGCGGTGCCCAACAGCTCGGCGCGCACTTCCAGGTGCGCAGGGTTGTCCAGATCCTGGCTCTGCAACGACTGCAGGCGCAGCTGTGGATCGCCCAGGCTGTGCAACATCAGGCTACGCACCTGGATCTCGTCCTCGCCGCGGCAGACGATACGGACTTCGAAGTGCTGTTCCACCTCGCTGGCCGGCACCACGTCCTGACGGTCGAGGCGCTGGGCGATGTCACGCAACAAGATGTTGGCGCAGAGCACCACCAGGCTGCCCAGTGCCGCCTCCATCATCAGCCCAAGGCTGCACAGCACGCCGACCGCAGCCGTGCACCACAAGGTGGCCGCGGTGTTCAGGCCTCGCACATTGAAACCATCGCGCATGATCACACCACCGCCGAGAAAGCCGATGCCCGACACCACATAGGCTGCGACGCGCGACGCATCAGCAGGCGCCATGCCTGGCACCGCCTGGGTCATCAATACGAACAGGCAGGCACCGGTACTGACCAGCGCATTGGTGCGCAGGCCGGTCAGGCGCTGGCGCAATTGCCGCTCGGCACCGATCAGCGCACCCAGCACCAAAGCAATGCTGACGCGCAGCAGAAATACTTTCCAATCCATAGCAAACCTCTTCCGCAGGCACACGCCTGCATGAACGCCATCAGTTGGCGCGGTTGAAAAACCAGAAAATTGCGCAGGACCACGAGGAGGGAAGGAGAAGCGGGGGTTACAGGAAACCACCGTCTTGCCAGCGCGGCCAGACAGTGCAGAACATTGCCGGGCTAGCGCGCTACGCGGGCCTGTCGCAAGCGACTGGGGCTACTGTCCAAGGCAGGTCTCCTGTTGAGGAAGGCAAAATTGCGTCGCGGACCATACGCCGCAGGGCAGAGCAGGTCAAGGGCAAAAACATGACAATGGCTTCATCCGGGAACGGCCTGCTGCCGGTCACGCCCACATGGAAAAAACCCTGGGCAGCCGGTAACCTTGCGCCTTCCTTTGCCATCACCCGGACCGTTCCATGCTGTTCAATCTCGCCATATTGTTCGGCACCCTGGTGGCCATGGAGGGCGTTGGTACGCTGGCTCACAAGTACATCATGCATGGCTGGGGCTGGTGGCTGCACCGCTCGCACCATGAGCCACACCTGGGCATGCTCGAAACCAACGACCTGTACCTGGTGGCCCTGGGGCTGATCGCCACGGCGCTGGTGGCGCTGGGCAAAAGTGGTTATGCGCCTTTGCAGTGGGTGGGCGGTGGTGTGGCAGGGTATGGGGCACTGTATGTACTGGCCCACGACGGCTTCTTTCACCGGCACTGGCCGCGCAAGCCGCGGCCGGTCAACCGCTACCTGAAACGCTTGCACCGCGCGCACCGCCTGCACCATGCGGTGAAGGGGCGCACGGGGAGCGTGTCGTTCGGGTTCTTCTATGCGCCGCCGCTGAAGCTGTTGAAGCAGCAGCTGCGCAGCAGGCGCAGCCAATCGTGACGCATCCCTGGCACGCCCGGCACCTGCCGGGCATTGGGTGACGTCAGTTCACGGTTTCACCCTTGGGCTCTGCCGCCACATGCCCGCGGCTCACCCACCAGCCAAACCCGGCCGCGGTAAAGAACATGATCAAGCTGTACAACGCAGCCGGCACCGCCATGGTCGCGTTGTTCAGCAGCGAAGGGCTCAACGCCAGGGCAATCGCCAAGGTCCCGTTATGGATGCCAATCTCCATACCAATGGCAATCGCCTGGCGCTTGGGAATGTTCAACAGCCGCGGCACCCAATAGCCCACCGTCAGGCTCAGCAGGTTGAACAGCAGCGCCGCCAGGCCCACCACCGGTGCGTACTCGACCACCGTCTGCCAGTCCTTGGCCAATGCCAGGACGATAGTGAAGGCCAGGAACAACGCAGCCACCAGCTTCATCGGTTTTTCCATGCGGGCAGCGAACGCCGGGGCGAAGTGGCGAATCAGCATGCCCAGCGCCACCGGCAGCAAGACAATGGCGAACACCTGCATGACCTTGGCGAACTGCAGTGGTATAGCCTGGTCGGAGGCCATGAACCAGCTCAGGGACAGGTTCACCAGCAACGGCATGGTCAGGATCGCGATCAGTGAGTTGACCGCCGTCAGGGTGATGTTCAACGCCACGTCACCGTGGGCCAGATGGCTGAACAGGTTGGCCGTGGTACCGCCCGGCGAAGCAGCCAGCAGCATCAGCCCCACTGCCAGGGCTGATTCCAGGCCAAAGCCATTGGCGATCAGAAAGCACACCAGCGGCAACAGCAGGATCTGGCACACCAGGCCCACCACCACGGGCTTTGGGTACTTCACCACGCGAGCGAAGTCAGCCAGGGTCAGTGACAACCCAAGGCCAAGCATGATGATGCCCAGGGCAAGCGGCAGAAACGCAGTGAGCAGGGGCGAGGCAGTCATGAGGGCGTTCTCGGGCGAAGGATCTGAAGCAGTGTAGGTCGGCCCTGATTGATAGCTAATTGCAAAGGGCCAGCTCTTGGTAACCGTTTGTTACCACGTGCAGCAGCTGGCGAGGCTGCATGCCGCATTGCAGCAGGCATGCAGGCGAAGTAGCATTCCGTTTTTACCTTAGGATTAGCCTGATATGCCGTTCCAGCAAGGTCTGCTTGCCACCCCGGTGCCGGCCCACGCCCGTCACCTGTTCTTCACCCTGCAGTCGCCCGAGGCGTTGCCTGCCGCGCTGGATGCCTTGCTGCCGCAGGTCGATGGCGAACAGTTGCTGCTCGGCGTAGGCGCCCCGCTGGCCAAGGCCCTGGGCCTTGAAATACCAGGCTTGCGCCCATTCCCACTGCTGGATGCCGCAGTGGAGAACCCCAGCACTCAACACGCCCTGTGGCTGTGGCTGCGTGGCGACGAACGTGGCGACCTGCTGCTGCGCGCCCAGGCCCTGGAGCAGGCGCTGGCACCGGCCCTGCAACTGGCCGACAGCGTTGATGGCTTCCTGCACAGGGGTGGCCATGACCTTACCGGTTACGAAGACGGCACCGAAAACCCGGTGGACGAAGATGCCGTACAAGCGGCCATTGCCGCCGATGGCTCCAGTTTTGCCGCGTTCCAGCTGTGGAAGCACGACCTGGAATACTTCAAGTCGCTGCCCCAGGCTGACCAGGACAACATCATCGGCCGCCGCCTGAGCGACAACGAAGAGCTCGACGACGCCCCGGAGTCCGCGCACGTCAAACGCACCGCCCAGGAAAGCTTTGAACCCGAGGCGTTCATGGTCCGTCGCTCGGTAGCCTGGGCCGACCAACGCGGCGCCGGCCTGGCTTTCGTCGCTCTGGGCAAAAGCTTCGAGGCATTCGAAGTGCAGTTGCGGCGCATGAGTGGCCTGGAAGACGGCATCATCGACGGACTGTACCGCTTTAGCCGCCCGCTGACGGGTGGCTACTACTGGTGCCCGCCGATGGGCGAGACGGGTGTTGATCTGAGCCTGTTGCTGCGGGCCTGATCACTAAACATCCAGATACAGAAACACCCGCAGGCGAGTAACAGAGCGGCTAGCCTTGAAAGTTTCCGGTTTATGACGGGAGATTTTCCGTGTACGCACGTCGTGATGTCCTACGCGCAGGTGCAGCATTGGGGTTGCTGGCTGCTGCCAGCCCTTGGCTGCACGCTGCCGTGCCGGCTGGTTTGCTAGCCCGTAAAATACCGTCCACCGGTGAAGCGTTGCCGGTGATCGGTGCCGGTACTTCCGGCAGTTTCGAGGTAGTAAGCGGTTCACCCCAATACCTTCAGCTCAAAACCGTGCTGAAGGCGTTCTTCGAAGGCGGCGGCCGGGTGATCGACACCTCGCCCAACTACGGGGGGGCCGACCGCATTCTCGGCCAGTTGCTGGAAGAGGGCGGCTGGCACCGCCAGTGCTTCATTGCCACCAAAATCGCCGCCAATAGCCGGGCTGAAGCCCAGGCGCAGTGGTTCGGCAGCCTCAAGAGCCTGCGTACCGACAAGGTGGACTTGCTGCAGATTCACAACCTGCGTGACTGGCAGACCCAGCTGCCTTATGCCCGCGAGTTGAAGCAGCAGGGCGGGACACGTTATGTCGGCATCACCCATTACCTGAACAGTGGCCACGACGACGTTGCCCGTATCGTACGCAGCGAGCCGCTGGACTTCATCCAGATCAACTACGCGGTCAATGCTCCCGACGCCGCCCGTGAACTGCTGCCACTGTGCCAGGACAAGGGTGTTGCGGTACTGATCAACCGGGCCTTCGACGATGGCCGGCTGTTCGCCCGGGTCAAGGGCCAGGCCTTGCCGGGCTGGGCCGCCGAGACAGGCATCGGCAGCTGGGCACAGCTATTTCTCAAGTTCGCCATCAGCCACCCGGCAGTGACCACGGTCATACCTGCTACCAGTCGGCCTGACCGCCAGCTCGATCAGCTCAAGGCCGGGCATGGGCCAATGCTCACCCAGGCGCAGCAACAGGCGCTGATCAAGCAGTTTGCCTGACACCATGCAAGCCTGGCGGCGGCGCCTGGACCAAGCGCTGAACATCCAGCCTGGTGAGGGGGCGGCGGTAGTCGCCGGCTTGTTGCTGTTCTACCTGTTGTTCACCGGTTACTTCATGCTGCGCCCGGTGCGCGAGACCATGGGCGTTGCCGGTGGCGTGGAAAACCTGCAGTGGCTGTTCACCGGCACCTTCATTGCCACGTTGGCGTGCCTGCCGCTGTTTGGCTGGCTAGCATCCAAGGTGCAGCGCAGGCATATCCTGCCTTGGACCTATGGCTTTTTCGCCAGCAACCTGTTGCTGTTCGCGGCACTGTTGGCCGCTAACCCTGACGATCTGTGGACCGCCCGGGCCTTCTACATCTGGCTGTCGGTGTTCAATTTGCTGACGATCTCGCTGGCCTGGAGCGTGCTCGCCGATCTGTTTTCCACCGCCCAAGGCAAGCGCCTGTTCGGCCTGCTGGCAGCCGGGGCCAGCCTGGGCGGGCTCAGTGGCCCCATGCTTGGCACCTTGCTGGTGGCGCCGCTCGGACATGCCGGGTTGCTGGTGCTGGCCGCGGTATTGCTGCTGGGCAGTGTCGGCGCGACACTGTTTCTACAACGCTGGCGAGCACACCAGCCCATGCCGATGCAAACCCGGCACCAGGACTCGCGGCCGCTGGGCGGCAACCCGTTTACCGGCGCCACCGCCGTCCTGCGCTCGCCCTATCTGCTAGGCATCGCTTTGTTCGTGGTATTGCTGGCCAGCGTCAGCACATTCTTGTACTTCGAGCAGGCGCGTATTGTCAGCGAAACCTTCACTGACCGCACCCGGCAGACACAGGTATTCGGGCTGATCGACACGGCTGTGCAGGCCCTGGCCATCCTTACCCAGGTCTTTGTTACCGGGCGCCTGGCCCGTCGGCTGGGGGTCGGTGTGTTGCTGGTTGCAGTGCCGCTGGTAATGGCTGCTGGTTTTTTGTGGCTGGCACTGGCCCCGGTGTTCGCCCTGTTCGTGGTGGCGATGGTAGTGCGCCGGGCGGGTGAATACGCATTGGTACGGCCAGGGCGGGAGATGCTGTTCACCGTGCTGCCCGCCGAGGACAAGTACAAAGCCAAGAACTTCATCGACACGGTGGTCTACCGCGGCGGCGATGCCCTGAGCGGCTGGGTCAAGCGTGCACTGGACGTGTTGGGCGAGCACCCGCAATTGGCGATGCTGATCGGTGCGCTGCTTGCCGTGGGCTGGGCCGCGACAGGTGGCTGGCTGGGCCGGCGCCAGGCGCGCATGGAGAGCCCGCCGCACCACTGACAAGCGCACCCAATATGGCAATGTCGCTGAACGCCACCGGCCCGAACCTCTCGTAATAAAGCGAATCTGCCGATATCGCCGAGACTTGCATTTAGGCTGTGTTGGCCGACAATGGCCGCGCCCTTTGCAGCCACTCGGAAACACCTGCTCCATGATGCTGATCAAGCAATTCCCCGACATTTCCCTGGATGACACGCTGTTCGTCTTTGCCCTCGAGGCCGAGGCTGGCGATGTCTTTACCGAGGTGAACACCGTGTTCACCGGCATTGGCAAGGTCAATGCCGCGATCGCCCTGACCAAGGCGATCGCAACGCGCAGGCCCAAACTTATCGTCAACCTGGGCTCGGCTGGCAGCCAGCGTCATGGCAAGGGCGAAGTCGTGTGCTGTAACCGCTTCGTACAACGCGACATGGATGTGACCGCGCTGGGCTTTGCCCGCTATGAAACGCCCTTGTCCGATACCCCGGTGGTACTCGAGCACGGGGCGGTAATTCCCGGCCTGGCTGTGGAAACCTGTGGCAGCGGTGACAGCTTCGAGATCAACCATGGCGACGCACCTTATGACGTGGTCGACATGGAAGCCTACGTACTGGCATTGATCGCGCGTGGCGAAGGTATTCCGTTCGTGTGCCTGAAATACATTTCCGATGACGCCGGCAGCGATGCCGCGGGGGATTGGGCAGTGCAAGTGCACCTGGCGGCCGAAGCGTTCAAACGGGTGCTGTTCAGCCAGGCGTGACGGTTGCCGCAGGGCAGGGCAGCTAAACCTTTGTCGCCCGGCGCAGTCACTTCTGGTATCAGCAGGCAACCCTGGGAGCACCCTCATGGCTCGGGCAATCTGGAAAGGCGCCATCAGTTTTGGCCTTGTGCACATCCCCGTGGCACTCAATACCGCCGTGCGCACCGAGCGTGTGGACTTCGACTGGCTGGACAAGCGCAGCATGGAGCCGGTCGGCTACAAGCGGGTGAACAAGGTGACCGGTAAGGAAATCGACAAGGACAATATCGTCAAGGGCGTAGAGTTCGAGAAGGGCCGCTATGTGGTGATCAGTGAGGAGGAGATCCGCAAGGCCCGGCCCGAAGCGACCCAGACGATCGATATCTTTTCATTTGTGGAAGCGGGCGATATTCCGCTGCAGCATTTCGATACGCCGTACTACCTGACCCCGGACCGCCGTGGCGGCAAGGTGTACGCCTTGCTGCGCGAGACGCTGGAAAAGACCGGCAAGGTGGCACTGGCCACTGTGGTACTGCATACCCGGCAGCACCTGGCGCTGCTGCGGCCGCTGGAGGATGCGCTGGTGATGATCACCTTGCGCTGGCCTGAAGAGGTGCGCGGGCTGGAAACGCTGGAGCTGGACTCCAGCGTCACCGACAGTAAGGTGGAGAAGCGCGAGCTGGAGATGGCCAAGCGCCTGGTAGAAGACATGAGCGGGCCCTGGAAGCCTGAGGATTATCATGACGCCTTCCGCCAGACGATCATGGACCTGGTGGAAGAGAAAGCCAGCAAGGGCAAGATCGAGGCGGTGGAGAAGGGCGACGCAGGTGGGGCCGAGAAAGGTGCGGACATCCTCGACCTTACCGAACTGCTCAAACGCAGCCTGGGTGGCAAGAAACCGGTGAAAAAAGCGCGCAAAGCTTCATGAACACTGCCGAAATCCCAGTGATTTCAGGACTGCGCCTGTAACCCGGCCAGGTAATCCCCAAACCCCTCGCGGGCGCGGCTATCGCGCCGGCTGCTGGTGGCCACACTATGCCTGGCGGTCCAGATGATCTGGGCACCGCTGGCCTGCAGGTCGCTGACCAGTTGCACATCTTCATGCGCCGCCAGGGGCTGGAAGCCACCTACACGCTCATAAGCATCGGTACATACCCCCAGATTCGCGCCGTGCACATGCCGATGCCCTTCATACGCCTGGTAGCGGCTCTGGTACAGCTTGCGCAGCGCGGCGGTCTGCCAGGGTTGCCAGTACTCGACATGCACGGTGCCGCAAACCACCTCGGCGCTACAGGCCAGCTGCGACAGCAGCCAGTGCGCAGGGACTCGGCTGTCAGCATCAGTGCATGCCAGCCACGTGGCGCCACGCTCGACCATGTGCGCCGCCCCAACACGACGTGCCATGCCGACATTACCGGCATCCACCTCCAGCGTGTGTACACCGAAACGCCGCGCCACGGCGGCGCTGCCGTCGCTGCAGCGGTCCAGCACCACCAGCACTTCCACGTGCAGCCCCGTTTGCTGCGCCTGCCGGGCAGCCACCAGCACCGCCCGCAGGCATCGCCCAAGGCGGCGGGCTTCGTTATGCGCAGGGATGACAACGGCAATCATGGGCACGTCTCATCGAGATCGACAACGCTTGGCTGGCATGACCAGCACTCCAGCAAAAAGTCCGCCTCCTCATGCCGGAACTGCAGATGCAACGGCAAATGCCGGGTCAACATACGGTGCACCTCGCGACCATCCTGCGGGCAACCCGCGATAGGGTGCTTCCAGTGGCAGGCCAGTAGCGTGCCGTCGTAGCCAAGGCTGGCCACCGATTGTTCGATCACTTGCAGCCAGTCAGTGGGATCAAGGTAATAGCCCACCTCGCTGAGCACGATCAGGTCAAAGCGCCCGCCCGGCCAGTCCCCCGGTAGCCGGGCCCGCTCGACCGTAGCATTGTGCACGTGAGCCAGGCGTTCGCGGGCCAGGCCTACGGCTGTCGGGTCCAGGTCTTGGCACAGCAGCTCGGCGCAACGCTCGGCCAGCAGCGCACTGAGCTCACCATTCGCGCAGGCAGGCTCGAACACACGCTGATAGCACTGCCGTGGCAGGCTGGCCATCACCAGCTCGCGTTTGCGCTTCTCATACCAGCGGGTGCGGAAGGCCCAAGGGTCTTCATTGGTGGCGTATAGCTCGGCAAAATACTGTGGATCAAGGCTCATGACAGCTCCATTCAAAGGAACACCAGTTCGAAAGGTTGCAGAAGGCAATCCAGCAGGTGTGGCGGTAGCACCGGCGGCTGCTCGCCGTCCGGCTGCAACTGGCTGACGTGGGCGGCCAAAGCCTTGCGCTTGCGTGCCAGACGGCTTTCATCGAGCTGCATGCGGTGCGCACGGGGCCATGGCAGGCGCGGGTCGTCAGGCTCAGCCCAGTGCCAGGCCCAGACTGGTACCTCAGCCAATTGCACCCCACGGTTTGCCGCCGCATGCGCAGCGGCGCGGCCAACGGCCTCGTGATCGCAATGGCCGTCACTGCGCCAGGTGGCCATCAGTAGGTCATCGGGGCGCAGTAACTGCGTGAGGTAACTGACCAGAAACGCTTCTTCGCGCGGCAACTGGCCGTCCTTCAGATGGAGCCTGCGCCAGTCCAGGCGCTCAAGGTCCAGGCCGAGCTGTTGCAGGGCCTGTCGGCTTTCCTGGGGGCGCTGGCGGCGCAAGCGATGTTCGGTCCAATGGCTGGAGCCGGGGTGGCTGCCTTCGCCGTCGGTGGCGGAGATCAGCACCAGCTCATCCTCGCGCCCCTTGAAACCTGCCAGCAGGCCGCCGGCCATGAGAATTTCGTCATCCGGATGCGGCGCAATCAATACCAGCCGGCGCCCCGGCGGGCACAGTTGGCGTGAGTCGAGCCAGGTCGCACGCGCCAGGTGCGCGCTTTGCTGCCATGCGGCCCACGGCGTGCCATCCGCGGACTGGATGAGGTTCTGGCTCATAGCTGCCACACCCCGGCTGGCAAACGGGCCAACTGCTGGCCGAGCATCGCCAGATCGCGCTCGGCATGGCTTTGGCGCAGGAACACCGGCAGGTCGGCGCTCAGCCGGGAAAAATGACTGCTGCGACAGAACGGCGTGGCCCCCAAGGCACGACCGACGTGGCTGATAACCTGCTCTACGGCCTGTTCTACCTGGGCGCGGGTGCGGCGAACTTCGAAACTGGCATCCACGCCGGGCTGTTGATCGATCCAGGCAGCACACTCACGCAGTGACGCCCGGGCGCCATGCAACGCAGCGTCCACAGCCCCCAGATGCGCATCGGCATGCGGGTCTGGGCGGGGTTTGCGGCAATGTTCACGCAGGTAATCCGCCAGCGCCTCGGCCGCGCCGTACCAGCAGGCGGCGATACCCGCACCGCCTTGCCAGAAGCCAGGGCGCGAAAGGTATTGGCCTGGCGTGCCGATGAGCGTGCCTGGGGTATCGTTGAACGCCACCTCGACACTGGCGGTAGTGGCCATGCCAACGGCCTGCCAGTGTTCGATGTTCAGGCCCTGGCTTGGCTGCGACAGCTCGATTGCCACCAATTGCGGCTGCTCGGCCTCATCCCAGGCGGTAATCAGCGCGCGATCGATCTGCAAGGCACCGGAACACCAGGCTTTGGTGCCGTTCAGGCGCACCTGGTCGCCTTCACGCGCAGTGATGAGGACCCGTGCATCGGGCGGCTCTGCCGCCCACACGCCCCAGATGCCGTCGTTGGCGTGGTGCGCTGCGCCGCATTCCGCGAGGATCGCCAACGCATCGGTATGGCCCTCATAGAGCTTGGCCAACGCCAGGTCGCAACCTGCCACCCGTGCCAAGGTCTGCCAGCGCAGCAAAGTGTTGCCTTGCCCCGGCAGCGGTAGCAGGTCGAGGTGATCAGCTTGCAGCGCCTGGATCAGTTGCGGCAATTGGCTGTCGAGGTTGAGCGGTAACTGGCGTTCGCCAAAGGTGCGTAACAGGCGGTCAAGGGTGGTCAGGTTGAAGTCCTGAACGATGCTCATGGGCGGGCCTCCCGGTTCGTGTCCAATCGCTGTGGCGTCATCATTCGAGCCCTAGCTGCTTGCGCCTGCGCGCGGTGATCGACTGGCGTACCTTGCCCATGTCGGCCCAAGGGTCGTCGACCTCCGCCAGGCGCTCGCGCAGGTTGGTGATGTTCCATTGATTGGCGCTTTTTATTTGCGCCAGTTCCTCACGCCAGACAGGTACCGATACAGGCAGCCCGTCACGGGCACGCAGTGAATAGGCGCACGCCGTGGTGGCGCCCTTGCCATTGCGCAGGTAGTCGATGAAGATGCGTCCCACGCGATTTTTCGGCCCCGACACCGCGCTCAGGCGCTCCGGGAACAGCTTGGCCAGGTAATTGACGATGGCGTGGCTGAAGTCCTTGACCTCGTCCCACCCGGTTCGCCGGGTCAAGGGCACGACCACGTGAATACCCTTGCCACCACTGGTTTTCAGAAACACCTTCAGGCCCAGCTCGTCCAGCAGGGTGAGGGTCAGTTGGGTCGCCTCCACCATTGCCTTCCAGGGCAGCGCGGGGTCAGGGTCCAGGTCGAGGACAAAACGGTCCGGTTTGTCGAAGTCCTTGTCCGTGGCGTTCCAGGTGTGCAGCTCCAGCATGTTCATCTGCACCGCGCCCAGCAGCGTGTCCGGGCGATTGATGACCATCGCCGCCTGGCCTGCCTCGGCCTTTTCATAGCTGATTAGGTTGGGTATGTGCAGCTGGCCCGCGTTTTTCTGGAAGAACAGCTCGCCGCCCAGACCGTCCGGGGCGCGCACCAATGCCACCGGGCGGTGCTTGAGCTGGGGCAGGATCCACTGGCTGATGCCGGCGTAATACTCGGCTACCTCGAGCTTGGTCACCCCAGTGGTGGGATCAATGACCCGGTCGGGGTGGGTCAGGCGGAGTTCACCCAGGTTTTCAGACGCCTTGGCCTGCTTGTTGCGGTTGGATACAGTCGTTGCGGGCATGGCGCGCTCCAGGTCAATGGCGGTTGCCGCCTTGTCATCGCGCAGTCCGTGGAATACCGAGTGGCGCACGATGCCGTCACGGGTCATTTGGGCATAGGCGACTTCGGCCAACAGCTGGGGCCGCAGCCAGTGCACACCACGCGCCTGGGCACCGGCAGGCGGCGAGGGCAGGGCTGGCCTGGCGATTTCCAGGGGCTTGAGCCGCGCGTGGATGCTGCCCAGTGTCGTGGTATTGAAGCCGGTACCTACCTTCCCGGCATAGCGCAGCTCGCCACTTTCGTTGTCGTGCAGGGCCAGCAGCAGGGCACCAAAGCCGCTGCGGCTGCCTTTGGGGTCGGTGTAGCCGACGATCACGAATTCCTGGCGTTGCTTGCACTTGAGCTTGATCCAGTCTGGGCTGCGGCGGCCGCTGTAAACACTGTCAGCTCGCTTTCCGATCAGGCCTTCCAGCTTCAGCCGGCAGGCACTGTCGAGCAGTGACCCGACAGGTTGGTCGAAGTCGGCGGAATACTTGATGACGTCGGAATGGTTGTGTTCAAGCAGTTGGCGCAATGTATCGCGGCGGTTCTGCAGCGGTAGCTGTCGCAGGTCCTGACCGCCCAGAAAAGGCAGGTCGAACAGGTAATAAGTGATGTGTTCGTCGTGCTCGGTATCGAAGGCGTTCTGCAACGCCTGGAAGTCAGCCATGCCATTCTCATCAGCCACCACCATTTCGCCGTCGAGCCAGGCCGAGTCGATACTGAGTGCGCGCAGGGCAGCAACCTGCCGGGGCATCTTGCTGCTCCAGTCATGGCCGTTGCGGGTGAACAGGCGGATGTCCTGGCCCTCGATACGGGCGAGGATACGGTAGCCATCGAACTTGACTTCGTAGCGCCAGTCGCCGCTGGGTGGAGAATCCACTAGCGTGGCCAGCTGCGGCGGCAGCTGCGCTGGCAACGGTGCAGTCTGAGCTTTGCCAGGGCGTTTACGGCTGCTGCGCGGTGTAGCGGCTTTTTTCGCAGCGGGTTTGCGTGGCACCAGCGTGCGTTCGCTGAGCACACTGTCGGGCAGGGCCTCGACAATGCTGTACTCCGCTTCGCTGCGCGCCTGGGCATCGTGTGACTTGACCAGCATCCATTGCTCTTTCTTGCCGGCCAGGTGGGTGCGGAACAGGTTCCACACGCCGCCAAGCTTCTCACCTTGCAGGCGGAAACGCAGCTTGCCTTTGGCGTAGCCTTCATGGGCATCGACTTCAGGCTCCCAAGTGCCACGGTCCCAGACGATCACGTCCCCTGCACCATAGTGGCCTTCCGGGATATGGCCCTCGAAATTGGCGTAGTCCAGCGGGTGGTCCTCCACATGCACTGCCAGGCGGCGCACATTGGGGTCCAGCGAAGGGCCTTTGGGGATTGCCCAGCTTTTCAAGGTGCCATCGAGTTCCAGGCGGAAGTCGTAGTGCAAATGGCTGGCGTCGTGTTTCTGGATGCAGAACTGCAGCGCATGAGCCCGCTTGCCCCGGATGCGTTTGCCGGCGGGCTCGGGTGTGGCGTTGAAGTTGCGCTTGCGCGCGTATTCCTGCAGGGGCTTGGCCATGGCGGGCTCCGGGCAGATCACAGTCTCTAAGGTGGGAGGCGTCGGCCGAGGCGGTAGTTCAAAAAACTCTGAATCTTCCCTGAGCTGGCGCAGTCGACCGAATGAAGCCAACTGATGGAGAACGCACATGACCCGACCCGACGAACCTAAGCCGTACACACCCACCGAAATCGATGACACCGAAGACCGCATGGGCAGCGTGCATGAGCTGGATTTCGATGAACGCCTGGATGAGCGTGAAGGGCGTGTGGGCGACGAACGACCGGCCGCCGAAGTCGCCCGTGAGTTTCCCCCCCGACGCGTGGCGCAGAGTGGCATGACAGGCGGCGAGGCGCTGAGTGACAGCCTGCATGAGGACAATGTTACCGATGACGATTTGAGCCCGGACACGCTGCTTGACGAAACCGGTGCCCGCGATCCCCACGAGGCGGGCGGCAGAGGCGGTCCGGCAGACCAACGCCTGCGGCAGGTGGATGCCGATGAGATTGGTGGCGGCATTGGCCTGGACGAGGCCGAACTGGCCCGCTCTGCGCCGCTGGATGGGGTGCCCTGGACCGATGATGTGATTGACGACGAGGAGAGCAAGCCATGAACGATCAACGCTGCGCGTGCACGCACTGTTCCTGCACGGTGGATGCCAATGCCTTGGAGCGCGACGGTAAGGCATATTGCTGCGAGGCCTGCGCCAGCGGCCACCGCAAGGGTGAGCCATGCCGGATGCAGGACTGCCATTGTGGTGAAAAGCCGGGCGAGAATGCGGTGGACAATGCGCTGGATGAAACCTATCCGGCGAGTGACCCCATTTCGCCCTGAGGCCGATAGGCGGGCTGCCCTTTCACCCGGGCGCCAGTCATTGGGGCCTCGGGTGTTGCGTTGCCTGCTTCGCGGGTAAACCCGCTCCTACATTTACGGCGCATGGCTTGCGCGGGGTTGGTTTCTTGGCGCGCGCCCCCGTAGGCACGGGTTCACCCGCGAACACCGGCGCAGCCGGTGCCATGCAACGAGTTGCCTGCTTCGCGGGTAAACCCGCTCCTACATTTACGGCGCATGGCTCGGGGTTGGTTTCCTGGCGCGCGCCCCCCGTAGGAGCGGGTTCACCCGCGAACACCGGCGCAGCCGGTGCCACGCAACGCGTCGCATTTGTCACCTCCAGCGCACATGGCCCCTTTCAGGTCTGGGCAGGCTTGTCGCGCCGGCGCATGGCCTTGGCGCGCTTTTCCAGGATCAGGTAGGTCACCACCGCCAACAGCAGCGGAATCAGGTAGTACAGCGTGCGGTAGCCGAGCAGGGCAGCCACCAGCGTGCCTTGGGCCATCTGCCCATGCAGCAGGGCCAGAAACACCGCCTCCAGCACGCCCAGCCCCGCAGGGATGTGCGCAACCACCCCAGCCACACAACTGATCAGCAGGATGCCGAGAATCGACGGGTAGAAGGCTTCGCCCGGTAGCAACCAGAAGATCAGCAGCGCCATCAGCGCCCAGTTGCTGGCACCCAGCACCACCTGGCAAAGCGCCAGACGCAGCGAGGGCAGCGTCACTTCGTGGTCGCGCCAGCACCAGGTGCGCTTCTTGGCAAAACCACAGGCCAGCAGGTAGCCGCCCGCAATCGCCAGCAGCAGCAAGCCGATCAGGCGCAGGCCTGTAGTGCCTACCGCCCAGTTGCCGGGCATCTCGACCAGGCCCAGGGCGAAGACGGTGCCGGCCAGCAGCATGTAACCCATCCAGTTGGTCAACAGGCCCAAGGTGAGGATTCGCGTAATGGTCGCGGTATCCAGGCCCAGTCGGCCATAGAGCCGGTAGCGCAAGGCAACCCCGCCTACCCAGGTAGTGAAGTTGAGGTTGAAGGCATAACACACGAACGCGACTGGCAATACCTGACGGGCAGGTAGTGTATGGCCGGTGTAAGCCCGGGCGAGCAGGTCGTAACTGGCAAACGCGAAATAGCTGCACAACGCGATCGCCAAGCCGATGACAAGGGTGCCAGGTTTGTAGGCCAGCAAAGACTGGCGCACTTCATTCCAGTCCAGATTGCGCGCCAGCAGGTACAACAGCACAGGGATCAGGATCAGGAACGCAAGCGTAAACAAGCGTTTGCCCCAGGTTTGCCAGTTTTTGCCCGCCATCAGGAATTGCCCTCGTGCAGTTTGCCCTGGGGTTCGGCGTCCGGCTGCAGCGAGCGTAATCGCTGCCGGTGCGCAGGGAACCAACCCGCAATGCGCGGGAAGTGACGGATCACGTGGAAACACACGAAGATCAACGGTGCTCGCCACCAGTAGCCGCGAATCATCCGCTCCAAGGTAACCGGTTTGCATTGCTCGCTGGCCAGTGCTTGCAAATGCTGGTGCAGTTGCTGGTTGAAGGCTCGATCACGAATGAACAGGTTGGCCTCCAGGTTGAACGACAGGCTCAGAGGATCGAGGTTGCTGGAGCCAACGGTGGCCCACTGGTCGTCTACCAGTGCCACCTTGCCGTGCAACGGCCGCTGGCAGTACTCATGAATCATCACGCCGTCGCGCAGCAGGTAGTTGTATAGCAGGCGCGACAGCGCACGTACCCAGCGCATGTCAGGCTGGCCCTGCAAAATCAAGTGAACCTCCACGCCACGCCGGGCCGCGTTACGCAACTCTCGCATCAACCGATAGCCTGGAAAGAAGTACGCATTGGCGACCACGATGCGTTGCCTGGCCTTGCGAAAAGCCTGAAGGTAGTACGCTTCTATATCGTTACTGCGCATCCCGTTGTCCCGCTCGATCAACACCGCGTCGCTCCCCCCGGCAGGCTCGGTAACCGGGCGCACCGCACTGGGGGGCTGCAACACGGGGGACATCAGGCGCTTGCTGGAGGCATGTACCTGCGCCACCACCGGGCCGGTGACCTCCACGGCATAGTCCTGCTTGGCCATGGCACCAAAGTCACCCAAATGGTCGGCGCTGTAGTTGATACCGCCGATGAAGGCCCGCTCGCCATCGACCACCACGATCTTGCGGTGCAAACGGCGGAACAGGTTAGTGCGCATGCCTAACAACCGGGGTTGTGGATCGAACGCGTGAAAGCTTACGCCCGCATCGGTCATCGCTGAAATGAATGCAGCCGGCAGGTCGGCTGTGCCGTAGCCGTCCGCAGCCACTTCCACGCGCACACCACGCCGGGCAGCGTCGATCAACACCTGCTGCAATTGCTGGCCCACCTTGTCGTCGAAGATGATGAAGGTTTCCAGCAGTATTTCTTCCCGCGCCTTGGCCATGGCCTCGAACACGCGGGGGTAGTACTGCTCGCCATTGATCAGCAACTGCACGCTGTTGCCCTCTACCCAAGGTCGGTTCACAGGTTGATCTCCGCAGCCAGTGGTACGTGGTCGGACAGATGCGACCACGGGTATTTCGACAGCACCTGGGCAGCGCCCGGCATGGCGTTACGCACGTAGATGCGGTCCAGACGCAACAACGGCAGGCGCGCCGGGAAACTGCGCGCTGGGGTGCCGAAGGCCTCTGTCAGGTGCTCGCTCAGCACCGCGTCCGCCTTCAGCCGCCAGTCGTTGAAATCGCCGGCGATGATGACCGGCGCTGTGGGCGGCAGGCTGGCCAGCAGGTCCAGCATCAGCTTCACCTGGCTCTGCCGGTGGGCTTCCCGCAGGCCCAGGTGTACGCATACCGCATGCACCTCGTCATGGCCCGGCACCTCCAGCTGGCAATGCAGCAGGCCACGCTGTTCATTGCCCTGCACCGAGACATCCAGGTTGTCGAAGCGGCTGATGGGGAATTTCGACAGCAGTGCGTTGCCGTGATCGCCATGTGGATACACGGCATTGCGACCGTAGGCGAACTGCGGCCACATGCTGTCGGCCAGAAACTCGTACTGCGGTGTTTCTGGCCAGGCAGGGTGGCGCAAGGCGTGCTGCTGATGACTGCCGTGCACCTCTTGCAGAAACACCAGGTCGGCGCCGGTGGCGCGCACCGCCTCGCGCAACTCGGGCAAGATGAAGCGCCGGTTGAAGAAGGTGAAGCCTTTGTGCACGTTCAGCGTCAACACATTGAGCCGGCGTACAGCGGTCACCTTGTCGATGATGCAGCGTGGGGTGGGCAGGGTCTTGTTCACAAGGCCACCTCCGGCACCATGCCAGGCTCAGTCATCAGCTCATGGTCCAACGACAGCTTTTGCAGCAAGCGCCTGGCGTCGTATGGCGCGTGAACCTTCTGGTCGTTGTCGAAGTAGCAGTATACATCCCGTGTCGCACGCCGAGGCGGCGGCCCCGGCACGATCAGACGGGCATCGTCCGCCTGGTTACCTTCACTCCATTGCTGGATACGTTGTTTCCAGCGCCGTAGCGCGCGTGCGGTATATCCGCTGCTGTACAGCTCCACATCCCCGTGCAGGCGCATGTAGACGAAGTCGGCGGTCACATCTTCGACACAGGGCCACTTGCCGGCGCTGTCGGCAACCACCAGCGCCACGCGATGCTTGCGTAACAGCTTGATGAAGGCTTCGCAGAGAAAGCTCTCGTGGCGGATTTCCACGGCGTGACGCAAGCGTGCATTGCCCTTGATGGCAAGGCTGCCATTGCCCTTGAGGCGTTCGGTGCAGCCTTGGGCGCGTTCACGGGCCGCTTTGCGGGTGTGAGGCAGCAGCTCGAAAAACCGGGCAAAACGGTCTTCATCGAACTTCATGCTGGGAGGGAACTGCCACAGGAACGGCCCGAGCTTTTCGCCCAACAGCAGCGGCCCGGAGGCAAAAAAGTTGGCCACTGGCTCTTCGATGTCCTTCAGCCGCCGCACATGGGTGATATAGCGCGGCCCCTTGACCGCGAACACGAAGCCGTCCGGTGTTTGTTCACGCCAGCCCAGATAGCGCTCGGGCGTTTGCAGGCTGTAGAACGAGCCATTGATCTCGATGCTGTTCACCGCCCGTGAAGCGAATGCCAGTTCATCGTCCTGCTTCAGGCCTTTGGGGTAGAAATCCTTGCGCCAGGGGCCATAGCGCCACCCGGAGATACCGATGCGAATATCGCTCACGCTGCCGTCCTCACTGCCGGTTCCTTGTTCGGTCGCTCTGAAGGTGCGACCGGCAAAGGCCGGCGAGGGTTCACAACGCTTGACCAACGGAAATGCTGACGCCGAGTTGAACTTTGTAGCGGCTGGCGTCTCCACCGCATACCCGCTTCATGGCAGGGTGCCAGGACCAAGTGCGCTATCTAATGGCCTATCCCAGGATACTGGCGCCGCAGGAAGCGCTGGCAAACGGGATGATCCACGCAATCGACGAGATGCCGATCGAGGCGGATGCAGCTCAGTGGAGTGTGCACGCTTAGCTTACCGAACTGACGCAGCAGTGCCCGGGTCACAAGCCAGCAAGGAACGGATCAGGGACTTGATCTCGCCCTTCACCGCAGCCACCTGGTCCAGGTGGGCAAAGCGGCAATCGGAGATTTCATGTCGGGCCTTGGGTTGCGGTGCGTCGGCAAACTCCGCTGCGAACACGTAATGCATCCGTTCTGGCGTTTCGTGGCGCATCAACAAAATCAGCGACTCAGCCTGTAGGCCGGTCTCTTCCAGCAACTCCCGCTCGGCGGCCTGCATTGGCGTCTCGCCGGGTTCGATCTTGCCGCCTGGAAGGGTCCAGGGCGCGTTGGGCTTTCTTACCCACAACCATTTATGGCGCTGCTTGCCATGCCGGCAAATAATGGTAGCGCGATGCTTGACTGGCTTCATTCAGGCTCCTGGGCGAGTCCCTTATTGCATGAAGTTTGGGCCTTGGTTGGCAATGAACGTTGCGTTGAAGCTGACGAACGGTCACCTCCGTCACGCAAACATCTTGCCTGCGTGTTTTTCATGCCCCCGGTCAGCTGACGCCAAAGCCACTGAGCGCAACATGAGCCGGGGTCTCGGAACCTAGGCAGGGGCACACATTCGGCCACTGGCACCAAAGGTTCGACAAAATTTTGAATCTTCTGGTCACGGCCAGATCAATCAAAATGTCATCCATGGAGAAGAGGAGGCCCCCTGCGATGCCTAGCCCACAGCTGTACATAATTGATTACAAACTGCATGACCAGCCGCGCAGCTTCATCATTCGCCTGGAACGTCTGGATAATGCCGAGGCCTGGCATTGGGCAAGTTGTGATGCGGGCATCGGCATCATTCCCAAGTTCGGTCGCGAGAAGATCAGGAAAGTCAGTCGGCCGATGGCCGAGCGTTACGGCATTACCGCCGTGAGCTGGCGGATTTCGGGGAGCAAGCCCAACCAGTCGGTGGGCGATCCGGCGGCGATGGTTTAATAGCTCGCTTGCAACCGGTAGAAGAAACTGCAGGAGCGGACGTGCCCGCTCCTGCAGGGTACGCTGATACTCATAGTGTCAGGCGCCAGACTCAGGGTCGCTGGCCGGGACGCCGGGCCGGTTTTCCTCATCATCAGTCACATTGGGGTCGGTATCCGGGTCGTCTGCCCGATCATTGCGTCGATCCGGCTCCAGCTCCGGCCAGTCATCTTCAACATTGCCGCCACCCATTCGCAGTAGGGAATCCATGGTGCAGTCCTCGTTCATGATCCTCATAAACTAAGAGCGACAGGTGCACGCCAGAGGTCCACTGAGCATTGGCAGTCGCTGACCAACGGTTTCAAATGCCTGAATACTTCACGGCAGCCACGTAGGTGCATTGATCCCAAGTGCCTTGAGCTGCTACCGGCCTCTTCGCGGGTGAACCCGCTCCTACGAGGGCGCTGTGCAGTACCGGGCAAAGGCGGCTTGCCCGGGAAGAGGCCAGTAGATTCAACACATCATGCTGGCTTTTTCAGCACCAAGGTCAGGATGTCATAGCTGGCCACCAGTTCACCCAGCTGATTGGTTACCTCCACATCCCATGCCACCACCCCCTGCGGCTGCCCCAGCGGGCTGGTCTTGCCCTGGTCGATCTTGCGCTTGCAGGTCAGGCGCGCCTGGATGGTATCGCCAATGCCCACCGGGTTGATGAAGCGCAGGGTGTCCAGCCCATAGTTGGCCAGCACCGGGCCGGCACCGGGCGACACGAACAGCCCGGCCGCTGCCGACAGTACGAAGTAACCGTGGGCAATGCGTTTACCGAACTGCGACGCCTTGGCGGCGATTTCGTCGAAGTGCATATAGAAATGGTCGCCGGAGAGGCAGCCGAAATTGACCAGGTCAGCTTCCGTCACGGTGCGGCGATGGGTGAGCAGCGACTCGCCGATACGCAACTGCTCGAAGTAGCGACGGAACGGGTGCACTTCGGTTTCGATCACTTCGCCGCCGCGCACGTACTCGCCGGTGACCGCCGTGAGCATGCTCGGCGAGCCTTGTACTGCCGCGCGCTGCAGGTAGTGCTTGACCGCACGCAGGCCACCCAGCTCTTCACCACCACCGGCGCGGCCCGGGCCACCGTGCTTGAGCTGCGGCAGTGGCGAGCCGTGACCGGTGGACTCTTTGGCGGCCTGGCTATCGAGCACCAGCAGTCGGCCATGCCAGGCAGCAGCCACCGGGATAGCCTTGGCGGCCACGCTGCGGTCGGCGGTGACCAGGGTCGCCACCAGGCTGCCTTTGCCACGGGCAGCCAGTGCCAAGGCCTCGTCGAGGTCGTCATAGGCCATCAGCGTACTGACCGGGCCGAACGCTTCGATGTCGTGGGCGCCGCCCTCGGCATGCGGGTCGCGGGCCTGCAACAAGGTTGGCGCAAAGAACGCGCCTTCAGCCACGCCTTCGCCACGCGGGGCAAAGCCATCGCTGGCGCCAAACAGTTGATCACAACTCTGCAGCAGGCTGCGCACCCGCTCGCCAACGTCGCGCTGTTGGTCATGGGAGGCCAGGGCCCCCATGCGCACACCTTCCAGCGACGGGTCGCCAACCACGACCTTGCTCAGGCGCTCGCGCAGGCGGGTGGCAACGGCATCCAGGTGCCTGGCCGGGACGATCGCCCGGCGGATGGCGGTGCATTTCTGCCCGGCTTTAGTGGTCATTTCACGCACCACTTCCTTGATGTACAGGTCGAACTCTTCGCTGTCCGGTGTCACGTCCGGGCCGAGGATGGCGCAGTTGAGCGAGTCGGCCTCGGCAGTGAACGGCACCGAGTTGCGAATCAGATTGGGCGTCACGCGCAATTTGGCAGCGGTATCGGCAGAACCAGTGAAAGTCACCACGTCCTGGCCTTGCAGGCGGTCGAGCAGGTCGCCGGTGCTGCCTATAACAAGCTGCAGGCTGCCTTCGGGCAGCAGGCCTGAGGCATTCATCAGGCGCACCACGGCCTCGGTCAAATAGCTGGTCGAGGTCGCCGGCTTGACGATGCAGGGCATACCGGCGAGGAACGTCGGGGCAAATTTTTCGAGCATGCCCCAGATGGGGAAGTTGAACGCGTTGATGTGCACCGCAACGCCTGCCCGTGGCACCAGGATGTGACTGCCGGCGAAATGGCCTTGCTTGCCCAACGGTATGGCTGGGCCCTCGTGCACCAGGTTACCCGACGGCAGCTCGCGGCTGCCTATACCGGCATAGGAGAACAGCGTGGCGTTGCCGCCTTCGATGTCGATCCAGCTGTCGGCACGGGTGGCACCGCTGTGGAGCGACAGGGCGTAGAGCTGCTCCTTGCGTTCGGCCAGGTACAGGGCCAGGGCTTTGAGGCGTTGGGCACGCTGTTGGAAATCCATGCGCATCAGCGAGGCAAGGCCACGTGCACGCGCGTAGTCCACAGCTTCGGCGAAGTCTGGGCGCTCTTCATGGCTGTAGGCCAGTACGTGGCCGTCGAGGGCGCTGCGCAGGGCCTGGGCACCGTGCTGGCCGAGCCAACGGCCGGCGATGAAACTTTGCAGAGTAGGGGCGGCAGACATGCTGTTCTCCATGCTGTTCAAAATGTGAGGGGCGCTGTTACCACAGCGCCAGGGTGTAGCCGATGATCAGGCGGTTTTCGTCCACGGCGTTGGTCAGGCCGTTGCCGGAGCGGAAGGTGACATTGCGCCAGCGCAGGCTGACGTCTTTAAGCGGGCCGCTCTGAATGACATAAGCGATGTCGGTGTCGCGCTCGCGCTCGCGGCCATTGGTCACGGTGGCAGTTTCGGCGTGGCGACCGTCGGTGTAGCGGGTCATGAAACTCAGGCCGGGGATGCCCGTGGCAACGAAGTCGTAGTCGTAGCGTACTTGCCAAGAGTCCAGCCCGGCGCGGGTGAAGGTGTTGTAGGTGACCAGGTTGACGGTGAACGGGTCGCCGCCGTTGACGAACGGGAAGGCGCTGTCACCGGACATCTGCTGCCAGGTGGCGGTGAACTTGTGCGCCCGCACGCCCAGCGTGAACATGGCGTTGAAGTTACGGTTGTCAATGTTGCCGGCACGCTCGGCGCCGTCGTTGCGGCTGTCGAAGTAGCGCAGGTCACTGCGCAGGCTCACACCTTCTGCCAGTGGGCGGGTGTCGATCAGCCCGACGAATTGCTGACGGTAGATGTCCTGGAGCTTGGCGTAGTAATAGCTGACCGTGGTTTGCGGCGTGATGGCGTAGCTGCCACCACCAAAGTCCAGGTGGTCACTGCTGGCAGCGCCATAGCCGATGTCGTCGCGACCAGAGGAATCGCGCAGATTGGCCTTGGTCAGGCGCCCGGCATTGAAGGTGAGGCCATCGAGGTCCTGACTGGTGAGCAGCCCCCCCTGGAAGGTGGACGCCAGCAGGCGGGTGTCGTTGTACACCACCACCGGCAGGATCGGCTGCAAGGTGCCCAGGCGCAAGGTGCTCTTGGACACACGAACCTTGCCGGTCAGGCCCAGCTCACTGTACTCGTCGACCGGTTCGTGGCTGTTCGGGCCAAACGGCAGCAGGCCGGTGTTGCGACGGTCGCGGCTGGAGTCGAGCTTGATGCCCAACTGCCCCAGCGCGTCCACGCCAAAGCCGACCGGGCCCTCGGTAAAACCCGATTCCAGCTTGGCGGTAAAGCCCTGGCCCCATTCCTCGGCCTTGGCCTGCGGGGCGTTGCTTTGGCGGAAGTCGCGGTTGAGGTAGTGGTTGCGCAGCTCCAGGCGAGCATGGCTGTCGCCGATGAAGTCGGCCAGCGCGGGCATGGGCAGGGCGAGGGTGGCCAGCCAGGCGGCTGACAGGAAGTGTGTGCGGTTCATTGTTGTTGTTTTACCCGACATGTCTGTTCGTCCTTGAAGTCAGTGTTTGCTGGCGCCAGCCGCACCGATACCGGTCATGGAGCGGATGAACTGGCCCAGGTAGCGGCCACGCTCTTCAACGGCACGTTCGGAGCTGTCGGTAACCGAGAACACCCAGGCACTGAGGAAGGCCAGGCTCATGGAGAACAGTGCCGGGTTGCTGTAGGGGAACAGCGCCGTTTCGTTGTGCAGCACGTTGACCCACACTGCCGGGCCCAGCACCACCAACAGCACCGCCGAGACCAGCCCGGCCATGCTGCCGCACACCGCGCCGCGGGTGGTCAGGCCTTTCCAGAACATCGAAAGGAGCAGCACCGGGAAGTTGACCGAAGCGGCCACCGCCAGCACCAGGCCGGAGAGGAAGGCAATGTTCTGCGACTCGAACATCAGGCCCAGGATCACTGCCAGCAGGCCTATGACCAGCGTGGCGATGCGCGACACGCGCATTTCCTCTTGCTCGGTGGCCTTGCCTTTGCGCATCACGCAGGCATACAGGTCGTGGGACACTGCCGAAGCCCCGGACAGCGCCAGGCCGGCAACCACCGCCAGAATGGTGGCGAAGGCCACGGCAGAGATGAAGCCGAGGAACAGGTTGCCACCCACGGCCTGGGCCAGGTGCACGGCGACCATGTTGCCACCACCGATGATTGCGCCGGAGGCGTCGCGGTAGGACGGCTCGGTGCCGACCATGACGATGGCGCCAAAGCCGACAATGATCAGCAGCAGGTAGAAGTAACCAATGAAACCGGTGGCATAGAACACGCTCTTGCGTGCTTCCTTGGCATCACTGACAGTGAAGAAGCGCATCAGGATATGCGGCAGGCCAGCGGTGCCGAACATCATGCCCAAACCGAGGGAAATGGCGTCCACCGGGTTGGACAACAAGCCCCCTGGGGCCATGATCGCCTGGCCCTTGGCATGCACGGCCACGGCGCTGGCAAACATGGCCTCGGTGCTGAAGCCGAAGTGCTTGAGCACCATGAAAGCCATGAAACTGGTGCCCGACAGCAGCATTACCGCCTTGATGATCTGCACCCAGGTGGTGGCGAGCATGCCACCGAAGGTGACATAGGCAACCATCAGCACGCCGACCAGCATCACGGCGTACAGGTAGCTGATGCCGAACAGCAACTCGATCAGCTTGCCGGCACCGACCATTTGCGCCACCAGGTACATCAGCGCCACCACCAGGGTGCCGAAAGCCGAGGTCAAGCGCACCGGGGTTTGCGCCAGCCGGTAGCTGACCACGTCGGCGAAGGTGTACTTGCCCAGGTTGCGCAGCCGCTCGGCAATCAGGAACAGGATGATCGGCCAGCCTGCCAGGACACCGAGGGCATACAACAGGCCGTCGTAGCCGTTCATGAACATCATCGCGGAAATGCCCAGGAACGAAGCAGCACTGATCATGTCCCCAGCGATCGCCAGGCCGTTCTGCATGCCGGTCAGGCCCCCGCCGGCGGTGTAGAAGTCGCTGGCCGAGCGGGTCCGCAGGGCAGCCCAGCGGGTGACCAGCAGGGTGAAGCAGACAAACACCATGAACATCGAAATGGCTGTCCAGTTCATTGTGCGCACTCCTGCTTGACCTTGTCGTTGAGCGGGTCGAGCACGTTGTTGGCGCGGTGCACATAGATGCCGGTCAGGGCAAAGGACAGCAGCACCATCAGCACGCCCACCAGCATGCCGACAGTGGTTACGCCGCCGCTGAGGGACTGGCCGAGGGTGCTGGGCGAGAACGCGACCAGCAGGACGAAGCCGTAGTAGACCACCAGCATGGCCAGGGTCAGGCTGCCGTTCAGGCGGCGTTTGCGCCGCACCAGGTGCTGGAAGTCGGGGTGGTTGGCGATGCTTTCTATGCGTTCGGGTGTCATAGGTTGCGATCTCTGGGTGTTGTAATTGTTTTGTTGAGGTCACGCGGGGTATTGCGTTGCTGCTTAGGCCCTTCGCAGGCAGGAGGCTGCCATAGGGTCTTGCGCAGCCCCTGTAGGAGCGGGTTTACCCGCGAAGCAGTCGACTCGGTCTACAACTGGTCGAAGTCCAGCACCACCTTGTCGCTCACCGGGTAGGTCTGGCACGACAGCACATACCCGGCCGCCACTTCGTAATCTTCGAGGGCATGGTTGCTGTCCATTTCCACTTCGCCCTCGATCACCCGGCACTTGCAGGTGGAGCACACGCCGGCCTTGCACGAGTAGGGCAGCTCGGCGCCGATGGCGTTGCCGGCGTCCAGTACGTTCTGGGTGTTGCGCGGCAGGTCGAAGCTCAGTGCCCGGCCGTCGCTGATTACGGTGATATGGCTAAGCGCCGAATCCACCTGGCGTGCCGCCTCACGGGCTTCGCGGCGGGCCTCGCTGCCGGCGGCGGCGAACAGCTCGAAGTGAATGCGTTCCTTGGCCATGCCGTTGGCCTGCAGGCTGTCACGCACGGTTTCGGTCATCGCCTGCGGGCCGCAGATGAATGCCGCGTCCAGGCCGGCAACGTCCAGCCAGCGCGAAAACAGTTGGCCGCATTTGTCAGCGTCGATGCGGCCGTTGTACAGGTCGACGTCCTGCTGTTCGCGGCTGAACACGAAAATCAGGTTCAAACGGTCGAGGTAACGGTTTTTCAGGTCTTCGAGCTTGTCGCGGAACAGCGCCCCCGAACTGGAGCGGTTGCCGTACAGCAAGGTGAAACGGCTGTGCGGCTCGCTAGCCAGCGTAGTGGCGATGATCGACAGTATCGGGGTGATGCCGCTGCCGGCGGCCACCCCCAGATAGTTGCCCTGGCGAGCCGGGTCCAGAGGCACAAAGAAGCTCCCCGATGGCGGCATCACTTCCAGCTGCTGGCCGGCCTTGAGCACTTCATTGGCAAATGCCGAGAAGCGCCCGCCCGGCACGCGCTTGACGGCCACGCGCAGCTCGCCGTCCTGCACGGCGCTGCAGATGGAGTAGGAGCGGCGGACTTCTTCGTTGTCCAGCTGGGTACGCATGACCAGGTACTGGCCCTGAGTGAAGCGGAACTGGTCCTGCAGGTGCTCGGGCACATCGAAGGCAATCGATACCGCATCACGGGTCTCATTGCGCACTTGCTTGATGGTCAGGCTATGAAACTGGCTCATGGTGGTCTCCACGGCTCAAATGCATTTGAAATAGTCGAATGGCTCCAGGCACTCGCGGCAGCGGTACAGCGCCTTGCAGGCCGTGGAGCCGAACTGGCTGAGCAATTCGGTAAGGGCGCTGCCGCATTGCGGGCAGCACACCTGGGGCGCTTCGCCGAGCAGGCTGCGCTTGCTGGCGCTGCCTTGCGGCGGCGCAATGCCATAAGCGCGCAGGCGCTCGCGGCCCAGTTCGCTGATCCAGTCGGTGCTCCAGGCCGGGGTGAGCCGGCGCTCCAGGTCTGGCGCGGTGAAACCGGCCTGTTCCAGCGCCTGACGGATATCCCCTTCGATGACTTCGGTGGCCGGGCAGCCAGAGTAGGTCGGGGTGACCACCAGGTGCAGGTGGCCGGCGCGCCAATCGACATCGCGCACGATCCCCAGGTCGACCACGCTGACTACCGGCACTTCAGGGTCCATGACCTGGCCCAATACCGCCCAGGCCCGGGCCAGGTCGTCACCTTGCTGTGCCCGCGCGCCGCGGTCACCGGCAATCAGTTCACCAGGTTGCATCGGGGTAGGCCCTTGGCAGGAACTGCATTTCGGCCAGCAGCAGGCCCAGATGCTCGGTGTGCAGGCCTTTGCGGCCGTCCAGGTAGAAGTGGCTCGCGGCCTTGGGCAGCGGCAGTTCGACCGAAGCAAAAGTCTCAGTGACCTGCTTCAGCCAGGTGGCCCCGACGGTCGCTGGGTCGGCGGCAATACCGCATTCGGCCAAACGCACTTCGTTGTCGCTGCCAGCGGCGAGTTCGACGGTGAAGCGCCACAGTGCCGGGATAGCGGCCAGCATGCGCTGGCGGCTGGCATCGGTACCACCACCCAGACGTTGTACCCACTCGCTGGACCGGCGCAGGTGGTAGGTGACTTCCTTCAGGGCCTTGGCGGCAATACCGGCGATTCGCGCGTCGCTGGACTCGACCAGCCCCCGCAGCACGGCGAAGTGCCAGGCGTCGTAGAGGAACTGTTTGGTCATGGTCACGGCAAAATCACCGTTGGGCTGCTCGACCAGCAACAGGTTGCGGTAGGCGCGCTCGTCACGGCGGAACGCCAGGGCATCGGCATCCCGGCCATCGTCGAGCAGCTCGGCGGCATACTCCAGCCAGTTGCGGGCCTGGCCGACCAGATCGAGGCCGACGTTCATCAGGGCCAGCTCTTCCTCGATGGCCGGGGCGCGGCCACACCACTCACAGAGGCGCTGGCCCTGGACCAGGGCGCTGTCACCGAGCAACAGCAGGTAGGGGATAAGGGCTTCTTTATGCATGGCCCACCTCACATGTGTCCGACTTCGTCGGGCAGTTCGTAGAAGCTGGCATGGCGATAGACCTTATCGTCCGAAGGGGCGAACAGCGGGTCTTTCTCGTCGGGAGAGGAGGCGGTGATCAGCGCCGAAGGCACCACCCACAGGCTCACACCTTCGCTACGGCGGGTGTAGAGCTCGCGGGCATTCTCGATGGCCATGGCGGCATCGGCGGCGTGCACGCTGCCGACATGTTTGTGGTTAAGGCCGTGCTTGCTGCGCACGAACACTTCGTAGAGGGTCCAGACAGACATTTTCGATCTCCGCATCAATCGCCGCTCAGGCGGCGTTCTTGTTCTGTTGCTTGCGCGCATAGGCCACGGCAGCCTCGCGTACCCAGGCGCCGTCCTCGATGGCCTTGCGCCGGGTGGCGACACGTTCCAGGTTGCACGGGCCATTGCCCTTGATCACTTCGTAGAACTCGTCCCACTGGATTTCACCGAAGTCGTAGTGGCCGCGCTCGGCGTTCCACTTCAGCTCAGGATCAGGCGCAGTGCAGCCAAGCAGTTCCAGCTGCGGCACGGTCTGGTCGATGAAGCGCTGGCGCAGTTCGTCGTTGGTCTGGCGCTTGATCTTCCAGGCCATCGACTGGGCGCTGTTGGGCGAGTGTTCATCGCTAGGGCCGAACATCATCAGTGCCGGCCACCACAGGCGGTTGATGGCGTCCTGAACCATGTCGCGCTGGGCTTGGGTGCCCTGGCGCATCATGGTCAGGAGCATTTCGTATCCCTGGCGCTGGTGGAAGCTCTCTTCCTTGCAGATACGGATCATCGCGCGGGAGTAGGGGCCGTAAGAAGTGCGCTGCAGCACCACCTGATTGACGATGGCGGCGCCATCCACCAGCCAGCCCACAGCGCCCATGTCGGCCCAGCTGAGGGTGGGGTAGTTGAAGATGCTCGAGTACTTGGCCTTGCCGCTGTGCAGTTTGGCGATTTCTTCGTCGCGGTCCGCCCCCAGGGTTTCCATGGCGCTGTACAGGTACAGGCCGTGGCCGGCTTCGTCCTGAATCTTGGCCATCAGCTGCAGTTTGCGCTTGAGGCTGGGGGCACGGGTAACCCAGTTGCCTTCGGGCAGCATGCCGACGATTTCAGAGTGGGCGTGCTGGGAGATCTGCCGGATGAGGGTCTGGCGGTAGGCCTCGGGCATCCAGTTCTTGGCTTCGATCTTGATTTCGGCGTCGATCTTTTCCTGGAAGTTGCGTTCCTCGGGGGACATTTCTTCCAGCGTCTTAACGCGCTTGACTCCGGTTTCCACTAGCTGTGCGTACATGTGCTGCGACTCCTGCTAAGGCATGAGTCATTTGTAAGCGATACAAAACATAACGTCAAACACATTTATGTGTATCAGGTAATATTTGTGTATCACATTGACAGCCAAGAGGGCTGTCGGGCAGCAGCATTTGCCCGGCGTAACGCAGGCAAAAAAAAGGCCCCGGACAATGCCGGGGCCGAAAAGGCAGCCGAATGGGTCAGCTGGCCAACCGTCTGTCGAACACGTGGCACGCCTTGCCCTCGGAGCGCTTGAGCGTGCCGCAGGGCTGCAGGTGCACCTGGGTGCTGATGCCGATGTAAGTCTTGATCTGTTTGCTCAGCTCGCCTATCACCAGCTTGCGCTGGCCCTCATCGAGGTGCTGGCACTCGGCACGCAACTCCACATGCACCTCGACGCTATCCAGGTTGCCGTTACGATACAGATGAATCTCATAAAGCTCAGATAGCTGTTTTATTTTCAGGACCTGTTCCTCGATCTGGGTCGGGAACACATTGACCCCGCGAATGATCAGCATGTCGTCACTGCGGCCGGTGATCTTGCCGATCCGCCGCATCGGCCGAGCGGTGCCGGGCAGCAGCCGGGTGAGGTCGCGGGTGCGGTAGCGCACCATCGGCAATGCCTCTTTGCTCAGCGAGGTAAATACCAGTTCGCCCAATTGGCCATCCGGCAGTACCTCGCCGGTGGCAGGGTCGATGATCTCGGGATAGAAGTGGTCTTCCCAGATGGTCGGGCCGTCCTTGGTCTCGATGCACTCCATTGCCACGCCGGGGCCCATGATTTCCGAGAGGCCATAAATATCGAGGGCATCGATACCCAGGCGCTGCTCGATCGAGCGGCGCAGCTCGTCGGTCCACGGCTCGGCACCAAAAATGCCCAGGCGCAGCTTGAGGTCGTGCGGGTCGATGCCCTGGCGCTCGATTTCATCAGCCAGGTTGAGCATGTAGGACGGGGTGACCATGATGATGTCGGGCTGGAAGTCGCGAATCAGCTGCACCTGCTTCTCGGTCTGGCCACCGGACATGGGGATCACGGTGCAGCCCAGGCGCTCGGCACCGTAGTGCGCGCCGAGCCCGCCGGTGAAAAGCCCGTAGCCGTAGGACACATGCACCTTGTCGCCTTTGCGCCCGCCAGCCGCACGAATCGAACGGGCAACCACATTGGCCCAGGTGTCGATATCGTTCTGGGTGTAGCCGACCACCGTTGGCTTACCGGTGGTGCCACTGGAGGCATGCAAGCGCACCACTTCTTCCTGGGGCACGGCAAACATGCCATAGGGGTAGTTGTCGCGCAGGTCGTTCTTGCCGGTGAAGGGGAACTTCGCCAGGTCTTCCAGGCACTTGAGGTCATCGGGGTGGGCGCCGTACTCGGCAAAGCGCTGGCGGTACAGCGGCACATTGTCGTAGGCGTGCTTCAGGCTCCAGCGCAGACGCTCCAGCTGGTGTTGGCGCAGGGCATCGACGCTGGCGGTTTCCATCGGATCCAGCAGGGCACGATCGGCATCATGGTACATGTTCATGGCTTCACTCGAATTGTTCTTGTACGCCGCGCGCCAGCGGTTGCAGGCCACGCGGTGAGTGTCATGGAGGCAGCATATACGGCTGCGTTCAGTTCGGTAACAAGCGCAGGGCCTGAACCGCTCAGAGGCGCTCGATGATCATGGCGATGCCTTGGCCTACGCCAATGCACATGGTGCACAGGGCGTAGCGGCCGGCCGTTTCTTCAAGCTCGTGCAAAGCAGTGGTCACCAACCGGGCACCGCTCATACCCAGTGGATGGCCCAGGGCGATGGCGCCGCCGTTGCGGTTGACTCGCGGATCGTCGTCGGCCAGACTCAGCTCGCGCAACACGGCCAGCCCCTGGGCGGCAAAGGCCTCATTGAGCTCGATGACATCCATGTCAGCCAGTGTCAGGCCGTTGAGTGCCAGCACCTTGCGGGTCGCAGGCACCGGACCGATGCCCATCAGCCTGGGCTCGACCCCGGCCACCGCCATGCCGACAATGCGCCCGCGCGCTTTCAGGCCATGGCGGCGGGCTACGGCACTGTTGGCCAGCAGCAGGGCGCAAGCGCCGTCATTCACGCCGGAGGCATTACCGGCCGTTACGCTGCCGCCTTCACGAAACGGCGTGCCGAGCCGAGCCAACTGCTCCAGCGTGGTGTCGCCGCGCGGGTGCTCGTCATGCTCGACCACTTTGGACGGGCCTTTGCGTTGCGGGATTTCGACCGGCACGATTTCCTGTGCCAGGCGGCCGCGGGCCTGAGCGGCTGCAGCCTTGTGCTGGCTGCGCAGGGCAAACGCATCTTGGTCGGCGCGCGAGATGCCGAACTGTTCGGCCACGTTTTCGGCCGTTTCCGGCATCGAATCGATGCCGTAGGCAGTCTTCATCAGCGGGTTGACGAAACGCCAGCCGATCGTGGTGTCGAACAGTTCGGCCGCACGCCCGAATGCCTGTTCCGACTTACCCATCACAAACGGCGCACGCGACATGGATTCCACACCGCCGGCCAGCATGAGCCCTGCTTCACCACAGCGCAGGGCACGTGCCGCATTGCCGATGGCATCCAGGCCGGAACCGCACAGGCGGTTGATCGTGGTCCCTGGAACTTCGACTGGCAGCCCGGCCAGCAGGCTCGCCATGTGAGCCACGTTGCGGTTGTCCTCGCCGGCCTGGTTGGCACAGCCGAAGATGACGTCATCAATGGCTTTCCAGTCCAGTTCGGGGTGGCGCTGGATCAAGGCTTTGAGCGGGATGGCCGCCAGGTCGTCGGCGCGCACACTGCTCAGGGCCCCGGCATAGCGGCCAATGGGGGTGCGTACGGCGTCGATGATCAAGGCATCGGCGTGGGTCGGTTCATTCATCTTGCGTCTCCTGCGCCAGCACGGTGCCGCGCACTTTGTAGGATTTGCCATGGAACATCGCCACCAGGTCACCGCGCTGGTTGTCGATGCGCACGTCGTACAGGCCGGTGCGGCCTTTGCGGCTGACTTCGCTGGCGTGGGCGGTGAGCACGTCATCGCGCAGCGCCGGGGCCAGGTAGTTGATGCTGCAGCCCAGCGCCACCGTGGCCTGGTCGTAGCTGTTGCAGGCGAAGGCAAACGCCGAATCGGCCAACGCGAACAGGAAACCGCCATGGCAGGTGCCGTGCCCCTGGATCATGTCGGCACGCACCGGCATGCGCAGGCTGGCCCGGCCTGGGCCGGCATCCAGCAGGCTGATACCCAGGCCCTGGGTGGCTTGGTCGCGGGCGTACAGGGCATCGGCACAGGCTTGTGCCAGTTGCTCTTCAGTCATGTAGGGTGCCTCCTTTGGCTTCACAGCGGCGTAACAACAGGGAAGGGCGGTAGCGGCTCTCGCCATAGCTGCGCTGCAGGTTGTCGAGCACGGCCAGGGTGTGGGCAAGGCCGATGTCTGCGGCCCAGGCCAGCGGGCCGCGGGGGTAATTGACGCCGGCGCGCATGGCCAGGTCGATGTCGGCGGCGCTGCCGACGCCCTGAAGCACCGCATCGGCAGCCTCGTTGGCGAGCATTGCCACGGTGCGCAGCACCACCAGGCCGGGCAGGTCGGCGATGCCGGTCACTTTCAAGCCTGCGCGCTGCAGCAGGGCTACAGCCTGGTCACGGGCGCTGTCGCTGGTATCCGCTGACCAGCTGATGGCTAGGCGCGTGGCGCTGCTGTAGTCCAGCGCCAGGTCGAGCAGCACAAGGTTGCGCAGGCCGTCTTCGCGGGCGCGCTGGCTCGCCAGGCGGCCATCGGACAGGGCCAGGGTGGCATCGCCCACCTGAATCAGGCCACTACCGGCGCGTTGGGTCACGGCAATACCGCTTTGGCGCAGGCGCTCGACCAGCGGCTGCATCACCCCCAGGTTGCCCTCGACAACGCAGGCCTCTGCGCCGGCGGAGCTGTGCAGTTCGGCCGGCTGCGGGCGCTCGACGCCTTCGGCATAGCGATAGAAGCCTTGGCCGGTCTTACGACCCAGGCGACCGGCGTCCACCAGTTCCTTCTGCACCAGCGAAGGCTGGAAACGGAAATCGCCATAGAAAGCATCGAATACGGAACAGGTGACCGCGTAATTGACGTCATGGCCAATCAGGTCGGTCAGCTCGAACGCCCCCATGCGGAAGCCACCCGCGTCACGCATCAGCGCATCCAGGCTGGCGCAATCGGCGGCACCTTCCTGCATCAGGCGCAGGCTTTCGGCATAGAACGGCCGCGCTACCCGGTTGACGATGAAACCGGGTGTAGAGCGCGCATGGACCGGCTGCTTGCCCCAGGCCTGGGCAGTGGCGTAGATGCGTGCGGCAACTGTCGGGTCGGTTGCCAGGCCCGACACCACCTCGACCAGCGCCATCAGCGGTGCCGGGTTGAAGAAATGCATACCGACCACGTGCTGCGGGCGTTCAAGGCCCGCCGCAAGGCTGGTGATGGACAGTGACGAAGTATTGCTGGCAAGGATACAGTCGACTGCGCAAAGGGTTTCGAGCTGACTGAACAGCGCCTGCTTCACCTGCAAATTTTCGACGATGGCTTCAATCACCAGGCCGGCATCAGCCAAGGCCTCGAGTGTCTCGACCGGGCACAGGCGGGCATTGATCGCTTCGCGTTCAGCGGCCAGCAACTTTCCTTTTTCAACCAGCCGGGCCAGTTGGCGATCGATACCCTCCACTGCCTGGGCGGCAGCACCCGGGCGGTTATCGTAGAGCTTGACGGGGTGGCCGGCCTGGGCCGCGACCTGGGCAATACCGGCGCCCATGGCGCCGGCACCGATCACTGCCACCTGCGCATTGCTTGCGAGTGCGCCCATGTTCAGCGCCCCTTGAAGGCTGGCGAGCGTTTGTTCATGAAGGCGCTCACGCCTTCGCGGTAGTCCTCGCTGCGCCCGGCCAGGCGCTGCAGGTCGCGCTCCAGCTCCAGCTGCTCCTCAAAACCGTTGTCGAAACTGGCATTGAGGCTGCGCTTGATCAGTGCCAGGCCGTAGGTAGGCTGGGCAGCGAGCTGGCGGGCGAGGGTGAGGGCTTCGTCACGCAGCGCGGCATCATCCACCACGCGATGGATCAGCCCCCATTGCTCGGCCTGTTCGGCGCCAAGGCGCTCGCCCAGCATGGCCAGCGCCTTGGCCCGGGCCATGCCGACCAAGCGCGGCAGCAGCCAGGTACCGCCGGAATCCGGCACCAGGCCGATCTTGCAGAAGGCCTGGATGAAGCTGGCCGAGCGTGCGGCCAGCACCAGGTCGCAGGCCAAGGGAATGTTGGCACCGGCTCCGGCAGCCACGCCGTTGACCGCGCAGATCACCGGCAATGGCAGGTCGCGCAGGGTGCGCACCAGCGGGTTGTAGAACTTGTCGATCGATTGGCCCAGGTCTGGCATCTCGGCGCCTGGGGCAACGTTGCGGTCGGACAGGTCCTGGCCGGCGCAGAAGCCGCGGCCTTCAGCCGTCAGCAGCAGCACCCGTGCTTCACTGCTCTGGCGCACTTGCTTGAGCGCTTCGCGCACCTCCAGGTGCATGGCCGTATTGAAGCTGTTCAGCTGCTCGGGGCGGTTCAACGAAAGGAGGGCGACGCCGTCCTCGATGGAAAACAGGATGTGCTGGAAAGTCATGACAGGCTCGCTCCGTCAGTCGAGAGAATGAAGTTCAGCGCCCCTGGAAACGGGCCTGGCGCTTTTCCTGGAAGGCGCGGATGCCTTCATCGCGGTCGGCGGTGCCAGCCAGCAGAGTGAACGCATGACGCTCGAAGCGCAGACCGCTGGCCAGGTCGGTATCACCGGCCTTCAGTAGCGCCTCCTTGGCCAGGCGCACGGCCAGCGGCGCTTTGGCGGCGATGCTGCGGGCAACCTGCATGGCGCGTTCTACGGTGAGTTCGGGCTGGGTAATTTCGCTGACCAGGCCGGCCTGCTGGGCGCGATGGGCAGTGATGGGCTCCCCCGTCAGCACCATCTGCATGGCCAACGGCTTACCGACGGCGCGCAACAGGCGCTGGGTGCCGCCAGCACCGGGGATGATGCCCAGGTTGATTTCCGGCTGGCCGAAACGGGCGTCGGTACTGGCGATGAGGATGTCGGCGCACATTGCCAGTTCGCAGCCGCCACCCAGGGCATAGCCGTTGACTGCGGCAATCAGCGGCTTGGCGAATGCAGCGATGCTTTGCCAATGCGCTACGCGGGGGTCATTAAGGATGCCGACCAGGTCGCGATCGGCCATCTCGCCAATGTCGGCGCCTGCGGCGAAAGCCCTGGCACTGCCCGTAATCACTACAGTTCGGACACGCTCGTCGTCCCCGGCAGCCTGCAACGCAGCAGCCAGTTGTGCCAGTAACTCGGTGCTCAGGGCGTTCAAGGCCTCGGGCCGTTGCAGGGTAATGAGCTGAACGCCGTGTTCGGGCGCCTGCACATCGATATATCGCGGCATCTCGGGTTCCTCTGGCTGCACGCACGGCACATCGCGGGGCCGGCATTTCTTGGCATTGTTTGCAGGGGCGTAATGCGGGATCACGACCAGGTGAGGCCAGTATATGCTCTAAATGATACATATATGCAACATCAAAAATACGTTTCCGTATCTCTTTGTGTGTTATCCGGCGATCACCGCTCCGCCGCAATATCTGCAGATGAATCGTTTTTCCTATGGATTTACGGGTATTTTCAGCTGATTTTTGTCTGGCAGCATTAGATCAACACAAGTGATACACGATTGACGATCAAACAGCTTCTGATACAAGATCGACTGACATTTCAAATCATTTCAGGAGTGATGCGATGCCTTGCTATCGACTGGACGGCCTGACGCCCGTGGTTCACCCGACAGCCTACGTACACCCCAGCGCAGTCCTGATCGGCGACGTCATCGTCGGCCCCCGCTGCTACATTGGCCCACTGGCATCGCTCAGGGGCGATTTCGGCCGCATCGTGCTGGAGGAGGGCGCCAACTTGCAGGACACCTGCGTGATGCATGGTTTCCCGGGGGGCGATACCGTAGTGGAGCGTAACGGGCACGTCGGCCATGGCGCGGTGCTGCACGGCTGTCGCGTGGGCGAAGATTCATTGATCGGCATGAACGCCGTGGTGATGGATGGCGCCCATGTCGCACCACGCTGCATCGTCGCGGCCACCGCCTTCGTCAAAGCTGGCTTCGAATGCGCGGCGCAGAGCCTGGTGATGGGGTCACCAGCCCAGGTCAAACGCCCACTGAGCGAGCAGGAACTGGCCTGGAAACAGCGCGGGACGGCGGAGTACCAGCACCTGGCGCGGCGCTGCATGAACAGCATGGTCGAATGCCCGCCGCTGGCCGAGGCGGAGCCTGGGCGCCCGCGCATGGAAGACACTGGGGTCAGGCCCAAGGGCCAGGCGAGCGCATGAGCCTGGCAGTGACACGCAATGGCCAGGCGGCCCGCCGCACAGGTATAGTCGGTGCTTTATCCGCGCACAGTTCGCCCATGAGCAATCTCGCCCCACTGAACCACTTGATTACCCGCTTTCAGGAGCAGACGCCAATCCGCGCCAGTTCCCTGATCATCACGTTGTACGGCGATGCCATCGAGCCGCACGGCGGTACAGTCTGGCTCGGTAGCCTGATCAACCTGCTGGAGCCGATCGGCATCAATGAACGGTTGATCCGCACGTCGATCTTTCGCCTGACCAAAGAGGGTTGGCTCACTGCAGAAAAGGTGGGGCGACGCAGTTATTACAGCCTGACCGGCACTGGCCGTCGGCGTTTCGAAAAAGCCTTCAAGCGCGTCTATAGCCCGAGCCAGCCGGCCTGGGACGGGGCCTGGACGCTGGTGTTGCTGTCGCAACTCGAGACGGGTAAACGTAAGGCGGTGCGTGAAGAACTGGAGTGGCAGGGGTTTGGCGTCATGGCACCGAACCTGCTGGGCTGCCCACGGGCAGATCGTGCCGACCTGGCGGCCACGTTGCGTGATCTTGAAGCCAGCGACGACAGCATCGTCTTCGAAACCCACACCCAAGAGGTACTCGCGTCCAAGGCCATGCGCGCCCAGGTGCGGGAAAGCTGGCGTATCGACGAACTGGGGCAGCAATACAGCGAGTTCATCCAGCTGTTCAGGCCGCTGTGGCAAGGTTTGAAAGAGCAGCCGTTGCTCGATGCTCAAGATTGCTTCCTGGCACGCACGCTGCTGATTCACGAGTACCGCCGCCTGCTGCTGCGCGACCCGCAACTACCCGACGAGCTACTGCCAGGGGACTGGGAGGGAAGGGCCGCGCGACAGTTGTGCCGCAACCTCTATCGACTGGTGTTTGCCAAGGCCGAAGAATGGTTGAATGCAGCGCTGGAGACAGCAGATGGCCCATTGCCGGACGTGAGCGAGGGTTTCTACAAGCGTTTTGGCGGGTTGGTTTGAAAGGAATGCTCGCGTCACAGCGTCGTGGCCAACATCTACGGCGTCCGAGCAGGGTGCCTTCAGGGGCCCTTGACCTCACATTCACCGCCGCCCTGTTCCAGTGCCATGAGTGCAGGCATATCGAGAATTTCTACCAACCTGCCATGCAGGTCGACGAGACCCAGCGCCCGCAGGTGGGCGATGGATCGGCATACGGTTTCCAGGCGTAATCCCAGGTACGACGCCATGTCTTCTCGGGACATCCGCAGCATGAAGCCATGGGCAGAATAACCACGGCTGACGAAGCGCCTGGAGAGCCCTACCAGGAAGCTGGCCAGCCGCTGTTCTGCAGTAAGGTTGCACAGCATCAGCACACGCCCGTGCTCACGCACGATCTCCCGGCTCATCAAGCGATTGAGGCTTTGCTGCAGGAACGGAAAGTCACGCGCCAGGGTTTGCAAGCGGCGATAGGGGACTGGGCAGACTTCGCTGTCTTCCAGGGCAATGGCGTCGCAGACATGGTGCTCTGTGGCAATGGCATCGAGGCCCAGTACATCGCCCGGCATCCAGAAGTTGATCACCACGCCTTGCCCCTCGGCGGTGTTCAGGCTGGTCTTGAAACTGCCGCAGCGGACGGCATAGAGCATGGTCAGCGGATCGTTGGCATTGAACAGCGCGGCGCCCTTGCGAATGCGAAGGCGTGGGCCTATCAACGCGCCCAGGCAGCTGTCGTCGTCAACCGGCAGGCCGGTGGGGAGACACAGGCCGCTGACCCGGCAATCCCTGCAGTGGTTCGCCAGCGGTTTCAGGTGAATAGGGTTTGCCTTGGACGACTCGTTGGGCGAGTCGAGCCGTGTGACCTTCAGTTGGCCTGGCATCTTCAGGCCTCCTCAGCACTTCGGAGGCCGCTTTGGGCCTTCAAGCCAATGCGCGCACTGTGCGCATCGGCAATCCCAGCGTGGCGCGACCAATCGGCCAGCATGTCAAACGAGTGGGGCGCATTGAGGCGGGTTGTCAACCGTTCGACAAACTGCTCGGCTTCAGCTGCCGTACTGAAACTCACCCGCCAGTGATCCATGCGAACCCAACAGCGTCCCTGCACAGTGTTCTTCTCGACGTAAACGTTCATCAGAGCCTCCAAAGCATGTATCGGTAGACAATGCAAAATGAAGGCGTCCCTGCCGGCAGCGCAGGTGAAGCTCAGGGCGTTATCACCATGGCACGCCTGCGGCGCCTGAAGTGAATGTTGATATGGGTACAGGGTGCGCCTGCGAAGTGTCGAGACATTGATCCGCGTCAAGTTGTTGCGCCATGGGCAATGCCGTTTGTCAGAAGGTGCCTCCAGTTGATAAACATCAAATTCGCAAGGCCTGGGTGGCAGATGCTTGAGCTACATATCGCAACCTCAGAGGTGTGCCATGGAAACTCCGCAAAGACTGCTGCTGATCGCCTCCCCCCTGATGCGCCGAACCCCGGTCTATGACCGGGCTGCTGCGTTGGCCAAGGCCAAGGGGATGGCCCTGCACATCGTGGCTTTCGACTACGTGGAAGGGCTTGCCACGGCGGGCCTGGTGAATGACCAGGCGCTGGCAGTCATGCGCGAGGGTTACGTGCAGCAGCACCGTGAATGGCTGGAAACCCAGGCGACATCGATGCGGCGCAGTGGTGTCATCGTCACAACCGAGGTGGTGTGGGTACAGCAACCCTTGAACGAGATCCTGGTGCACTTGCGTGAGCAGCCGTTCGCCATGCTGATCAAGGCGTTCGAGCATGAGCCCTGGTGGATGCGCGCAATGTTCACCTCGCTGGATATCCAGTTGCTGCGTGAAACGCGAACCCCCTTGCACTTGGTACACAAGGCCAGCCACGCGTTGCCACGCAGGATTCTTGCGGCGGTGGACCTGTCCAGGCCTGAGGATCAGTTCGAAGGTTTCAACGACCAGATCATCAGCGAAGCGCTGAAACTGACATTGCAGTGCAATGCACAGATCGAGTTGCTGTATGCCTACGACTTGGGTTCCATGTACCTGGATGCAGGCGGCAGCCGGGAACATTCGTTCCTGTTCGATTCGAACCACGCCCGGACCTTGCATGACGCTCAGAGTGCTGCCTTCCAGGAGCTTGCCGAACGCAACGGGATCGCCGTCGAACACCGCCACATGCGCATAGGCGACCCGGCAAAGGCCTTGGGGATATTCATGGATAACAATGATATCGACGTGCTGGTCATGGGCAGTTATCACCACCATGGCATCGGCTGGTTCATCGGCAGTACTGCCGAGCGGGTTTTGCATCGGTTGTCCAGCAGCGTGCTGGTGATTTCTCCAGAGCGCTCCCAAGGCTGAAGCACAAGGCCCGCAAGGGCCTTGTCTTTTCAAGGCTGCAGGTCAAGTTCGTGCATGATCTCGCTCACATCCCCGCCAGGGTAGCGTGAGGTGAAGCCTAGTGCCTTGACCAGCCGGTGCATGCCATAGTTGCTGGCCAGATCCCGGGAAACCATGCACTGAAAGCCATTGCGTCGTGCGGCTGCAATCAGGTGCTGCATCAGGCGCTTGCCCAACCCTTTGCGCTGCCAGTCTTCGCTGACCGCCACTGCGCATTCGCAACATTGGCTGCCAGGTAGGCCTGCATAACGGCTGACGCCGATCTGTTGCAATTTACCGTCCACATGAGCCAAGGCGACGTAGGCCATGCGCTGCTGATAGTCCACGGGCATGCATTGCGTGTCCAAGCTGGGCAAGCCGCCGCTGAGTCCGGCAATGAAACGAAAACGCCGTGATTCATAAGTGATTGTGCTCAGAAAACGCTTGTCCCGTTCGTGGTCCTCCTCGCGTAAGGGGCGGATCAGCACCGCCGAACCGTCCTCGAGGTTTTCGACCCAGTGTTCGCAGGTCTGTGGCTGTGCTGTTTGCTGCCCGTTCATGACGCCTCCCGTTACCCGATCATTGCCTGGTGCAGCCGTTTTAACGTGACGGACCGGTTAGGTTCTGACAATCATCAAGTTCAGGCTGGGTAGCAGTTTTCTGATCTGCATCAAGCAACATCGATCCTGCGCGCGGAACATCGTCAGCATCACATCCACTGACGCAAGCGCGGAGGTTCACCATGGGGCAATATCGACAATTGCTGGTGCTGCTGAGCGAGGTCGATCCGCATTCCGCCGCTTTGCGCCGAGCCCTTGCCTTGGCGCAAGTCAGCGGCGCCAGCGTGCATGTGCTGGGCCTGTTCGAGCCGAGCGAGGAGCACCTTCTGCGCGAAGAGCGGCTGAACGAGGCCGATATCAAGCGCCAGTACCAGCATTATCGCGTTCAGTTGACGGGATTGGTCGAACGGCATCGGGGCAGCGGTACGACGCTGACGGTCGACAGCCTGAATGCGGAGGATATCCGCAGCCAGGCGATCGATTACATCAGTGAACTGCAGCCGGATATGGTCATCAAGGACAGCGAAGCCGCGTCGGCCCTGATGCGCATGTTCGGCACCCCACTGGATTGTGCGATGATGCGAGGTTTCAAAGGCGTCAGCCATTTCGTGCCGGCGGCGGCCGTTTCATTGCCGCGGCGTGTGCTGGTCGCCGTGGATACTGCGTTCAGCGAGACGCCTGCCGTCCAGGCGTGCTTCAATCATGGACTGATTCGTGCTGGCCAGGCGCTGGCGTTGCAGTGTGACGCGCCCCTGCATCTGCTGTCGGCCTACAACCTGGCAGGGGTATTCGCCTCGGACATGAATGTCACCCAGGCGTGGATCGACGAGATGCGTGAGGCACTGCAGGAGCCTTTCGAGGCGCTGGCCGATGCCGAAGGCGTCGCGCCGGACCGCCGACATTTCATGGAAGGAGGCCCGGTACAGGTGATCCGTGAACAGGTCGCAGCACTGGACATCGACGCGGTGGTGATGGGCGTGGTACAGCCCAAGGGCCTGGACAAACTGTTGGGTGACACCACCGAGCGTATCGTCAGCCGCCCACCGTGCAGTGTGCTCGCCGTTCATCCCCAAATAGCCGAAAGTTGGGGGCCTTGGCCATGCAACTGACTTTTCTTGGCGGCACCGGGACCGTGACCGGCAGCAAATTCCTGTTGACCCGTGACAGCACGCGGGTATTGGTCGACTGCGGACTCTTCCAGGGGTTCAAGCAACTGCGCCTGCGCAACTGGCAGCCACTGCCCCCAGCGCTGCGTGCGCTCGATGCGGTGGTGCTGACCCATGCCCACCTTGACCACAGTGGTTATCTACCGGTGCTGGTTCGGGAAGGCTACCGCGGGCCGATCTACGCCACGCCGGCGACTTGCGCCCTGGCGGAAATCCTCTTGCTCGACAGTGCGCGGCTGCAGGAAGAGCAGGCCGACCATGCCAATCGCCACGGTTACTCCAAGCATGCACCGGCGCAACCGCTCTATACCGAGCAGGATGCCAAAAGGGTCCTGGCACTGTTTCATCCCGTAGAGTTGCACCAGGTGACCCTGATTGCCGAGGGCATGGAGCTGCTATTGCGTACCGCCGGACATATTCTGGGGGCAGCCACGGTCCAGATCAGCGCCGAAGGGCAGGCCGTGCTGTTTTCGGGTGACCTCGGCCGCCCTCAGGATCCGATCATGCGTGCGCCTGAACTGGTCAGGACGACGGACGTGCTGTTGATCGAGTCTACCTATGGGGATCGCCAGCATCCGGCCGAATCGACCGAACAGTACCTGGCCAAGGTCATCAACGAAACGCTCCTGCGCCACGGCATTACCCTCGTGCCCTCGTTCGCTGTCGGCCGTGCCCAACTGCTCATGTACTACCTGTACACGCTCAAGCGCGACCGGCTGATCCCTGATATCCCGGTCTACCTGAACAGCCCGATGGCCACCGATGCCACTGTCCTGTACCAGCAGTACCGCAGTGAACACCGGCTGACAGCAGCCGAGTGCGCCGCCATGTGCAGGGGCACGCACATCGTCCGCACGGTCGACGAGTCCAGGCACCTGGACCAGCTGCGCGAGCCCGCAGTGATCATCGCCGCCAGTGGTATGGCGACCGGTGGACGGGTGCTTCACCACCTCAAGGCGCTGGCCCCCAACCCACGCAACAGCATTCTGTTCTCGGGCTTTCAAGCCGGGGGGACGCGGGGTGCCGATATCGTCGCGGGCGCCCACAGCGTGCGGTTGCACGGCGAGGACGTGCCCATCCGTGCACAGGTGCATGCGATGGAGAATCTTTCTGCGCACGCCGATGCTGATGAAATCATGGAATGGTTACGTGGGTTCACCCGGCCACCGCGTCAGACCTATGTCATTCATGGCGAGCCACACGCAGCCGACACCTTGCGGCGGCGGATCAGCCTCGAACTCGGCTGGCAGGTGTGCGTGCCTGAGCATCAGGAAACGGTTGCCATCGACCCTGTGCGCTAGGGGCTGTTTCCAACGCAGCATCAACGAGTATCAAGGCTTTTCATACAGAGCCTGGGGTGGCGCGGGAGGTATTCATGAACACACAAGCAAGGGCAAGACTCAGAGCCTGGATGCATCGTCCAAAGGGCAGCCTGGGTTGGATCGTGGCGATTCTGGTCTTGCTACTCGCCGCATCGGCCTACCACGGGCTGAGCCCGACCTGGCGCCTGCCCATGCACGATCCGGCCGTGATACTGGCCTTGCTGGCCCTGAGTGTGGCGCTAGGCTGGGCGGTGCAGCGAGGCGTGAAGCGCACTGTCGGCAGGGCCATTTTCAACGGCCAGGAGGCAGGCTGGCAGGCCAGGCTGGCGTTCCTTCGCTCGGTGGCCCGGGAGTCGAACATCCTGCTGGTGGTGCTGTTGTGCCTGGGGCTGCTGGGCACAGGCGCCTTGTGGTTGGCAGGACGCTCGGTGACGCAGATCGTGGCGAACTGCGAAGCCAACCTGCAGGCTCAAGTGGACGTACCCGAAGATGAAAAACTCACCGCACTGGTCGGCAAACCGGTGTGCACGTGCCTGGCGCAGACCTTCATGGAGCGCAACGGGGTGCTGCGCATGGCTTTGCTCGAAACGCCCATGCAGGAGGTGAGCGGCTTGAAGGTACTCACACCCGATGATGAGCAGCGCTGCCTCAAACAGTTCGACCTGCTGCCCGAGGAGCCTCAGGCAACCATGCCTTGAATAAGATGCTGGCCGCCGCGTCAGGACCGGTCATGGCGCGGCGGCTTCGGTTCAGCTCAGTACAAGCCGATGGATTACCTGGCTCGGATCATCAGGGTCGGTGGTCGTGGTAAATCCTGCTGCCTTGGCCATGTCACGCATTGCCTGGTTGGCGGCGAAATCGATCGAATACATCTGCCGAAAACCTTTTGCCCGCGCATGATCAGTCAGGTGCTTGAGCAGCAAACGGCCGAGACCATGGTGTTGCCAGCTGTCGAGAACCGTGACCGCGCATTCGCATTCATCCTTGGCATCACAAGCGGCGTAACGGGAAATGCCCACTTCTTGCAGTTCGCCGTCGACATGCGCGAGGGCGACGAAGGCCGCTTGTCGGTCCTGATCGACCGCCATCAACTGGTCGAGCATGGCTTCACCGGGCTCCCTGATCTGGCACAGGAAGCGAAAGTGCCGTGATTCAGGTGACAACCGTTCGATGAAGGCCCTTTCGCGCTGCCTGTCCTTGGCTTGCAACGGCCTGATCAGTACATGGGTGCCATTGTCCAGAGCATCGATCCAATGCTCGCCGGATGGCACCGGAAACGCGGTGGGGGCAGGTTGAGGGGAGGGGTTGACTGGAGCCATGGCGGTATCCTCACACGTCTGGAATGAACAGTGGAGATACAGTTTCGTCGCATGGCCTTGCACCGACTTGATAGTTGTCAATTGCACGGCTACCAGCCCATTAGGCGGCAGTCTCACCGGCCGTTGATCAGGAGCAAAAGGGGCAGGCAAAGGTTGCCGCAGGCAGGTTGATAAAGGTCAAGCGTGGGGTTAGCTGCAGGCTCAAGATCAAGGCGTCTCCCAGCGAGGCATAACTCATTCGAGGAGGTCGCCATGTCCGAAGCAGCCAAGAAAGTACCTGATACTCCCACAGCCGCCCAGCCTGCCAAGGCTTCGCCGCCCAGCGCCGAAACATCGGATCAGTGGCGGCCATTCCAGCAGTTACGGCGCCAGATCGACAGCCTGTTCGAGGATTTCGGGCGCCGGCCTTTACGCACACCGTTCAGCCACACGCCGTTTGACGTAGAGCCGTTCTGGCGTCGCGACCTTTTCAGCCATGGCATGCCGGCGATGGATATCAGCGAACTGGCCGATGAATTTCGCATCAGTGCCGAATTGCCAGGCGTGGACGACAAGGACATCGAAATCAAGCTGGTCAATGGGAATGTGGTGATTCGCGGAGAGAAGCAGGAAGAACGCGACGAAAAGCGCAAGGAGTATCACCTGTCAGAACGGCACTACGGCAGCTTCGAGCGGGTTTTCCAATTGCCCCGCGAAGTCGATGCTGAAAAAATCAATGCAGAGTTCGCCAACGGTGTACTGCGGTTACATCTGCCAAAGCGTGCCGAAGCCATTCACCCGGAAAAAGTGATTCCGATCAAGAGTAGCGAGTGAACGACGTTCGGGAACGCTTCAGGAGCAAGGACGCTCCGGCTTCTATTTGGCTTTCCAGTACTTCTGCATTTCCAGGAAGAGAAACGAAGCGGTCCAGGTGATCAGCACCAGGCCAGTCAATGCCTGCAGGCCAGTAAGGTATTTGAGGTGCCCGTCAGGGGTGATGTCGCCGAAACCAATGGTGGTATAGGTGGTGAAGGAAAAGTACACGCAGTCCAGGAAACTCCCGTCGAAATTGCCGCTGAGCGTGCCCCAGCCGTCGGCATGGGCCATCAGGTAATACACCAGGGCAAAGCACCAGACCTCAAGCGCATGGGCTAGCAGTGCGCCGAACACGCCCGCTACGATGCGAAACCGGCTCCAGAGCTTGAGGCGGGGTAGCCAGTCATTCAGGCGCAGCAGGCATTCGTAGTGAATGATCACCACCAGTATCACGACCAGCATGTTGATCAGCGTGACAGTGAGCATCGCGAAGGTACTCTTGCCCTGTGTGGCGGTTCATTTCAAGTTGTCGACCAACGCATGGATGGTAGCTCATTGGCCTGCGGCAGTAACGGCGGGAACGCTTCGAGCCAGATCGCGCGCATCAATCCTTGGCAAACCCGAGCCACGATGCGCGCCTGGAGTCGGTAGAGGACAGTGATGGCCGCCCCGATGACGGCGCATCGGTTCAGCCGTAAAGTGGCGCTATGGCGCCTGGGGGCCTTGATATTTATCAAGAACGAACCAGCGCCGGCTTCGATAATGACAATCGCATACACCCCAAACGCCGCGCTGGGAGGTGCCCATGACGCCGTATCGCCGGATTCTGCTCATCATGACCGAGGCCCAAGCCAATACAGCGCTGTCCTGGGCCATGGCATTGTCTGCGGCGTCGGGTGCAAGTTTACAAGTACTGGGCATCCATGAGTCGGGTGAACTGCGCCTGCGTCATGAATTGCAGGAGGACCCGGTACCTTCGGTCTCATTCGTGCACTTCAGCACCGAACTCAAAGCGCTGCTCGATGAGCAGCAGTTCGTGGGGGCTCGGCCAGGTTTCGAGGCCGTAGAAACCTCCAATCCGCGTGATCAACTGCCAGCCTGCATTGCCCGCTACGCACCTGACCTGGTGATCAAGGACTGCCCGGGCCACTCCCTGCTCGAGCAGATCGCCCGGACCTCGCTAGACCAAGCGTTGCTGCATGGGTGCGAGACGCCGTTGTTGTTCGTGCCGGCGAATGCCCCAGCCATCCCCCGCAACATTCTGGTCGCAGTGGATGTCGCCAACCCGTCGCCACACAAGGATGCCCTCAACCATGCCCTGATCGCGGCAGGTCAGCAACTGGCTGCTCAATGCAAGGGCCAGTTGCACCTGCTCTCGGCTTACGACCTGCCCATCGCCATGCTGGCCAACCCTGACCTTGCCGGCCCCTGGGCGAACCAGTTACGTGAGTCACTGCAGTTGCCTTTCGATGCGTTGGCCGATGCACATGGCGTTGCCCACACGCACCGGTATTTCAGCGAAGGCGCGCCCCTGCGCGTGATCAAGACCTACATCGCCACGCTGAAGATCGATGCAGTGGTTGTCGGCGTCGTGCAGGCCAGGCATTGGGCCAAGGTGATCGGCGATACCACCGAGCGGCTTCTCAGCCATGCGCCGTGCAGCATCCTGACGATCAGGTCTGCGCCGGTCAGCTGACTTTATTGTTTCGCTTCTATCGTTTCTGCAGCAGGCTTGGACGCGGGCACCGCATGCTGGGAAGTGTCATGAGGTCGCTCTCTAGCGTTAAGATGGAATCTGTTTTTGTCTCTAATACGACAATGGAGCGCTGAGATGTTTGTTGATATGGCTGCCTTCACGCCGTGGTCGGCATTGGCAGGCGGGGCACTGATCGGTTTGGCCGCTGGGCTGTTCGCCGTTGCGAACGGGCGCATCGCGGGCATCAGCGGTTTGCTCGGTTCTCTGCTGCAAAGTGGCGGGGAAGGGCGGGGCGAAAAAGTGTACTTCTTGTTGGGACTCATTGCCGCGCCACTTTTATGGCAACTGTTCTCGGCAATGCCTCCGGTTCATTTCAGTATGGCGCCTTGGCTGCTTATGGTCGCGGGAGTTCTGGTAGGCCTCGGTACTCGCTATGGCGGTGGCTGCACCAGTGGCCATGGCGTTTGTGGCCTGTCACGCCTGTCGCCCCGTTCGGCAGTGGCGACACTGTGCTTCATGGCCGCCGGCTTTGCCACGGTCTTCGTGGTCAGGCATCTTTTTTCAGGAGCGTGAAATGAAGCGGATCAGTGGCTTCATTGCAGGGTTGCTATTCGGCATGGGGATATTGCTATCCGGCATGGCAAACCCCGCCAAGGTGTTAGGGTTTCTCGACATTGCCGGGCACTGGGACCCGTCGCTGGCACTGGTCATGGTGGGTGCGATAGGTGCCGCACTGTTGCCTATGACCTGGGCGCGGCGTCACACCACGGCTGCGCTGGGAGGTAAGATACAGTTGCCTGCCAGGCGTGACATCGACCGTCGACTTGTCGGTGGGAGCCTGGTCTTTGGCATAGGCTGGGGGTTGGCCGGCGTTTGTCCGGGGCCGGCGTTGGTGTTGCTCGCCGGGGGGTACTGGCAAGCCTGGCTGTTCGTGATCGCGATGCTCGTCGGTATGGGATTGTTCAATGTTGCGGAAAACTTTCGCAGTCGTCAGGGTAGGGTTTGACGATACACAAATTAGTCTTGATTGAACTCATTACCAGGCACTTACTGAGTGCAACTCTACTAAATGAATATTTAGTAGAGTTATTCCTTAAATTCATATTATAAGGGCAGGGTACCAGAGCTTATCCCGCTATGCTATGCGGCCGCAGGCTGTTGCTACCAGCCACAGCTCCAAGCGAAGGTCCACTTAAGACGCCATATGAAGGATGACGTCCCGCTGCCCAATACTTGGGTTATAGAGGAAGCCCGGACATTTCTGCAGGCAACTCAAGCGCTTGAGGTGAGAGCGAAAAGTTCCCCAGATAGAACGCGTTACTGGCCAGCTGTGAGGAATCCGGCGCTCGCTTGAGAGCTGTTTCTCAAGTCGCTTCTGGTTAAGGCTGACCCGCGTTCCCCAGATCTGAATATGATCCTGATGGGCACCTGCGACTGCGCCTGAAGCCACGTGGTAATGGACACTGCTTGTCTGATCTGTAAAACGCAATTCCTAGCGACCTAGCCAGCCAGTTTCGTGCGATTCACAGAGCCTGGCACCAGGCTTTGAGTTGGACACCTGGCACCAGGCTTTGAGTTGGACAGATGAATAAGTACTGCGTCGACTCTGTTCTCTGGCACGCGGTATCCGTACGAAGCCGATTCAGTTCTAGGCGTAGACTTGGACGTGTTGAACCTCGCGCCGCAACTTGACCAGGTACTGGGTCAAATGACGCAACGTCGGCCGAAAAGCCAACGGCGAGCGTAATTTCGGTGCCCGCGAAAATCGTAGTGCGATCTGGGCTCTGAAGTTTCACCGTGGATTTTTTCACCGTGAAAAACCACCGGCAGAGCTGTCTGCAGCGACTTACTTCGGAGCTGATGCGTGTTGCTGGTAGCAACACCTGGAGCCGGCTGAACTGGTCATTTTTTCGCGTCCGCGAAAATCGCACTGCGAACGGGCTTCCAATCTGGCCAACCCACGGCCCGGTACCTTCATACGAAGGTGCTCATAATGCATATTATGTTAAATTATGGTCTTTGATGAATCCGCCTTGTTTATTTGTCTGTGTCCACTAACCTACGCAGCTGATTCCGCAAACCCCCGAACCCGTTGAAAATCAGCAGCCTCACGATCCCTTGCTCATCCATTCTGTCACCCGTCGTTTCACGAACCCCTGACGTACCGCAACCTACTTCCTACTGCTGCCCAGCGTATTGCACCAGCATCTACACATACCAACAACGATCATCAGATTTGCTGCGCCGGCACGCACCTACAAACGCGATCTGCGCTATACATATCAAATGACTCAGACCATTTGAGATCACTGCCGCTTTCGCCGATCAGAGGCTATTCATACCCCAGACGCCTCAAATGCTGCTCACTAGACACCGACTTCTCGCACCCATTATAGGCTCAGGGAGCGCATATGGCGTTACCGTTCACTCCATTCCCGATCTTCGCTCCGTATGAACATTGGAAGCCTGCCAGTTCGTACAGCGTCCCTCAGAACCATGATGTCCGTTCCAGGCTCGACCAGGTTGACCCTGCCTGCAAAGCCTTTACGAGCGTCATGTATTGCTCGAAGTTTCTGGAGTGTTCAGCGCTTGAGTGGGCCCCCGATCAAGCCAAAGCCCGCTATTCGCTAACCTGCCATTGCTTGGAGCTCATGCTGAACTGGAGCTTTTTCAAAGGTATTCCACTGATGGGTTGGGATGTCGGCGATTTTCGAGAGTTTCTTAACTTTCAATGCAACCCTCCAACTGCCTGGTGCAGTTCTATTTCGCATCTTAGATATCTGCCAAATGATAGGATGGAATTTGCCGATTGGGCGATCAACGAACGGTGGCGGATTTTTCGTCGGAAAGCTGAGGTCTTTCATAAAGAAAGTGGCGACGACCGTTTCGGAAAGCTAGTTCAATGGGCTTTGGGGCGATCTGCGAAAGTGGCAAAAGTTTTCTTCGATTTTTACTTGGCGGAAACTGGATTACTAAAAGCTAATTGCGCGGAGGAATGCCCGCGCGACATCCTTGGAAGTTTGGCAAAAGTTAAGCCATCACTTTGTTTCACCTCAATTGAGCTTGACTGGGCTTTCCAGCAGCTCATGATGGGCAACCTCTCAGATCAACGGTCTGAGCAAATTTTGCTGTATATGGCAATCGCCCGACACACTATTGTGGCAATTAGTGATGTTCATATGTTAGGTCAATTTCGTAGCGCATCTGACGGATCATGGGTATTCGAAAGTGGTGTGCACTCGAGGCGGGCACTTAATCTCTCCGTAGAATTTAATGCTTACCTAGAGCGATATCTAGGCTGGTATCAGGTTGATGCGAGCGAGGCGCTACCTTCGGCACCCATGTTCCCGACTAAAAATGGCGCATTTAGTTATTCTCCGGATGCGCTTAATCAATATATGACTATTTTCGGTGAGCGACTTTCAGTCATGGCGCGCACCGATTCGGATCCAGCGATTGTGAATGCTGCCGCCAAGTTTAAGGGCTTGAACTTCTCATCAATTCGAAGATCATCGGACTTTCGATGATCTTCCGACAAATGATTTAGCTTTCCAGGCGCTCAAGTTGTTGATGGCGGCGCCCTCGCCCATCTTGGGCGTGGCTCTTCGAGCACGGCTGTCGTAAATCAAGCCGCCCGCTGGGCGTGCGTCTTGACCCTGCGGGTGGACATCCTCACGCCTGCGCGCTCCGCTTGCCGCGCGCCGCAGAATTGCTTAGTAAGTCGCGCAGACGGATATGTCTTAGACGCTGATGGAGGGTTGATACGGATTATGCGCAAGCCAAATAGGCCAGAGCTCTCTCCTGGCAATGCCAGACTGGTCATGCCTGACTGATCACCAGGCTCGACCGTGGAAAGAGATCCGGGGGATTAGCTGGAACTGAAGGCATCCACTAGGCATTTGTCGGCGGCTGGTTGCGGTGACGCCACAGCTGGTAGGGTATAAGCTCTTCCTCGTACTTCTCACTCTCATGGTATGTAGCTATGCGATCCGTCAGGTACGCTCTGAAATCTTCGATTGACACAGGCTCTTGGCAGTCCCCGAACGAGCCGCGCTGGCACATTAAAAGAGGTGCTAGCAGCCGCTCTACTCTCCCTAAAAGCTGATGGTGTCTTGATGACTTCACATCGACATTGTAGCGAAGCGCGTACTCTCTCAGTCGTGCCCCACCATGAGCACGATCCACGTGAAGGACGATCTGACAGGATTGGCCGAGCGGGAATCTCGCTTCGACCTGCCCTCGCCCATTGCGTCCAAATGCGCTATCTATAGCCCTTTCAGCCACGCTGAGCTTGTCTCCAGTATCGACAGCTTCTCCCACCACGTCCCAGCTCTGCATATCGATGACGAGGGCAACGATGGCACGTCCCTCAGATCTGTCATCGCACCTAATTCGGTTATGACTGGTGCATATTTCAAGCACGGCCTGCGGCTGCCCGATAGACCTGAGATTCGACTCGAATGACTCGAAACTCGAAACTCGAGCTTTTCTCAGAATGAAGAGCTTCTGCAGAAGCTATCTGACGGCATCAAAGGTTGCTTGGCGCAAACCACAGTTGATTCCACTGAACTCGCAAACTGGGCGAGAGCGATTATGGAGTGGGGAGGCGTCTTCAAACGCCCGGGTAATGCGGTGTGGCTGGAGAATTTAAACGGAGGCCTGCACAGGTACCTTACTCGCGCCCTTCCGGCTCTCCAGGACGAAGACCCTCTTCTCCTTGAGAGGTTGAGCGATCTTCGCTCCAACGCTGGCACCACAAAAATCTATTCGCTAATTTTGCCCGGATTCGTGATTTACGACAGCCGCGTCGCTGCGGCGCTTGCATGGCTAGTAAGATGCTGGGCGCAAGAGTGCGGGATCCAGGCTCCCCCACATCTGCGCTTTGGGTGTATGAGGGCCAATACTCAGAAAGTACCGCGGGCGGTGAGAACCCCTGATAGCAAGACCTTTAAATACTTCGCACCTTCTGGCCACATCAGGTACCACCGACGACATGCGACGTGGAATCGGAGGGCAAATTGGATCATCGAGCAGTTGTCTAAAGTCTCAACGGTAGACCGCAACGGCGTTAGGCTACCCAGGTCATGGACGAGTCGTGCAATTGAGGCCGCACTTTTCATGATGGGCGAGGATCTCACCTTGGCGTTGTAAGCCAGACCCTGCGGACTAGAGATGCGTTTCCGACGAAAGTCCCGTGCTAGACTGGCGCCCGCCCTTGCCTTCGCCAATCACGATCAAGTGTTCGCCCTCCCCTATGCGACATCCTACAAAGGAAACGCTGAGCGCGACGCACGTACAATGTCAGATGACCAGGCCGAACTCATGACACTCAAGTCATCATTTGCCACTGTGCTCCGCGCCATTAGGAGCAAACGCAATATCACCCAGCGGCAATTTGCCGATGCAAGCAGTCGTACCTACTTGTCGAAGCTTGAGGGTGGCAAATCAAGCATCACGCTGGACAAGCTTGAACAGCTAAGCGCGCGTCTCAAGCTGAGTCCATTGACTTTACTGGCTCTAACGCTGAGCGAAGACGGCTGTAGACCGGCTAAAGACCTTGTCAACACACTCAAGTTTGAACTCGAAACGCTAGAACGCGAAGGTGGGTTACCAGGCCTGATAAGCCTGCAACAGGCCACTACTCTCGATTCACCCCTATCTCTCGAGCGAGGTCGAGCAGCGCGGCTCTCTAAACGACCGACTACCGTTTCCCCTAGTCAAACCGAGCTCGCCTTCCCTGAATGAGCACCTGCCGGCATCAAGTCAGCCTGTAAACCCGTGCTCGATTCTGTCCAACTCCTCTCTTGCACGCAGGTAGGTCGCCTCGTCCTGAACAAACTCCAGCGCACTGCATCCATCGAAGCTTGACCGTGGCCGCCCCAACCACACCGCAGCTTTGACCTTGTCACCGAATACTCGCTCAGCTTGATTGCGAAGCAGCTCTGAGAGCTCCATCATCACCATTCTCCAAAACCTTGCTTAGGGCCATCTGTAACCGTCACTGCAAACACTGGTCGATCCCTACCTGGTTGGACAAGTGCATCAACACCCCCCGGTGTCAGGATAGTTGTCGCCTCGCCAGATTTACCTGAAACCAGACCCCGGGGGCGGAAAGAGAGCCGTTGTGCCGTACTATTCCTCTGAGCGCAAAGCCGAACTGCTCAAGATGCTGGGTC